>SFND01000055.1 GCA_004554245.1 Oribacterium sp. | reverse complement strand
GCTAGTAATCGCGCATCAGCCATGGCGCGGTGAATACGTTCCCGGGCCTTGTACACACCGCCCGTCAAGCCATGGGAGCCGGGAGTGCCTGAAGGCCGTAACCGCAAGGAGCGGTCAAGGGTAAGACTGGTGACTGGGGCTAAGTCGTAACAAGGTAGCCGTACCGGAAGGTGCGGCTGGAACACCTCCTTTCTGGAGCTGGCAGCCTTTAATGACGGCAGCGGAGGATGTCCCGCAAGGGCGTCTGCGACAAGGACGAGGGGCTTCGGCCCTCGGAATTCATCTGAATAGAAGTCGATTTATCGCAAGACATACGATTCCCGGCAGAGGAATTGAAAGCAGTCCTATAGCTCAGTTGGTTAGAGCGCTACACTGATAATGTAGAGGTCGGCAGTTCAAATCTGCCTGGGACTACGAAACAAAGATCATTGACGTATTGGAAGCAAACGAAACAGAACGAGCAAACAACTCATAAGAGTGGAAACTCGAAGAGCGAAAAGATAAAAGAAAGCAAAGAAGGGCATATGGAGGATGCCTAGGCTCTCGAAGGCGAAGAAGGACGTGATAAGCTGCGAAAAGCTCCGGGGAGTGGCAAATACACCGAGATCCGGAGATGTCCGAATGGGGCAACCCGTCGAGGCTCGACCTCGACACACGCGAACGCGTGGGCGAACGTGGGGAACTGAAACATCTAAGTACCCATAGGAAGAGAAAATAACAATGATTCCGCAAGTAGTGGCGAGCGAACGCGGAAGAGCCCAAACCGCAGGCGTAGCAATGCGCCGTGCGGGGTTATAGGACCGGCGCCACGAAGAACTGAAAGCTAGCCGAACCGACTGGAAAGTCGGGCCGCAGCGGGTGACAGCCCCGTAGGCGAAAGCGTTCAGCGATTCCAGCCGGCACCTGAGTAACCCGGAGCACGAGGAATTCCGGGCGAATTGGCGGGGACCATCCCGTAAGGCTAAATACTAACGAGAGACCGATAGCGAACCAGTACCGTGAGGGAAAGGTGAAAAGAACCTCGAACAGAGGAGTGCAACAGACCCTGAAACCATATGCCTACAAGCGGTCGGAGCGGCTCAGTGCCGTGACGGCGTGCCTTTTGCATAATGAACCTACGAGTCACCGTCGTTGGCAAGGTTAAGGACAATGATGTCCGGAGCCGAAGCGAAAGCGAGTCCGAAGAGGGCGCCGGAGTCAGCGGAGGTGGACGCGAAACCAAGTGATCTACCCTTGGGCAGGTTGAAGGACCGTTGAAAAGCTTTCGGATGACCTGAGGGTAGGAGTGAAAGGCCAATCAAACTTGGAGATAGCTCGTACTCCCCGAAATGTATTTAGGTGCAGCCTCGGAGAGAATCTGACGGAGGTAGAGCGACTGATAGGATGCGAGGGCTTCACCGCCTATCAAGTCCTGACAAACTCCGAATGCCGTCAGACATATCCGGGAGTAAGGGCGCGGGTGCTAAGGTCCGCGTCCGAGAGAGGAACAACTCAGACCATCGGCTAAGGTCCCGAAATCCGGGCTAAGTTGAAGACAATAACGAGGTGGGATTGCATAGACAGCTAGGATGTTGGCTTGGAAGCAGCCATTCATTTAAAGAGTGCGTAACAGCTCACTAGTCGAGTGATCCCGCGTGGATAATAATCGGGCATAAGTCCGGTACCGAAGCCATGGAATCACGCTTAGGGCGTGATTGGTAGGGGAGCATTCCGTACAGCGGCGAAGGTCGGTGGCGATGCCGGCTGGAGCGTACGGAAAAGCAAATGTAGGTATAAGTAACGATAATGGAGGCGAGAAACCTCCACGCCGAAAGACCAAGGTTTCCTGATCAACGCTAATCGGATCAGGGTAAGTCGGGACCTAAGGGGCAGCCGCGAGGCGGACCCGATGGAAGAAACGGTAAAGATTCCGTTACTGTCGCCGGGAGTGAAGCGGGGACGGAGGAGTGACACCGCCGCGGACTGACGGAATAGTCCGTTGAAGAGTGTAGGTATTCGGAGGCCAGGCAAATCCGGCCTTTGAGCTGAACTTGACAGTACTGCGAGCCTTCGGGCAAGCAGACAGCGCGGGTAATCAGACTCCCAAGAAAATCCGCTAAACATATGTCGGCGACACCCGTACCGAAACGGACACACGTGGTCGGGTAGAACATACTAAGGCGCTCGAGAGATTCACCGTTAAGGAACTAGGCAAATTGACCTCGTAACTTCGGGATAAGGGGTCCCACAGCGATGTGGGCGCAGAGAATAGGTCCAGGCAACTGTTTAACAAAAACACAGGGCTGTGCGAAATTTAAAGATGAAGTATACAGCCTGACACCTGCCCGGTGCCGGAAGGTTAAGAGGAGAAGTCATCGCAAGAGAAGCTTTGAATTGAAGCCCCGGTAAACGGCGGCCGT
>SFND01000054.1 GCA_004554245.1 Oribacterium sp. | reverse complement strand
CTCCGTGATGCGCTGGTAGTTGTCCAGATCTTGCAGGAGATCACAGGCACGGTGCAGGGTTTCCGGCTTCTCTGCCTCCAGCACGGCGGCGTAGGTCAGAAGCAGCCCGTCCTGCTGCCAGATGTTCTCCAAGGCTTCGGCAAAATCGTTGTAATCCTCCACGGCGGAGCAATCCGTGTCGCAGATCAGTTCGCCGATGTAAGGCACCTTGAAGCGAATATCGCAGATCATGGCATCCGCGAAAACATCAATATCGAGGTAAGCCTTCACCGCGTCCAGGTATTCCTCATCAGCGGGGAGGACGAGGGTGTAGTCCGGCTTTCCATCGACACGCAGCGTCATGCGGAGCATTTCATCCCTGCTCTCATCCCGCCAAGGCTCTGCCGGCGAAAGGTAGCTGCGGTCGATCCCCATATCCGGTGTCAGCAAACTGCGGGCGTTGGGGATAAAAGCACTGTACCGGGCATAGTTGTGCCCCTGTGGGTCAACAAGGAAACCGCCCATTCCCTCCGCGTCAAGGATGAGCAGGCAGTGTCTGGCGTCATCATCGTGCCGGATGGCATTTTTGTTCTCTGCGATGAAATCATAGTCAGCCAGCAGTGCGCGGCTGAACTGTTGGAACCGCTGGGCGGGTAACTCGATTACCTTATCTACACTGCATGCTTCGCCTTCATACTCGGACTGTTTCCGCCTGAGTTCTGCTTGAATGATCACATCATCCCTCCCATCTCCATGTGGCTGCTCTGGCTGCCGTTCATTACTTCCTCCATACTGTAATAGCCCTTATAGGCGATGTAACCCCGGTCGGTGAACATCCCGTCCTCGGCGTTCATGCGCTCCGTGCCGTACTTCTCATAGTCATAAAAAGCGTCGAGATTTTCGTCATAGTCGAAACGCCCGGACTGACGAATCATGTACTTGCCGTACTCGGCGGGAGAGTGTGCGCCGGGGGCGAAGTCAAACAGATCGAGGCTTTCCGCAAGGTTTTTGATCTGTGCCGCAGACTTTGGCTCTGCCAGCATGACCACGGCGCCCAGCTTTTCCATATCCGCTTTTGATAACCCATCCGTCGCCTCTGCCAATTCGTTGAGGTCGGAGAGAGTTTCGTACTCCATATCCAGAAGAACATCCACCTCGTTGGGAAGCTGGCTGTCCTCCAGCCGCAGGCGGACATCGGCGGAATCTGTGATGCCCCCACGAAGGAGGGCGCGGTCGATCTCCTCTTGCACCATGGGGAGGAACAGCCATGTGATGTGTTCTGTGTCCTCCAGGGAAAAAACCGGCCGTCATAGACCGGCTCTAACTTCATGCCGTTGTCGTAGACCACGCCGTAGGGGGTGATCGTGCCGCTGCCGCTTTCAATGAGCCGCAGCGCGGTTCCCTCGCCATCCAGTTTGTTCAGCTCATCCACGCTTGCGCTGCCGCCGTGCAGGTTCATGTAGTGGTCACGGCCGATGGCGGCGAGGTCGGAAAAGTCGGTGATGACCGTGGCTTGCTGGCAGCAGAAGGTCAGGTTGATGAGATCCTTCAGCTCGAAGAGCTCAAGCTTGTGCGCCATCGCCTGAAGCTGTGCGGCCTCGCCGGTGTCGAAGCTGTCCAGTCTCTTGGCGAGGTAGTTCAGCTCCTCCACATTGACCGTGAGCATCTCCGTGCGCTTGAGGACAGTATAGAAGCTGTCGATCTTCTCCACCTTGCAGTCCGCCTTGACCGCATCGCCGATCTCCAACGCCTCCAGCAGTTCCATGCAGTGTGCGTACTGGTCATGTGGGATGGGGAATGGGATGGTCGCCACCCCGTATTCCGGGTGTTTGGGATTACTGAGAACCGCTTGAATCATCATGTTTTCTCCTCCGTTTTTCTTTCCAGATTTAAGACCACCTCGCCATACCTGCACAGCAGGAGTGCTCCGAGGATGAGCCGGAAGGCTCTGTCGCTGACCAGCTCGGAAAAAGCAAGGTCCTCTATCACGATGTTGTCACCGCCAACGGAAATGGTCTTCGCCGCCTGATAAATGCTGTACAGCTCCGGGTGAATACCGGAGAGGCGGATGGCGGGGAAGTCGAAGCCGCTGCTGTCGAAATGCCAGAG
>SFND01000053.1 GCA_004554245.1 Oribacterium sp. | reverse complement strand
CACGAGGGACATCGCGGAGTGCTCCGGAGGGAGCATCTCCGAGCTGACCTCGACCATCGGGGACGCCTTCTCGTCGCTGAAGGCCGAGCAGCAGAAGATTACCGAGGCCACCGAGCGGCTCGCCGAGCAGGAGTCGTGGGGTTTCTGGAAGAAGCTCTGGCAGGGCATCAGGATAGCGGCGCAGTCCTTCACCAAGGGGGCCGAGCTGTCGCTGCTCACGGCGCTGACCTTCTGCGGAAAGCTCGTCACGGAGATGATCTTCTTCGTCTTCGAGATGCTGGCGGCGCTCTACCTCGCGCTGATGCAGCTCGGAGGGCCGTTCATCATCGCCCTAACCATCCCGGAGGGTTGGAAGAGCGGGTTGGCAGGATGGATAGCCAGATATATCCAGATCTCGCTCTGGGTGCCGCTGGGGTTCGTGGTGATGGGTCTTCTGAACGGCTACTTCGAGAGGATATGCGGGATGCTGGTCAAGGGAGGCCTTGACGCCGGCATCTTCGTGATAGGGATCGGACTCATCGCCGTGACCATCGCCGGCATCATGGCGATACCGAAGCTCGCCTCGTGGTGGATCAACTCCGCCGGTTCGGGCAACGCCCAGTCGGGCTTCGAGAAGTCGATGCAGAGCATCGGCAGGAGGATGTTCAAATAGTGTTATTAAATCAATCAATTCATAGATATGGAAAAGATAATCAAGGAAATGGTGACTATGAAGTCGAGCTCCGCCAACATGGCGAGGCTCTCCGTTGCGGCTGTGGCCGTGTCAGGGCTCGTGGCCCTGGGATGCATGGTGTTCGCGCTCAGGTTCATCGGCTCGGAGATGTCCAACATCTACGTCCTGGACAGGGGTAATGCGATGAGCGCCACGATGGCCTCCGACGACTCCTTCCAGCGCTCGCTGGAGGTGGAGGACCATGTGACCCGCTTCCACGAGCTGATGCTGAACCTCTCGCCCTCCAGCGAGGCCATCAAGAGCAATATCGACAGGGCTCTGCTGATGAGCGACCGCTCGGCGTACAACTACTGGTCCGACCTCTCCGAGCAGGGCTTCTACCAGAGGCTCGTGTCGGCGAACATCAGCCAGCAGTTCGCCCTCGACTCGGTGAAGGTCGACATGAAGACCTACCCGTACGGGGCTACCACCTACGGCAAGCTCTACCTCATCCGGGAGAGCAACATCACCGCATACGACATGGTGACCTCCTGCCGTCTGGTGGATGTGGGACGCTCGAAGGACAACCCGCACGGGCTGATGCTGGAGCAGTTCCGCGTCGAGTCCAACGAGAAGCTCGGCACGAGGAAGAGGAACTAGGCCATGGGACTGCTGAAGGAACTGGCCGGGACGGTGCTCGACCGCTACAGGAAGGGAGGACGGGGCTCGCTCCTCCCCCTCCTTGCCGTCCTTGGCTGCATAGCGGTGGCGGTCTATGAGTTAATCACACTATTTTAGGAGAAAGGCAATGAAACTGAAGAAGTTCAACCTGGACATCGGACAGATGTCCAAGCAGCAGAAGACGGGCCTTTTCATCATCATGATGGTGCTCATCGCCGGCATTTTCGCCTACAAGTTCTTCTCCGGCGGCAGGGAGAGCGCCGGGGAGGAGGAAGAGGCCCCCAAGGTCGGATGCCGACACGAGGGATCCGGAGAAGTCGAAGATAAGTGCATACCGCAAGAACGAGGAGCTGTGGGAAAAGGCCGAGCTGGAGGACCTCTATGCGGATAATCAGGAGGATGCGGGCGGCAGGCGCCGGACGGTCACCGAGGAGGACATGCTCTCGGAGATAACCTCGCAGGACGGCACCCCTCAGACGGAGCGGCGCTCCTCGGGTGGATCGTCGTCAACTGGAAGACGCAGAGGCGGCGAGCCCCGTCCCGGAGACCCCGACTACAGGGAATACCGCATGAGGCAGTACTACGAGAACACCGACGCGGCGGTGCGGACCGGCGAGGCGCAGAAGGATAGCATCAGCAGGGCCGCTGCCGCGGCGGCACGGGGAGAGCAGCCCGCAGCTCCGCAAGGGCAGCCCATGGCCGTCATCGGAGACGACGCTCCTGTGCGGAGGACCTCCGCCATGTCGTCCCTTGACGAT
>SFND01000052.1 GCA_004554245.1 Oribacterium sp. | reverse complement strand
GGCAGGAGTCTTTCCCACAGATGCGCACAGGCTCCTGCGGGTGTCCGGGCAACGTGTTGCCGGGACACGACCCGCCAGCATTAGCTGTCCGCAGCGGGCCTGAAAGCAGATGTGGAGAAAGACAGGGAAGCATGTTCCGGACGGCGTGTCCCAGCGTCCAGGAGCCTCACCCGCTTCCGCGTTAGGCCGGATAACGCGAAAGCATGTGAGAAGGGACAGGGACTGCCTTCCTAACCCGTTCCACGCACGGCAGGAGGCCGAAGGGAACGTCGGCGAAGGCAAGACTTCCGGAACATGCGGCGGGAGAGGGTCTCCACATCCACTTCCAGGATGGTCTGTCCTGTTGTCGGACAGTTCGTGACAGGTGACAGTATTCAATGTATCGTGGTGAGTGGTTTGCATCGTCTTTTGGTCTTGAGGAATCTACCTAAGCTCTTAAATAGTGCGTCGCAGGCCGGAATCAATGTTAAAATTACAAAATAGGCGCGGGAAAGCTCCCGTCTTCAAACGGGGTGGATGAAAGCGCCCACATTCGTTTTCATAATTCAATGGTTTTTAGTATATTCGTACCATGTTGACATACAGGTACAAACTCTACAGTTCAAAGCGCAACCGCAATATAGATGCGATGCTGCGCGAGGCCTGTTTTGTCTGGAACCACGCCCTCGCACTTCAGAAACGCTACTACCGTCTGTTTAACGGATACATCGGTTTGAATACAATGCAAAAGCATTTTGCAAAGCGTATCAGCCGCTGCCGTCTGCACAGCCAGACCGTCCAGGAGATATTGGAGAGGCTTGATGCCTCGTACCAGCGTTTTTTTCTGCACTTGTCGACCAGACCGCCGAAGTTCAAGCGCGCCGAGCAGTTCCGAAGCATCGTGTACAAGCAGGGCGGATTCAAGCTGAACTCCAACGTGCTTGTCCTGAATTCCATAAAGCAGCACTTCCAGTTCTCGTATTCCCGTCCGTGGGAGGGACAAGTCAAGCAGATCCGGATCAGGCGCAGTCCTCTCGGCGAGTACTACCTGTACATCGTCACCGATGCGGTTGCGCAACCCCGCCGAAAGACACACGATGGTGCATCGGTCGGGATGGACTTCGGTCTGAAGACCTACCTCACCCTGAGCGACGGGACGAAGATTGATAATCCGCTGTTCCTCAGGCAGGGACTGAGCGACCTGCGCAAGGCCTCCCGCCGTCTGTCCAGGTGCGAAAGAGGCTCGTCTCACCGCCGTGCGGCGAGGCTCGCCCTTGACCGCATCCACGAGGAGATCACGAATCGCCGTGACGACTGGCAGTGGAAGCTCGCCCACGAGCTGTGCCGTGCCTACGACACGCTCTGCGTGGAGGACCTGCAGCTGGCAGGGATGTCCCGTCTGTGGGGTAGAAAGATGGCGGACCTCGCCTTCGGCTCGTTCGTGCAGAAACTCGAGCATACGGCATCCAAGTACGGCTGCGAGGTGCGCAAGGTGGACAGGTTCTATCCGAGCAGCAGGACCTGTTCTGTATGTCAGTATGTCAATGAACATCTGAGTCTTCGTGACAGGCATTGGACCTGTCCGGAGTGCGGAACGCATCACGACAGGGATGCGAACGCAGCAACCAATATCCTGAGGCAGGGCATTGCCTCGTCAGGGAGTACCCGTAAGACGAAGGTTCGCGAGCCATATCAATAAAAAATCCGTGGCGATTCACATCGTCACGGACCGTCGGCATATTGCCCCTTGAGCATTATCTGTGTAGAATGAAGAAAAATGTGTTTAGTACATCACTGTCATTTACGAGATGTGGGCCTGCCTGTTTTGTTGCATATGAATGTGTTTACATGGGTGTATCTATTCCGGAAGATCCTCCGCATCCTGCCGCTGCCCCCTCGGGCGCAGATTTCCTATGATGGGAGTGTACTGCCTTGCCTGCTCATCGGTCAGGCCCATCTCCTCGCGCTTCTTCTTTCCCAATCCGAGCTTGATGAAGTGGGTGTTTCCGTACTTCCCCTCCGGACTCTCGCGGACCTCGATGTCCATGTAGATATGTCCGCCCTTGTCCCTCGCCCCGATGAAGATCGCAGGATTGGTGTCCACGGGAATGACGATGGAACGCTTTCCGTTCACGGTGGTGTTTATCTGCACTCCATTGAGCGCAGAAAGGTCGATGCTGCCGACCAGTGACTGGTTCTGTGCCATATTGTATCCTTTTCTCTTGCTTCGCAAAGATAATTATAAATTTACATAACGCAAGTAAATAATTACATAAAACTATTATTAAATTACTTCAGCAAGAATTTTCTTGCTCCGGCAGTCTTGGTTGCGTACTTCCCGTAGACCTCCGGTTCGTCCTTCTGGAGGCTCCTGGCGTAGAGGGTGACGGTCGTCTGAGTGCTCGTGTACCTGTCCCAGAGGTCAGGACGGTCTGCCTTGAACGTGTCCTCGTCGAAGACGGTCCTGGAGCTGTTCTTCCAGGTGGCGAGGGTCTTCACCTCCCCGGTGTCCCTATCCGTGAAGACGAGGGCCTCGCATCCTCCGGTGGCCATCTTCAGCGCATCGGTCAGAGTCTCCTCTCTCTCTTCGAGCTCCTTCAGCTGGCTCCGGCACTCCTTGAGGGCCTTCCACATCGCGTGGTCGTTCTCGGTCGCCTCTGCCTCGCTCCCCTTGCGCGCCTCGGGGAAGCTCCTCAGCACGTCCTCCGCGTTGATGTCCGGAGGGCATACCCCGGCGAGGAGATTCTCGTGCCAGAAGCGGTCGATCCTCTTTATTAGCTCGTCGAAGAACGGAGGGTTGAAATCGATCTCCACGTAGTCGAAGTGGTTTGCCCCCGGAGCGAAGCTCAGCCAGCACAGAGCGCCGCTGCCGACTCCCATGATGCCCATCTGGTACTGTATCTGGCAGTACCAGTAGTCGGGCAGGTCGTCCTTATACACGGCCTTGCCTGTGCGCTTTATCTCCAGTATCCTCGCATTCGCGAGAGTCTGCCCCTCGGCGGGCGTGCCCTTCGGCCACCAGAGGCGGTCGGGGCTGACCCTAAGGTAGTCCCTCTCGGTGTCCACCGCCATCCAGTCCCCTTCGGAGGTGACGTCAACGATGTTGCCCGTCTTCCAGGCGAACCACTCCGCTATGGCGGGCTCGAGGATATGGCCCTCGGCCATGGCGTCGTTCTCCGGGTCAGGGGCTCTCAGGCCCTTTCGGACCTCGTAGAGCTTGCGCGGCGTGGAGAAGGGGCTGACACCCATTATCGTTCCGGCATCGGAAGATCCGATGCCCTTCTTTCTCTCTTCAAGCCACTCCTCATGGGTGGCCGGTCTTATGATTCTGTAAGCCAT
>SFND01000051.1 GCA_004554245.1 Oribacterium sp. | reverse complement strand
CAGTTCGACGCCGACTACGAGCGCCGCATGCGCGACAAAAAGAAGAAGGCCCGCCGCACCCGCATCATCACCATGGTGATCGTCGAGCTCCTGACCCTCGTCTGCATCTTCGGCTTCGGCTTCGTCTACCGCTACATGCACATGACCGCCGACGTCGCCTTCGACGTCAGCAAGGTACGAAACGACAACATCGACATCTCCCAGAAGCAGAAGATGTCCGGCTACTGGACCGTCGCCGTCTTCGGCGTCGACTCCCGTAACGGCGACGTCGGCAAGGGCGCGAATGCCGATGTGCAGATCATCGCAAACGTCAACATGGGCACCGCTGACCTCCGTCTACCGTGATACCTACCTGAACATCGGAAAGGGTGACCGCTACTCGAAGAGTAACGCCGCCTACGCCGAGGGCGGACCGGAGCAGGCCGTCGCGATGCTGAATAAAAACCTCGACCTCGACATCGAGAATTACGTCACCTTCAACTGGAAGGCCGTGGCGGACGTCATCGACCTCCTCGGCGGCGTGGACATCGACGTCTCGAAGGCAGCTTTCTACTATATGAATGCCTACATTCACGAAACCTGCCTGAAGTCCGGCATCAGCGCACAGAACCCGGCCGCCATGTACATCAAGAAGGCCGGCCCGCAGCACCTGAACGGCGTCCAGGCCGTGGCCTACGCCCGCCTCCGCTACATGGACAGCGATTTCGAGCGTACGAAGCGTCAGCGTGAAGTCATCTCGCAGTGCCTCGACCTCGCGAAGAAGACCGACCTCGCGACCCTCACGAAGATCATCGACACCGTGCTCCCACAGGTGGCCTTCAACATCGACACCGCCGACATCATCGAGCTCGCGAAGGGCATCTCCCGCTACAACATCCGTGAGTCCGTCGGCTTCCCGAAGGACCTGAAGGATCAGATGATGGGGAAGAAGGGCGCATGCGTCATTCCGGCGACACTGGAGTCCAATGTCGTCTGGCTCCACAGCATCCTCTTCGCGGATGAGAACTACACCGTATCGGATGCGGTGAAGCGCTACTCCCAGAAGATCTCGGACGACTCCGGCTACTATGCGAGCCATAAGGAGACGGAGGAGTCGGATAAGAAGTTCACGAAGTCCGACGAGGACGAAATCGAGAAGACGAAGGCTGAGACCGACGAGAATGGTGAGACCATCAAGAAGCCGAAGACCGACAAGGACGGCTACCTGATCAAGGGCATCGACGCCGACGGCAAGTACATCTACGAGACCGACGCGGACGGTAACAAGATCAAGGCAAATACCGAGACGAAGGCCAATGAAACGAAGGAGTCCGAAACCGACGCCGACGGCAATGTCATCAAGGTCCCGAAGACCGACAAGAACGGCTACCTCATCAAGGGCGTCGACAAGAACGGCAAGTACATCTACGAGACGGATGCCGACGGCAATAAGATCAAGGCCGACACGGAAACGACGAAGTCCGACGAGACGAAGGAAACGAAGGAAGGCGAAACCAAGGAATCTGAGACCGACGAGGGCGAGATCATCGAAGGTCCGACGAAGGAAACCAAGGAAAACCAGAAGGAAACGAAGGAAAACTCGAAGGACGAGACGAAGGAGTCGAAGAAGGACAACAGCTCGGAGACGAAGGAGAGCCAGAAGGAAACCATCGAAGAGCCGGGCAAGACCCCGGAGAACAGCTACGACGGCCCGGGCGGCTCCAGCTCGAATCATAACAGCAGCACCGCCGGCCCAGGCTCCAGCTCAAACAACAGCAGCGAAGGACCGGGCAGCAGCCATACCAGCGAAGTCATCCCTGGCGGACCAGGCAGTGAACTCGTCGAAGGCCCTGGCGCATAATACGAACGACACAGACAGATTTCAGCG
Source organism: Oribacterium sp. (assembly GCA_004554245.1). Lineage (GTDB taxonomy): Bacteria > Bacillota > Clostridia > Lachnospirales > Lachnospiraceae > Oribacterium. Next base: position 378 of record SFND01000051.1, on the reverse strand, counting down.
CGGATTGACCGAAGGGGCGATTTGGCGCTGAAATTTGCTACATGGACATATTTCATGGCATGGATGGCCTTGGATAGACGATCTGCCCATGTGGATGATGTATTCACTGTCATACTGAAAACTATTACGATCGATTACATAAAGGAGCTTCTTTATGAGTAAGCAAAAGAAATCCGGAAACACAGCAAAAGCCGTACAGGAAGTAAAGACGGCAGCAGGAGAAAAGAACTCAATCGGAATGCAGAATGCAGTCGGCCCAGAAAGCGACCGTATTAATCAACGCTTTGGTCGCATCACCAGTACTCTGATGACGATTTATGTGCTTTTCTATCTCTGCATCTTCCCCCTCGCAACACACGACAAGTACTTTGATATCCT
>SFND01000050.1 GCA_004554245.1 Oribacterium sp. | reverse complement strand
TGTAGCTACTCTCAGCATCATGGCACTCGAATGTCCCTGCCATGAAGTCGCATTCAACCTCCCCTTCGTCGGTCTCGAACATATACCGGAATTCGTTGATAGGGTACCTGAACGGGTCCACTTCATATGTCGGCGGAAGGTCCCTTCTCTCGCGGAGGATGCTGTTCACCATGGCGTGAGCCTCAGGATCGAAGCAGTCCACGTTGTCCATCCAGCGCCGAAGCATCTGTTCGAAGGACACTTTCTCCGGTATGGGATTACCCTCGGCATCCTTGGTCTTTGACTGCAGGAATCCATAGACATCCCTGTAGATCTTCAGCTCGTCGATGATGTCGACAGGCAGTTGAACGGCCTTGAAGACGGTTGCACGTCCTTCGCCTTTCCTGCCTCTCTTCTTTGTGATGAAATTGAAGTCAGTTTCCATAATAGTGTATAATACTCTACGCAAATATAGGAACTATTTTGAAAATAGAGTATAATACACTAAAATTATTTCCGGAGCCTGGCGGATATTGTCACGAACTCTGCCTTTCCGTCTTTATGGTCTTTGAACACTTCCGTAGCAGGCCTCTACGCCCTCTCAGGATTATTATAAATAAAAGATGTAAAGTAAAAATAAAAATAAAGTAAGCAAATAATATATATAATGTAAATAAATAATTATCTTTGCGGGAAAATCAGCAAGAGATAATTATGTCACTTAACGGAAAGACTATCTGCACGTGCCTTCTTGTGGCCGTGCTTCTGACGGTTGCGGGCGAGGCCCGTGCCCAGCGGACCGCCGAAGGGGCAGCCTGGCCGTCGGTCTTGCGCCGATGGTATCGGCCTATGCCGTCCCGTCCGGCGGTATGGATCTTTATGTCGGCGGCTATGCCCGCTCCTCCTTCTGGAAGGCGGGAGTGAGGGCGGTGGACTGGAACCACCTCATAGCGGCCGATACCGGCGTGGAGCATGACGTCATGTACGACCACATAGCCTGGAGCGCCTACGGTGGATGGCTCTACCGCCTGGCCGGCACATACAACAGGGTATTCAACCTGTACCTCGGCGGCAGCCTCTTCGTGGGACTCAACCAGTACGAGGCGTTCAGGGTACTCCCGGAGGAGCTGTCGACGGACCTGCCGAAGGTGGAGTTCGCCTACGGTGCAGTCCCCGAGCTGGAGATGGAGGTCTTCATGGGACGGTCCGCAGCCCTGGTCATCGGGGTCCAGTGCCCCGTGACCCTCGGCACATCTATAAAGTCTGACATCTGGAACCTGACCGGCTCGGTCGGTGTCCGCATTAACCTTCACAAGTGATGAAAGCAAGAATGACAGCAGCCGTCCTGATGACGGCGGCGGCTCTCTCATGCTCCAAGTTCGAGCAGAGGGAGGCCGTCAGGGACCTCGGCTTCGAGGTGGCCACCGAGGTGGCGTTCAACAGCGAGTACCTCTCAAACACCCTTTCCGTGCGACTGGACAGCGGCACGGAAGGGGCGTATGTGCTCAACTACATCATAGACACTCTCAGTACCGTCCATCTCACCACCCTCAGGGGCAACGAAGTGGAGTCGGGCGACAAGTGCGATCTCAGTCTGAAGAACCCGCAGCTGTTCCTCCTGCCGAAGCTCTCCGGGGACTCGCATACCCTTTACATGGAGTTCGAGCGCGAGGGCGTGAGCAGGCGCGACACCGTCACCTTCAAGACGGAGAGCGCCGTGGCCGTGCGGATGGACTGCTCGGAGGACCTGGACTTCACGAGGGTGATCCTGAGCAACCGCATGGGGTCCTCGCTCACCGCCTACGAGGTGACCTTCTATCTGGACGGGGACCTGCTCTCCGGGATGAAGTACCTCGGAAGCGAGTTCGGAGGCAGCATTGAGCTGGACTTCGCCAGAAGCGAGTCCTACACCTTCGAGCTGCCGTACATCGTCTCCGGGGAGCACACCCTTCGCACGGAGATCAGCTCGGAGCTGGGATCGGAGATCTCGGTCGTGACCTTCACCGAGCCGGAGCGCAAGCCTACCCAGCTCACCTTCTCATACAACGACATCACCGGGCAGATCATGCTCCTCTCCGGGCACAACCCACTCCAGACCGAGTTCGACATCACGCTGGACATCACCGTGAAGGGACAGGTCACCTACCGCCACAAGCAGTTCTTCGGCGTGGCCGATCCCGAGACGGTGAAGTTCACCGAGACAGGGCAGGCCAGGTGCAGCCTCGTCCCGGGGCTTACGGCCAAGACCGTCGATTCGGGCAAGCTCAAGGAACTCATGGACAAGGTTTACTCCAACACCCGCGTCGACGCAGCAAACGCCATAGGCAACGGCAACGCCCGCGAGCTGCATGCCGACATCACGTCGGTGGAGCTGAAGTTCACCATCACCTCCGGAGGCGCCACTCCGGGTAAGACCTCGGTGGCCATCTATCCGTCGAGCTATCTGCCCGTCAAGTACCTCTACAAGAGCGCCACCTGGCTCCGCAGCGCCAACACCACGCAGACCATCTCCCCGTCCTACACGGTGAACGGCAAGTCTCCGTACCTGATACACTCGCTATAGACGCCCATGAACAGAAGAATCATACTCATCGTCCTCCTTTCGCTCGTCCCGCTCCTGTGCAGTGCACAGAAATGGTCCGTGGCGACGAACGCCGCCGACTGGCTGGCCTTCGGCACCGTCAACGCGAGGCCCGTTACAACCCATGGACCTTCAATGCCAACGACCCGAGCACGCAGCTCCAGTACCGTCACCAGACCTACGCCCTGGGCGTGAGGTGGTGGCCTTGGTACGTCTACTCCGGCTGGTGGATGGGCTTCCAGGGCCAGTACCAGGAATATAACCGCGGCGGCATTATCTCCCGTGAAACGGGGCTACACGATGATGCTCCACGAGCACCTGAACCTCGAGTTCGGAGCCGCCCTCTGGGGCGGGTACACGCTGTACACCGCCTACTCCTGCCCGAAGTGCGGCCGGGTGACGGACTCCGGCAGCAAGTGGTTCATCCTTCCGTCAAGCATAATAGCGTCACTGGTATGGGTGTTCTGACAGACATACGGAAGGAAGGAGTCAGGGCTGCGGCCCTGATGGCGGTGCTGCTCGGTGCCGTCCTCTCCTGCTCCACCCCGGGCAAGGTGAGGACGCTGCGCGAGAGTGAGGCGGCGGCATCGCTGCGCCTCCCCAAGGAGCCCTCTTCCCTTCCCGAGTACATGCCCGTCCAGCCGCGTCGCGATACCTTGAAGGTCAGGGACGATGACGGACGGGAGCTGCTTATCATGAAGGCGGTCAGGGACGACAACGGCGAGATGGTCGCCAGCGACGTGATCGACGCCGCCTACGTCACCGCCACCTTCCGCAACGTGGCCGAGCGTCACGGCAAGATCGATCTGGAGTTCCAGGTGGTCGTGCCGGAGTCCATGCAGGACTCCAAGTGGCAGCTGAGACTCTACCCGGACATGTTCATCCTCGGGGACAGCCTCCGTCTGGACGGCGTCGTCGTCACGGGAAGGGACTACCGGAAGGCCCAGCTGAGAGGCTACCAGCAGTACGAGAAGTTCCTCTCGACGATCATAAGCGACTCCACGCGGTTCATCAACCTGCGCCAGCTGGAGATCTTCCTGAGACGCAATATCCCCGCCCTCTACGCCATGCGTACCGACTCCACGGAGGTCTCCGACGAGCAGTTCGCCTCGGTCTACGGCACCACCGAGCAGGAGGCCGTGGAGCACTACACGAACAGGACCGCCGTCCGTCTGAACGAACGCCGCAAGGC
>SFND01000019.1 GCA_004554245.1 Oribacterium sp. | reverse complement strand
AGGACGGCCTTCAGGGTCGTCGAGAGCTGCAGGCGGATCTGGCCCTGCCGTGCCTCCGGGAACACGCTCACGATACGGTCGATCGAGTCCACGGCACTGTTTGTGTGCAGCGTCGCGAAGACGAGGTGGCCGGTCTCGGCAGCGGTCAGCGCGGTCTCTATCGTGGCGAGGTCACGCATCTCGCCGATCAGGATGATGTCCGGGTCCTCACGCAGGATGGCGCGCAGGCCCTCCGCGTAGGACTGCGTGTCGGTGCCGATCTCGCGCTGATTGATGATGCACTGGTCCGGCGTGTAGACGTACTCGATCGGATCCTCCAGCGTGATGATGTGCTCGTTCCGCGTATGATTGATCTGATCGAGGATCGCCGCCAGCGTCGTGGACTTACCGGAGCCGGTTTCACCGGTGACCAGCACGATGCCCTTCTGCAGTGACGGGAAGCTGCTCACCACCTTCGGCAGGCCGAGTGTGTCGAGCGCCGGGATGTGGTTACTGAGGATTCGCAGCGCCGCCGAGACGTGGCCCTGCTGCCGGAACAGATTGATACGAACACGCTCCCCCGCGATCGTCGCCGCGCAGTCGAGCTCGCCGATCGACTCGATCTTCTCGTAGTCCACCCCGGCCATCTCCCGCGCGAGGCGCTCACAGTCCTCCGGTGCCAGCACCTCCTCGCTCAGATTCACGATCTGGCCGTCGAGACGGCACTTCGCCGGCAGCCCTGCAATCAGATGGATATCCGACGCGCCACGCTCCGCCGCCAGTGAAACATACTCCGCTACCTTCATAAAGCCCCCTGTTATCAAACGTCTGCAATTGCTCAGTCCGGTGCCGGCAGACCAGCATCAGAAGCACAGTACTCCGAGATCGGAATCCTGTGTTTTCCTGCTACTCTCCAAGCTCACTGACTAAACTGTCACGAAAAATCACTGACATTAATGGTACAACATTCAAGCCGAAACAACAATTAAAGAATTGAGTGAATCCGACACAGCAAGTATCTAAATGATAACAGCTCAGCTGGATTTCACCGCATATTTCCGGTACTCATGCATGGCTTCCAGGGAGTATAATGGTTTCTGATATTATTTTTGAGGATGAAGAATATGGGTGAAAATAAAACAGATATGCGGTTCATGACGCGTGATGCCATCAAATATCTGGCAATCGTGGCGATGACGCTGGATCATGTCGCATATATATTTCTGGAGCCGCAGTCGCTGCTCTACCGGCTGTTTCTCTGCATCGGGACGTTTACAGGGCCGGTGATGATCTACTTCCTGATCGAAGGCTACTTCTACACACATGATGTGCGGGGATATGCGAAACGTCTGCTGCTCTTTGCGCTGCTGTCGCAGCTGCCGTTTAGTCTGGCGATCGGTGGCTTCTTCGGGAATATGCTATTCACGTTGCTCATCTGCCTCGGCGTGTTGTATGTGCATGACCATGTGACCGACGGGGGACTTCGAAAGCTTCTGTATGTACTGCTGTTCTTCGCGAGTCTCTTCACGGACTGGAATTTCCTGTCCGTACCGCTCGTGCTGTTCCTGCGCCCGGCGTTTCATCCGGCGGCGCCTATAGTGGATCACTCTGCCAATCAGTATCAAAACGGAGAAACTATTCTGATGAAGAGTCAGGCAAAAGAGCAGCAGTTTTACATGGCCCCGACGGAGCAGCGGCTAGGCATGCTGAAGTGTGTCGCATACTTTCTTCTGGTATCCTGCCTCACGAATGGGATGTTCGAGGGCCTGACGGAGGCACTCGGCATGGTGCTGGGCTTCGTGTGCATCGCATACTTCTATAACGGTCAGCAGGCGGCGACCCACCGGAAGTTTCATAAATATTTCTTCTATATCTACTATCCGGTTCACCTTTTGGTGCTGTGGGCGCTGCACGCGATGTAAAACTTCTGTGAAACAAAACCGTAACCGTTCAGGCAGGGGACCCCGGAGGGACGGCAACGGAGGCCGAACCTCATCCACATAAAAAACGCCGCCGGCCATGCTTTTCGCACAGTCGGCGGCGTTCGTTTATCGATACCTGTAATCTCCTGATCTGTCGATTCCATTCATCACCCGCTCAGTCAATCCCCGTAATCGTCCGCATGACTTCGTCGACGGTGGTGATGCCTTCGTCGACGAGCTTGTCGGCGTTTTCGAGCATGGTGACGTAGCCGGTCTCGTGCGCGAGGCGCTGGAACTCCTGCTTGTCCGCGCCGTCGGTGATGCACTTCCGGAGCGCGTCGTTCATGACGAGCACCTCGAAGTCACCGATTCGTCCACGGTAGCCGGTGTTGAAGCAGTTGTCGCAGCCACGGCCGTGGTAGAAGATCCGACCCGGGCGCGACGGCAGTCCCGCGGCCGCAAGCTTATCCGGCGTCATCTGCTCGACCACCTTACAGTTCGGGCAGATCCGGCGCAGCAGTCGCTGCGAGATGATGCCACGCACGCCCGCCGAAATCAGGTACGGCGCGACACCCATGTCCTTCAGTCGGTCGATGGCCGACACTGCATCCTCGGTATGGATCGTCGTGATGACGAGGTGTCCGGTCATCGCGGCACGCATCGCGATCTCCGCGGTCTCACCGTCTCGGATCTCACCGACGCAGATGATGTCCGGGTCCTGACGCAGGATCGCACGCAGACCCGACGCGAAGGTCAGTCCCACCTTCTCGTTGATCTGCACCTGGGTCGCCCCCTGGATGTTGTACTCGACCGGATCCTCCAGCGTGATCAGGTTCGTCGTCTCACTCAGCAGCTCGTTCACGAGCGCGTACATGGTAGAGGACTTACCGGAACCCGTCGGGCCCACGATCATGATGACGCCGGACGTGAGGCCCAGCAGTTTATCGATCTTCGCGTCCTCACCCACCGGCAGTCCGATGCCGCGTCGGTTCAGCTGACTGCCGTCCCGGCGCAGGATTCGGATGACGATCTTCTCGCCGTAGATCGTCGGCAGCGTCGATACTCGCAGGTCAATGTCTTCGCCCTTCAGGCGTACCTTGGCGCGGCCATCCTGTGGCACGCGCCGCTCGACGATATCGAGGTGCGACATGATCTTCACACGGGAGATGACCGACTCCTGCAGGTTCCGCGGGATCGTCAGAATCTTATGCAGTCGTCCATCGATACGCATGCGGATGATCATATCCTTCTCCGACGGCTCCCAGTGGATATCGGAGGCGTTTTCGATGAAGGCACGCTCGATGATGGAGTTTACGAGCCGGATCGTCGGTGCCGCCACGTCTCCGCTCTCGGTGATGGCAGACGCCTCACCGGACGTCACCTCATCCTCGCCGAGGCCGGCTTCTGCGCGCATCTGCGCCATCGCCTGCGCGGCGCCTTCATTGCCATACAGCGTACTGATCGCATGGTCGACGGCATTGCCCGCTGCGATCATCGGCACGATGTTCTTCTTGCTGACCATCTTCGCCTGCTCGATCGCCATGAAGTTCGTCGGATCGGCCATCGCGAGGAAGAGCATATCCTTCGATACGGACACCGGCACCATACGGTTCTCGCGGGCCAGCGCCTTCGGGATATACTGCGACATCTCCGGCTTGATATCCGTCTTCGTCAGGTCGATGTAGTCGATACCCAGCTGCAGTCGCAGCGCGTCGACCATCTGCGCCTCCGTGATGAAGCCGTGCTTCACCAGCGTCGCACCCAGTCGATCGTGCTCCTCCTTCTGTATCTTCAGGGCCTGCTGGAGCTGCTCCTCGGTGATGAGGCTCATCTCCACCAGCATATCGCCCAGTCGTTTCGTTCTCATATTTCGTTCTCCTTCAGCGCGTCGCGCACAGATTCTGCCCTGTCCGCGTTCCGGCGCACGGCCGCCCGGTTACGACTTCCGCTTCGCCGACGCGACTGCACATCCCGGGCGCCCGGTTTCCCCCTGCCCGATTTCTGCCGTCACTTCTTTCCGTATTCTATCATAGAGTACGGTGAAATTTCGAAGACTTACGAAATATCTTCCGATCCCATCCGAGCTCTTCGATATGAAGAAGGCATGCGCATGAATCGTCATGATCTTCCCGTCCGCACGCTTATACAGGATGTCCTCCTGACTGCCGGTGAGTGCATCGACCTCCGCAGCCTCCAGGAGATGAACGATATCCTCCTTATTGATGACATAATCCGTGATGTGGTTGCGGTAGTTCTCATCCACCAGGGCTTCGCTGCCCACGATGCTGTAGTAGAGATCATTGACCCGCACGAGCTCCACATGCTTCTCGGGATCCATCTCATAGAACGCCACCGGTCCCAGGATATGATTGAGGAGCGTATCGCTGTAGACATTGTCATCAAACATCTCCACCATGTGGATACGGTTCGCCGGATGCAGACGGATCCCCTCCGTCTCGACACGGCCGCCCTCCCGCAGGATCTCTTCCATGCGATCGTACGGGAACGGGCGGTAATAGTAGTAGCCCTGCACGTAGTAGATGCCGAGCGCCTTCACCATCCTGAGCTGGGCCTCTGTTTCCACGCCCTCACAGACCACCGGCAGATTCAGAAGATGCGCCATGTTGATGATGGACTCCATGATCTTGATCGTCTTCTGCTCATCCTTCCCCTGCACGAATTTCATGTCGAGCTTCAGGATGTCGAGCTTCATGTCGCTGAGGGAGTTCAGGTTCGAGTAGCCGGAGCCGAAATCGTCGAGATAGATCCGGAAGCCGAGCTCGTGCAGGCGCGAGACGGTCTTCTGCACGCGGTCATAGTTATCCACATAGGCAGACTCCGTCACCTCGATCCCGATCATCTGCGGATCGATACGGTACTTCTCCTTCAGTGACGCGAAAAGCTGTGCTACGTCGATGAGCTCGAAGTCGATTCTCGAAACATTGACCGAGCAGGTGATGGTTTCGACACCCTGATCGAGCATCGCGCGCTGCCGCTCGAAGACCCGCTCCCAGATGTACTGGTCGAGCATGACCACGTAGCCGCTGCGCTCGAGGAGCGGGATGTACTCGCCCGGCGAGATCACGTGACCGTCCTTCACCCAGCGCACGAGCGCCTCCATGCTGACCGGCTTACCGCAGCTGATATCCACGACCGGCTGCGTATAGAAGGTGAATTCCCCGGCCTGGATGCCGCGGATGATATCCTGGATCATCGCGGCCTCCCGGTCCTTCGACATAAACATGTTCGGGCGGAATACCGCGATGTTTTCCTTATGGTTATAGCGCACGGTGTTCAGCGCGAGCAGCGACTTATCGTACATATTTTCGATATGCTCGCTGCGGTCGGTGATTTCATAGATGCCGACGGACTCGGAGAAGCCCATAGTCGCATCCGCGAGCTGCTGAATCGTCTTCTGTACGATCTCTACGACTTCCCGCGTGTCCCGCTCCGTCGCGAACATGCAGCAGAAGTAATCATCCCCCAGGTAGCCCGCGGTGCCGAGCGTCGTCTGAAGCTGCTTCTTCAGCTCGTCCGCTGCCATCATCAGCAGCGCCTCGCTCTTTTCCTCGCCATAGATCGCCTCATAGAGCTTGAAATTATTGATATCCGTGGTAAACAGGAGGAATTTCTTCTCCGGATACTGTGCGAGCAGTGCTTCTGCGTTCTGATAGAAGGTAAAAATATCCGGGAGACCGATCTTCTCTCGCTGCAACCGATCCTTTTCATTGAGCGCATCCATCCGCTCACCCTTCGCATCCGTGATATCGCGAAGCAGGACCATGAGTCCGCCCTGCCGCCCCTCGTCAGACGCAAAGAACGCGACCTGCTCTACCCAGCGGAGCCCCTTCTTCGTGTGCATGCGGAACTCGATTTTCTGCATCGCCGGGCGGCTTCCGTTGCCGAGGAAGGTCCGCACCTTGTCCCCGTTCCAGAAGTTCTCGACACGATCCGCATCCTCGCCATACACCTCCTGCCGCAGGAAGTGCTCCCGTGCCTCATAGTAGCCGAACGGCGTGGTCGGGAAAGCAAAAAGCGCCGGATTCTGGTAGGTGATCTGCGCAAACCCCTCACGAATATGAAGTTCTGTGATCATGTCATAAAACAGCTTCTCCACGTTTCTCCTCCCTGACTGCAGGTTCTTCTTATCGCCCGCCATTTCTTTCTTCACGGGCCGGCGTCTCCGCTGCACCATCGCAGTCGGTCTCTTCTATCCTGTGCCAATGCAGTCGATCTCTACATCGTCACTGCGCGTCTACTGCACATCCTGCCTGTATCCACCGCGGATGTGTTCGATCTCTACATCGTCACTGCGCGCTTACGCTCTGATCGATCGCCCGGAACAGCTCCAGTGTGCTCGAAAAAGCGAAGCTGCGATCGCCCTCGATCCAGGCAGCGACACCCTGCCAGCTCGCATGCTGCCGCATCTCCGTCCGCACGAAAATGCTCGCGAGACGGCCACGCTCTCCCCAGATGTCCCGCGGCGTCTGTTCCTTCGACAGCTCCGTCAGCCGTTTCTCTGAAACAAACGCCCGTGGTGCCGCATCACTCCGATGACGGATAAACACCCGCATGCCCTGTGCCGCCTCCGGATAGTCCCACGCATCGTAGAGCGCCTCCATCTTCGTCATCAGCTCCATGCAGGACGCAAATGGAATCGCCTCCGCACTCCACGGATGTATGAGACGCCCGCTGAACTCCTGGTTCTCATACGCATCGATGAGCACCGCGATTAGATTGATGCCATACAGTCTGTCCATTTATCCACACCTCTTCTGTCGCGCCCACGCTGGTAAACTACTTTACAAAGTCACTTGTATTCTACTTGTTCCGGCCAAAAAAGTAAATCTGCGATATTTAAATATCTTCGCGCTTCTTACGAAATCGTTCTCGAAACACAATCAAAAAAATCCAGAAGCTGGACTTCCGGATGTTTGTACTATATGAAGATTCCTGGTCTGCTTTTCGAAGCCCCGGTGAAATGCCTAACATCCACCCTGTCTGCAAACCGCTCTTGAAAAAGAGAGAAGAGGCATCCTGCGAAGCAGCTCACATCTCTTCGTCGTCTTTTGGATCGCTCTCATCCAGCGCCTGGTCCATCATCTTGAGAAGCTCCAGCGCCGAACGGAAGTGCTGCGACCGTCCCTTATCTGCCCAGGTCACCTTTCCCTGCCAGCTCGCATTCTCGCGACAGCAGACCTCGACGATAAATGTCCCCCTGTGTTTCTTTGCTCCGTTCTCTTCCATGCTGCATCCACCTGTTCGATCGTCATCTGCGAAACCATCTGTGCCTATCCCATAAACCAGGATTCATATCCCCCGAAAAGGATCGCTTACGCCCGGCACATCCTTAATATGATTAGTATAACTTATCTTCTCTTAAAAAATCCATTAAATCATGCTCAATCTTTGCAAATTTATGGGGTCTGACCCCATAAACTTCTGTTTAGATTCTGTTAAGAAAAAATTAATGGGGTCAGACCCCATTAATTTTTTCTTAAGATGGCGGTCCGGCACGCAAGACGGATACGCAGACATGAAGAAAGCGCCCATGGCTTTTATCAGCCATGGGCGCTACAGTTCGTTTTTTTTCACTTGTCATGCGACTCGTACCGGCGATCAGTCCATGCCGAACTCCTGTGCCCAGTACGTCTTGCCGTTCTTTACGGCTGTGCTGACAGCGACGGTTGTGAAATCCGGCTTTAAGATGTTCGCCTTATGCTCTGGAGATGCCATCCACGCGTTTACGACTGCGTCTGCGGTGTTATAACCATCTGCGAGGTTCTCACCATACATGAGATCCGGATTTGCAGTGTACCAGTCAGATCCATCTGGTCTTGTGTGAGAGAAACGGACGGTAAGCTCGTCTGCTCTTACATCTGCAGATGCTTTGAGAGAAGCATCATAGCGAAGTGTGTTTAAACCGTTTGCTACGCGGATTTCGTTGACCTTTGCAATCACCTCGGCTTCGGTGTTGTTCTGTGCGAAACCGGTCATGCTCATCATAATGCCTAAAAATGCAACAACGAATAAAGTTCTAAGAAGCTTCTTCATCATTTTGTCCTTCCAAGTGCAACTGGCTGCCCGCGTGGGGCCCTGTAGCTTTGCGTCGCCGGATTGCTCCGGGTTTGCTATTTAAATGAATCAGGTACAAAAATCGGCACCGGGAACTCTCCCGCTGCCAGTTAACCTAGAACCTTCTTTGAATTAATTCTTGATTCGAGAACTAACCTTCGGATTTCTCCATGAAGATTGCAACTGGCTACCCCACTGTGGGGCCCTGTAGCTTTGCGTCACCGAATTACTTCGGTTTTGCTCAAATGAGAACCTAGGTCGGATTCTCACCGTTAAAGAGACGCGAGCACGAAGCTCCTTTTTTTCCTCTTCACCTCTTTACAATATTTATTCTACCATTGTTTTGATTTATAGCAAGACTTTTTCGTAATTTTCGGAAGTTTTTCTGGCAGGAGCCCAGGAGGGCCGACAACAGAGGCCATACGAAGAGGTCGTGAAGAATCAAAATTGTCCCCCTTAGAACCAGTTGGAGTAATTTTTCCTTAGCACTCTCTGCAACACTGAGTTTTCATCAAGAAAACTCAGTCGTTTGCAGAGAGCCTACTGGTTCTTAGGGGGACAATTTTAGAGTCTTCCGAGCTCGCAGTACTGTGCCTCTGTTGCCGGCCCTCCGGGGTTCCTGTCAGAGAATTCAGATTAATCCATCTTATACGCGCCCTCGAGTGCCGCATGCACGACGAAGCGCTGATTCCCGCCGGAGCGTCCGATACAGGTCGACAGGGTGAGCAGTGCCGGGCGCTTCGCGAAGTCGATGGTATGCTCATCGATGGCGAGTGTCGACTTCGAAAGACAGCGCTTCACATACTGATCATAGCCATCCGTACCCTCGAAATCATCGTAGGTAGCACTCCCATCCGTCGTCTCATAGAAGGAAAAGATCCGGTACTTTCGCACATATCCCTTCGTATAGACATAGATATACGGATTCGAAGCGCAGAGCCCCGGTTCCTTCTCAAACTTTTTCAGCGTACCGAACATCGAGCCGTTTTTCATATTGTGACCGAAGAAAAAAGTATTCTTCGCACGGAAATCATGCGGACTCAGACAGTCATAGAAAATCGTACCGGCGAAGTTCTGCTTTCCCTCGAAGGTCTTATGGAGATAGTCGACATTGTCACTGGAGTATACGACCGGATACCTGAGCTCCAGCACCGGGATGTACAGAACACAGGCAAAATCCGCATTCGTATTCAGCAGCGCATCGTAGTCGATCTGAAGAGACGGATACGGCAGTGACTTCACGCCCACACTCTCTCCCGCAGCGCCATCTGCGTTTCCGGCGACTGCATTGGCCTCATCCGCATCCCCGCCACGGATATAGTCCTCCGCGAGATCCGCGTACTCATCTCCCGCCGCCTTATACTCCATATAATCACGCAGGAACAGCCTGCCGAAAATCAGCATCGCCGCCACCGCGACCACCGGCACCATATAGAACAGAAGCCCCCCGATCCCGGACGATTTCTTCTTTCCTCCCTCACTCATCTCACCCGAAGCCATCACACATCCCTCCTGGTTTTCAAGGCATAAATCGATAACATAAGAATACGTCTATCTCCAGTTTTACGTCAAGCCAGCCATTTATTCATGACCTCACATCCAACGACGAATTACTGTTCAAACGCAGTTAAGTCAAGACGTAGCGAAACATGGTAACCGCTCAGAACTTCGGTTTCGGCTGATAATGAATCTCATTCACGTTATACACTGTCACGAACGCCTTCGGATCGACTTTCATCACGAAATCCATCAGTCGACGGAACTCATGCTTCGTCACGATCGCGATGATCTCCGTGTGCTTCTCGAGATTGTAGGCACCGACCGCCTCATAGAGCGTCGCGCCGCCGATCTCGCGGATGATGAACTGCCGGATCTCCTCGCAGTGGTTCTGCGACACGATGCAGACGCGCTTTTTGATCGTCTGGCCGAAGATGAAGTAGTCGAGGATGATCCCGTTGAAGTAGGTGCCGAGCAGACTGAGCACCACCGTCTTCGAGTCATAGGCGAGCGCACTGGAGAGGGCAATGATGACGCCCGCAGCGGTCATCGCCTTCCCGAGCTCGATATGAAAATACTTATTCAGCAGCTTCGCGACGACATCGAGCCCTCCGGAGGAAGCATTGTCGTTAAACAGGATACTGCAGCCGACCGACACGACGATGCAATACGCCACGACGTCGAGTGTTGCATCGCCGGTGAGCGAAGTGTAGTGCGGGAACAGCAGCTCGAACAGACCGAGAATCAGCGGCAGGATGATCGAGGTATAGGCGGTTTTGAAGCCAAATTCCTTTCCGAACACCGCATAGCCGACGATCAGCAGGATGCCGTTCATGATCATCGTGAGCTGCGAGATGCTGAGCGGTACGAAGTGCTGCAGCACGATGGCAAGACCCGAGATGCTCGACACCGCCGCATGGCTCGGCACCAGGAAGAAAAAGACCGCAGCGGCGATGATCGTGCACGCGACGGTCATCAGCAGGAGATCCTTCAGGATCAGCCGATATGAGAGATTCTGTTTCATACATTTCCCTTTCATGATTCAGGCTGCACCTGCGCTTCGCATCCGCAGGCAGCCTGAAGATATTTATTTATAGTAGATAAGCGCGACATCCAGACCCCCGAGTCCGACTCAAACGGGGTGCACCCGCACCTGTCTCTGCATCCCATAGCACACATCAGTATAGCATCCGTCCGCCCGGCGTGCCCACAGGTATTTTATCATAACTCCAGAGAAATGCATCCATAACCGCATCCGTTTTTTCGGTGCCAGACCACAACATATAGTGATGTGCCACATTAAACATCCCCTATTTACTAGGTATGATATGGTTAGTCTTGGCTAAAAGAATTTTTCAAAAAAATACATTTTTTGAAATTTTTCAGGTTGTAGTTTTCGAAAATCTATATTAATATACAGGCATAGGTCGTACGGAAGTACGAAAACCATTCAATTAAATTTTTATTCTAGGAGGAATTTTATCATGGCACATGTTATTTCTGATGAGTGCGTTAGCTGCGGTGCTTGTGCATCTACCTGCCCGGTTGAGGCTATTTCTGCTGGCGACAGCAAGTATGTTGTAGACGCTGGTACCTGCATCGATTGTGGTGCTTGCGAGGAAGCTTGCCCAACAGGCGCTATCCACGCTGAATAATTAGAAGCGATACGTAAAAGTAAAAGAGCGATGGTTCGATGAACCATCGCTCTTTTTAGTTCAGTGAAACGCCCCGGAGGGCCCCTTCACCGAGCTTAAAATCTATCCACCTTCAGCTCAAACTCCTCCGGCATGAAACGCGGGCATACATTATCCGTCGTGGAAATCACCGAGCTTGCGAGACGCGCACCGATATGGCAGGCCTCGCCGAGGGTCTTTCCGTAGGTGAGGCCGATGGTCACACCGGAGAAGAATGCATCCCCGGCACCCGTCGTATCGACGACGGCGACATTGATCGGCGGACAGATGCCGAAGCTTCCATCGATTTCCGCATAGACAGCGCCCTGCTCGCCCATGGTCACGACCATACGTGGATACTGCGCAGATTTCACCTTGCGACCGATGATCGGCGCCAGCTCCTCCGGTGACAGCTTCTTATAGTCATCCGAGAACAGCAGCCCGGCCTCCTGCGCATTGCACACGAGACATGCGGTTCGCTTCATAAGGTCACGACGCTCCATTGCGATGGACATATTCGACACCACCGCATAGACCTGCTTATGGTACTTCTCCGCGAGGTCCAGGATCTGCTTCAGAATATAGGACTCCATATCGATGTCGACCGTCACGGCATCTGCATCTGCGATGATCTCATCGCCCTGCTCCTTCAGAATCGTCGAGATCTCTGAGAGATCCGGACGCTTCGAGATCGACGCGACCACATCACCGTTATGTGAAAACACCGCGAGCCACGTACCGAGCCCATCCTCGGTGCGACGGATGTAGCTGGTATCCACCTTATGCCGGTTCAGCTTGTTGATGACATCCGTACTGATCCCGGAGTTATCCACCACACTGACGAAGGTCGGCCGCAGCTCCACATTCGCGATATCCTCCGCCACATTCCGGCTCACACCACCATGCACCTCGCAGACCGTGCCTGCATTTCGCCCGGCCGGCACGTACTTCCCCTCCGGATACCCCTTGATATCCACGAACGTAGCCCCGATCACGACGATTCCCTTACTCATGCTTACCTCTCCCATACTTCTTTACTGAATATTGACTCGAAAATTATACGATATATACGGAAAAACACAAGTGGGGAATTCCCGTCGCGAGTTTATAAAAATTTAATGGGGTCAGACCCCCTTACGTAAGAGGCTGGCCCCATGATTGGAATCACGCTTTTCTGCGCTTGAGCAGACAGATACACTCGCAGTTGTTCGTGCGCGGGAACATGTCGACCGGGCAGAGCTTCTCGACCTCGTAGCCGGCGTCCTGAAGCGGCACGAGGTCACGGGCGAGGCTCTTCGGCTTGCACGCCACGTAGATCAGGCGGTCGACGCCGTAGTCGATGATCTTTGCGAGCGCCTTCGCATGGATGCCGTCCCGCGGCGGGTCGAGGATGATCATATCCGGGCGCGGTGCGTCCTCGTAGCTGCCGTCCTCACGGATGAGGCGGCCGCCCTCCTCGATAACCTTCAGCACATCGCCGGCGATGAAATCGCAGTTCTCGATGCCGTTCAGCTTCGCATTCTCGTGCGCAGCCGCCACGGCCTCCGGGACGATCTCGACACCGACCGCCATGCTCGCCACGGAGCTCATCAGCTGTGTGATCGTACCGGTGCCGGAGTAGAGGTCGTAAATCACCGGCTTTTTCACCGAAGCTCGCGCCGGATCGGCCGGGCCCGGCTGACCAGCGTCCACACCTTTCTGCGCAGTGTCTGCCCCCGCGTCGCCTGCATTGACTGCGGCCTGCTGCGCCGCCTGCAGCTCCGTAAATCCGGCATACTCGCGCACCTTCGTGTAGAGCTTCTCCGCACCGAGGGAGTTCGTCTGGAAGAAGCTGAACGGGGTGATGCGGAAGCGAAGTCCCAGGATCTCCTCATAGAAGAAGCGTTCGCCGTAGAGTACCTCGGTGCCCTGGTCCTCGACGATATCCGCCAGGGTGTCGTTCTTTGTATGCAGGATACCGGCGAAGGTACCCTCGATCTTTCCCTCGGCCTTCAGCTGCAGCAGTCGATCGCGCCAGCCGGCGAGCACCTCCTCTTCGGAGAGCTCCGGCTGCACCCGCACGAAGCGGTCTGCGGTCGGACGGTTATGCTTCTGCTGGGCCTTCGGGCTGTAGCGTCGCTCGAACCACTCGTCGAGTCCCTTCTGACGCTCCGCGATCAGCTCCTCGGATGCCGGCACACGCTTCGCACTCGCCCAGTTCGTCGAGGTCACGAGATCCACGAGGATCTCGCCGGTCTTCACTGCACGGCGGTAGAGCAGATGACGGAGGTAGCCCTCCCGTGTCTTCTTATGAAGGTAGGTGATGTCCAGCTCCGCGAAGTATGCCCGCGTCGCCTGCACGATCACTCCCGCATCCGGATGCGTCAGCTGGCAGACATCCGCATCGATGATGTTAAAGAAGCTCCGCTTCTGGTGGAGTCCCAGCGTCAGCTCCCCGCCCATCCGGCAGTCGCCGAAGGAAAACTCCATCTTATTCCGGTAGCCCTCAGAGACCGGTGACGGCACGATCGGCTCGAAGGTATACGCATTCGAGCGTACCACCGGCTCAAACAGTGCATGTAGCGTCTCCTCCTTCGTCTTCAGCTCTTCCTCGTAGCTCGTGCCCTGATAGAAGCAGCCGCCACAGATTTCCGCATTATCACATACTCTCATACTCTTCATCCTTCTCCATCGCGGTGCGGCCCATGCCTGCATCCGCGTTCCTGACTCTTTTTTGTGATCACACTCTACCACATCTCACGACAGAAAAACAGGGCCGGCCAGCGCCGACCCTGTTGTAAATCGTATAAATCTTCAGTCCTCGTCCTCGAAATCATCCGCATCATCCTCGAAGTCATCATAGTCCTCGAGGTAATCCGGCATCATGAAACGATAAACGGCATACGCGATCCCTGCGACGGTCGCGACACATCCGATGATGGCGAGCACGGTGAGGATCGTCTTCTTCAGACGCTCATCCTCCTTCTTCTCCTGGATGTACTCCTGCAGCTTCAGCTTCTGAAGCAGAAGCTCCGCGTGATCTCTGGCATCATCCTTATATGTTCTGACACTGTCTGCGAACTCTCTTGCATTTGTTCTCAATGCATTCATATCCAGCTTCTCCATATGGCACCTCCTGCGCTGTTTTGCTATTAAGAAAATTATACCATCGCCGGCCCCGTTTGACTACGTTTTCACAGCTTTTTCAGCTTCGCGAAGCTCGCGAGCATCTTCTTCTGGCCAGCGGTATCGAAGTTTACCGTCACGGTATAGTCCTTTTTCCCGTCCTCGATGACCTCGACGGTGCCCTCGCCGAACTTGATGTGCTTCACACGATCACCGACCGCATAGTCGAGGGTCTCGAGCTTCTGGATGCCGGTCTGAACTAGACTCTTCGGAATGCCTGCGCCCTTCTTCCAGGCTGCACCCGCCCCGCTCTTCGCGAGATAGCCGGCGGAGCCCATGCCCTGCAGACCATAGCTGTTCGCCCCGAAGCTGCCAGAACCTCCAGCCCCGAAGCTGCTGCCACTGCCCGATCCATACGCGCCCGATCGTCCGACGTAGCTGCCGGAGCCAGATCCACCGCCGTAGCTGCTCGAACTGCCTCCACGGCTGCCATAACTGCTGCCGGAACCATATCCACCGGAGCGTCCGCCCTTCGCACCGAAGCGTCGTGCGCCCCCGCCGAAGATATCCGAGTCGCCATAGTCGTCATCCTGGAACATATCGTCGTAGCTCTTCAGAAGTTTCTTATCGCAGAGCTCATCCGGGATCTCATCGATGAACTTCGACGGCTTCATCCGCTCATACGCGCCGTTCAGCATACGGCTCCGCGCAGAGGTCATCACCAGCTCCTCCTGGGCACGGGTGATGCCGACGTAGCAGAGACGACGCTCCTCCTCGAGATCCTCCGGATTTCCGATAGACGCGAAGCCAGGGAAGAGTCCGTCGTTCATCCCGACGAGGTACACCTTCGGGAACTCGAGTCCCTTCGCACCATGCAGCGTCATCAGCGTCAGAAGATCCTGTCCCTCGTCCTTCCGGTCGATATCCGCCACCAGCGACACATCCTCCAGGAACTCACCGAGCTTCGGCGCGTCGCTCTGTGCCTGATAGTCCGCTGCCTTACTGATGATCTCCTCGATGTTCTGAAAGCGGGTCTCGGCTTCGATCGTTCCTTCCGCCCGGATCTCCATACCGTAACCGGTATCATCCCGCACCGACTCGATCAGTGCCTGAATCGAGAAGCTGTCCTCCTCACCCGGCTCCGCCTCGGTCTCGAGGTAACCGGCTCTTCGGAGCTTCTCCCGCCAGTCGTCCATGCGCTCGACGAACTCCGTCAGCTTCGTGCCAGCCTTTCCGCCGATCCCGATCATCGGTGCACGCTCCGCCGCCTCGAGCAGGGTGATGCGATGCTCCGCAGTCGATGTATCTGCCGCATAGCTCCGGAGCTTCTGCAGGGTCGCCTCGCCGATGCCGCGCTTCGGCACGTTGATGATACGCTCGAAGGCGACATCATCCGCACCGTTCGCGATCAGCTTCATGTACGCGAGGACATCCTTGATCTCCCGGCGCTGGTAGAAGTTGACACCCCCGATGATCTGATACGGCACGCTCATCTTGATGCACTGCTCCTCGAGCAGTCGCGACTGCGCGTTCGTCCGGTAGAGCACCGCCTGGTCATGATACGCCCTGCCGCAGTTCCGGGCCTCCCGGATCACCGCCTGTGCTTCATCATTGGCTCCCTCAAACTCCTGGAAGCGGACATCCGGACCACCCTTTTTCTCGGTCCACAGCTTCTTCTGCTTCCGGCCATGATTGTGGCGGATGACCGCATTGGCACAGTCGAGGATCTTCTCGGTGGAGCGATAGTTCTGCTCGAGCTTGATCACGCGTGCACCTGGGAAGCTCTTCTCGAAGCTCAGGATGTTCTCGAGGTTCGCACCACGGAAGGCATAGATGCTCTGGTCGTCATCGCCTACGACACAGAGATTCCGGTACTTCTTCGCGAGCGCATGCACGAGACGGAACTGAATATCGTTCGTATCCTGGTACTCGTCGACCATGATGTAGCGGAAGCGCTCCTGATAGTACTGAAGCACCTCCGGCTCCGTCTCGAACAGCTCCACGGTCTTCAGCAGAAGATCGTCGAAGTCGAGCGCGTCGTTCTGATGCAGCTTCTTTTCATAAAGCTCGAAGCAGTCCGCCATCTTCCGCATGCGCAGGTCCCCGCCGCTGGCCTCCTCCTTTCGGAACTCGAGCGGGCTCACGCCCCGGTTTTTCGCACCGGAAATCACCGACAGCACCACGCGCTCCTTAAACATCTTCGGGTCGATGCTGAGCTCCTTCAGCACCTGCTTCATCAGCGTCCTCTGATCATCCGTATCATAGATGGAGAAATCCGATTTGTAGCCGAGACGATCGATATAGCGCCGGAGGATGCGGACACACATCGAGTGGAAGGTCGATACCCAGACCTCACGCGCCTGCGTTCCGATCAGCCGGTCGACACGCTCCCGCATCTCCCCCGCCGCCTTATTCGTGAACGTGATCGCAAGGATGTTCCACGGCGCGACACCACAGTTCTCGATGAGATAAGCCACACGATGCGTCAGCACACGCGTCTTACCAGAACCCGCCCCCGCCAGCACCAGCAGCGGTCCCTCCGTGCAGCGCACCGCCTCACACTGCTCCTTATTCAGAATTCTCTCCAGATTTTCCATAACTCTCCTAAATCTCAGATTATTTATCAAAACGAATGTGCGTGAATTATAGCACAGAAGTCCAGTTGAATTCAAGCAAAGAGCTGCCCCGGAGAACCCTCGTCAGTGCTCAAACGTAGTTAAGTCAAGGAGTGGCTCGGAGGACGGTTGCCGAGCTACGATTGAGCAGTAACATCCACATGGTTTAGAAAACCATGTCTTGTCGCTCCGGTGTGAATGTGTTATAATCGCTGCTATGGACGAACATTTTTTTCAGAATTTAATGGAATATCTGCAGTCGATCGGGCACATCGCCTCCGATGACATCCCGAACCTCGAGCTCTACATGGATCAGGTAACCGGCTTCATGGACAGCCACCTCACGGCCATCAAGCGGCATCCGGAGGATAAGGTGCTGACGAAGACGATGATCAACAACTATGCGAAGAACAAGCTTCTGCCGCCGCCGGATAAGAAGCGCTACAGTCGCAATCATATGCTGATCCTGCTTTTCATCTACTATTATAAGAGCATCCTCCAGCTGAACGATATCGAGGCGATCCTCCGCCCGCTGAAGGAGAAGTACTTCGATGGCCAGGGCGACGCGAAGCTGAAGGACATCTACGATGAAATCTTCGACCTCGAGCCGGCCGTGAAGGCGAAAACCCTCCGCGATGTCAGCGAGATGGGCGTCAATGCACAGGAAACCTTTCAGGAAAGCGACCCTCGCTTCCAGCAGCTCTCCGACGAGGACCGGAAGGAGCTCCAGCTCTTCCTCTTCCTCTGTGAGATCGGCACCGACATCTACCTGAAGAAGCTCCTTATGGAGAAGGTCGCGGATCAGCTCCACGACATCGACCTCGAGCGCCAGGCCGCCGAGCGCGCATCGAAGATGAAAAAATAATGAAACCCCCGCTCCTTTCGGAGCGGGGGTTTCCTGCCTCATCTTATTTCTTCTTCAGATTATCCTCGAGTCCCAGACGACTGAAGACCATATCATAGCCGTCGGCACCGTAGTTCAGCGAACGATTCACACGGGAGATCGTCGCCGTCGACGCACCGGTCGCCTTCGCGATGTTGAGATAGGTCTCCCCCTCACGCAGCATCTTCGCCACCTCATAGCGCTGTGCCATGGACAGCAGCTCATTGATCGTGCATACATCCTCGAAGAACTTGTAGCACTCCTCCTTCGACTCCAGCGTCAGCACCGCATCAAATAAATGATCAACTTCCTTTGTTTTTAACTTACTATTCATCCTGTTAACAACTCCTGTATATTACTTAAGCACGAAAGCTGCACACTGCTTTACTGGTTCTCAGTTTCAACGTGTGAGCTTTCATGCTTTAATTTGCAAAAGTAGTATAACACCACCGCCCCCGACTTTCAAGCAGATTAAATGTAATCTGTACAAGGAGACACTGCCCGGGGGCATCGCTAAGCACCGCCTTCTGCGGTGTTTAGCGATTAGCTCCACTCTATCGGTGTCGGCCGTCTGGTGTCGAAGACGCTCTGCACATCCATGAGATCGCTGAGCTTCGCGTCTTCGCCGCAGTAGTCCTTCCAGAGGCGATAACCGTCAAGATTCCGGCGGCCCTGGCGCAGGCTGTCTCCGCTGATCTGTGTCCAGGCCTTCGTGGAGTCGACGTTACAGAAGTAGCGGAAGCCCGCCTTTTCGAGCATCTGGAACTTCTCGTTATCCGCGCTGTACGGGTGCCAGTCGCCGATATCCGCACCGAACGGGTAGAGGATGATATCACACGGCTCCGACATCAGGGTCTCGACATTCCGCTCCCAGCGATCCGTGTCCCGTGTGAGATCCGCGAGGCTCCGATTCGTGAAGTTGATGTGGCCCCAGCTGTGGGAGGCGAGCTCGTAGCCATCCTCCACCAGCGCCTTCATCAGCGTCTTCACCGTCTCCCGATCCGCCTCGATGTTCGGGTTCGCTGTATTCTTCGGATCATAGTTCGGTGAGCTCGCATCATAGGTCTCATCCGTGCGATAGCCGAGCACTCCGTTGTAGCCCGTGAATGCCATGATCGCCTTCGCGCCGCGATAGGAGAAGTCCGGATGCTCGTCGATGAAATTATCGAGGATCGGAACGATGTCATAATCCCCGATGGAGACATTGCCCGCCGCATCGGTATACTGCAGCTTCAGCTTCCCGTTCTCATCGAGCACCATCTTATCCGCGAAGCCGCGGCCCTCCATGTACTCATAGTAGCAGACATCGTCCTCCGACATCACGAACGGCTTCTTCCCCTCCGGCAGCATGATCTTCTTCGACACCATCTTCTCCGTGCCGTCGTCCTGCTTCTGCACCTCCGCGATGTCGTGAAGCCCCACGAGCACGTAGCCGCGCTCATACATCTGCTGCAGGATCTTCTCGAACTCCGGGATGGTCGTCATGACCTGATTGAAGTCCTTCCCCTGCCTGTCATCGGTAAACGCGCGCTCCGTATCCACCGTCAGGATATGGAAGAACACATGCGTGATCTCACTGTTGTCCGCCGCCACCATCGTCGCTGCGGTCGCCTGATAGCGCTCGATCCGGCTCAGCGCCTCCGGGTCCTCCTTATAGTCGGAGTTCGCCAATGTCTCTGCCGCGGCATCATAGTCATACATCGCAGCGAGTCGATCTGCCTTCGCAAAAAGTGCCGTCCGCGCATCCTGCGGCGCAGCAGCAGTCTCTGTTTCGCCGCCGTTCTCTCCCGAAACCGCCACCGCAGCCCCGTCGCCTGCATTGGCCTCATCCGGCGCAGCACTGCCCGGGTTCAGCACACTCTCCTGCGTCTCGCCCCGCTTCCCGAAGTGAAGCTTCCCACCAAGCGCACGCACACCGACTGCGAGCAGCAGGATCACATCGATCAGAATAAACGCCGCCAGGATACGGTAGAACCACGCCTTCCGCACCCGCGCACGGTACCGCGCCTGACGCTCCGCCCGACGCGCCGCGAGCCGCTCCTCATACAGCCGCTCCATCTCCTCCGGATCCCCGTCAAAGGTATCATACACCGGCTCACCCGTCGCGACATCATACGCATCATCTATATCCTGAATATCAAGATCCGGATCCGAACCCTGCCCCACATTTTTCTCTCTCATACCATTTTCCTCATATATCGCTTCATAAAGTGATGTTGAAACAGCACATCACCGCTGTCAATATTTAGTATTTTTCATAAAAGTGCAAACGCCCACAAATACTGTCGGAGGCCATACGTAGAGACCGTGTGAAATCAAGCCGGGTCCCCTTAGCGGCACTTGGTACTTTTTTCCTTAGCACCCTCTGCAACGCTGAGTTTTCATCAAGAAAACTCAGTGATTGCAGAGGGCCTAGTGCCGCTTAGGGTCCCCGGCTTAGATTGAACCGGTCTCGGAGTACTGTGCCTCCGTTGCCGTCCCTCCGGGGCTCCCTGCCTTTTCTGAAACCCATTCACACCTAGACTCCCGATTGACATGTCATGCCCGTCTGCTATAATATCTAGTATTGAAAACTATGTGTTGTTAAAGAGGCGAAGCATGAACTATAAGGTTATAGGTGACAGCTGTTGTGATTATACCCCGGCACTGAAGGCGGATCCGCATTTTACGCTCGTTCCGCTCACGCTGGAAATCGGAGATTATTCCGTCGTGGATGACGACCACTTCGATCAGCTCGATTTTCTGAAGCGTGTACACGCCTCACCGATCGGACCGAAAACCGCCTGCCCGTCTCCGGAAGCCTATATGAAGGCGATGGAAGAAAGTGATGCCGATGAAGTATATGTCATCACCCTCTCCGAGCATCTCTCCGGTTCCTATCAGGCCGCCGTCATCGGAAAGCAGATGTACGAGGAGGAGCACCCGGACGACGGACGAAAGATCTATGTATTCAGCTCCGATACCGCATCGGCCGGTCAGCTGAATTTCTGCCTTACAATTAAGGAATTAAAGGAAGCCGGAAAAAGCTTCGACGAGGTCGTCACCCTCGTAAACGAAAAGATCCAGACGATGAAGACCTATTTCGTGATTGAATCCCTCGACACCCTCCGGAAGAATGGACGTCTGTCTGCCGTGAAGTCCTTCCTCGCATCCGCCCTCAACATCAAGCCGATCATGAGTGCCAACGGCGGTGTCATCATCCAGCTCGAGAACCAGCGCGGCATCAACAAGGCACTGAAGCGTATGTGCCAGATCGCGGTTGAAAAGGCCGGCGGTCCAGAGAAGACCGCTCTTCTCCGTCTCTGTATCACGCACGTGAACAACCCGGCCCGTGCCGAGCTCGTAAAAGAAGAGTTTCTGAAGCTCGCATCATTCCGCGAGATCGTGATCACCGACGCCATGGGCGTCGCCACCGTCTACGCAGAGGACGGCGGGATCGTCATCGGACTTTGATGTTTTTCAAAAAAACGAACCCCTGGAGATTTCCAGGGGTTCGTTTTTATTTTTTCAACGGCTCGGATCTAAGCTTCTGCGCCCGTCTCAGCAAGCGTTGTTTCATCAGAACGTGATGTTCTCATCAAACAGCGAAAAGAAATTATCGGCGTCGCTCTCCGGATGTGCCGTGAGATCGATCTCCTTCCAGAACGGTTCACGGAAACGGACGATGTGCTCATCCGCGTACGCCGTATACTGCTTGAGGAGTGCATTCGAGCGAATCGTTTCCTCGAGCTTTTTCTTCCGCTCGAGGGTCGCCGCCTCATCGTAGGCATCGATGCATTTCAGAATATAGTACTTGCCATCCTGCTCGATGATATCCGAGATCTGTCCCTCCTCGAGGGCGAAGGCCGCCTGGTAGATAGCGTCCTCCTTCTCAGACTTCGCGAGCGTCTTCTCGATGTTCGGGTCCTCGCTGTTCTGACGCGCGTAGTAGGAGAAGTTCGCGCCCGAAACATTCACCTGCTGCAGAAGCTGCTCTGCGAGAAGCTCATCCGAGACCACGATTTCCTGCACACGGATGATCTTCGCATCCGCATCCGAGACCTCGGAATCCACATCCGAGATCAGGTACTCGGCGGTCTTGCAGGCCACGAAATACTCGGTATAGATCGAGATGACATCCTCGAGCGTACAGTCACCCATGAAGGCCATATCCTCTGCGCTCAGGCCGTCGTAGAAGTCGTGTGCAACGGTACGGATCTTCTCCATATCCGTCGAGGTCGCGATGATACCCTTCTCGGTCGCCAGCAGATTCAGTGTCTTGATGTCCTGAAGAAACTCCTTCATCTTCGCAACGAAGTATGGACCGTAGGTACTCTCCTGCTGGTTTTCCACCGGCAGATCCCAGATTTCCGCACCGAGCTGATTCTGATAGCGGTTTCGCTCGGAGCCGATCACGATCATCGCCTGTGCCTCCGTATAGCCGTCGACATCCTCTGTTTTACCCGTGATTTCGATACCCTTACACGAAATGAAGCTGCATGCCATCAGCACGCAGCTCAGTACAAGCACTGTTTTCTTGAAAAGTCGTTTAAACGTCATTCAGTAGTTCTTTCTTTTAATAAAAGCCGCGCATCCAGAAGGCCGTCGCGATGCCGAGGATCGCCCCCATCAGCACCTGCAGCGGTGTGTGGCCGACATACTCTTTCAGCTTCATCTGAAACTCCTCCGGCTTCCAGTTAAACGGGTTATCCTCGAGGATCTTATTGAGAAGCACCGCCTGCTTTCCGGTCTCCATGCGTACGCCGGTCGCATCGTACATGACGACGCTGGCCAGGATGAAGCTGACCGCGAAGGCCGGCGACTGGAGTCCATACTGGAGTGCGGCAGCGGTCGTCAGTGCCACAACCGTAGAGGTGTGGCTCGACGGCATCCCACCGGATCCGGTGAGACGCTCCCAGCTGATGCCGTGGTTAAGATAGGCATCCAGCGCAGTTTTGATCACCTGCGCGAGAAACCAGGAAACCACCGCCGAAACCAGCATATAGTTCTGTAATAAGTCATCCAAAAAATTCATCTAGTATGTTCTTTCTGATTAGTACCCTATGAGCCAGTCATACAGCTCCTGGTACTTCATGGCGCTGGTCTTCCAGGAATAGTCCGCAGCCATCGCACGGTCCACGAGCTTGTTCCACTCACGCTTATGGTCGTAGTATACGCTCTCGGCATAGCGGATCGTGCCGAGCATCTCATGCGCGTTGTAGTTCGAGAAGGAGAAGCCGTTTCCGCTATCCTCGTACTCGTTATATGGCTGTACGGTATCGCGCAGACCACCGGTCTCACGTACGATCGGAACCGTTCCGTAGCGGAGGGCGATCAGCTGGCTGAGTCCGCACGGCTCGAAGAGGGACGGCATCAGATATGCATCGCAGGAAGCATAAATCTTATGGCTGATTTCATTGGAATAGTAAATCTGTGCGGATACCTTATCATGGTACTTCCAGTCATAGTGACGGAACATGTTCTCATACTTCTCATCCCCGGTACCGAGCACCACGAACTGGATATCATCCTGGCAAAGCTCATCCATGATGCACTCGACGAGATCGAGACCCTTCTGGTCGGTGAGACGGGATACGATACCGATCATCATCTTGCCCGGATCCACGTTCATGCCGAACTGCTCCTGGAGTGCCTTCTTGTTCTTCGCCTTCTCCTTCCGGAAGTTGCGTGCGTTGAACGGCTTTACGAGGTACTTATCCGTCTCCGGATTCCAGTCATCATAGTCGATGCCGTTAACGATGCCGCGGAGATCATGCGCACGTGCACGAAGCAGTCCATCGAGGCCCTCTCCGTAGAACGGCATCTTGATCTCCTCCGCATAGGTATCGGAAACCGTCGTGATCGCGTCGGCATACACGATACCACCCTTCAGGAGGTTACCATCCTTCTTACACTCGAGCTTATCCGGTGTGAAGTAGTAGTCGGACAGCTGGGTGAAGCGCTGGATCGTCTTCACATCCCATACACCCTGGAACTTGAGGTTATGAATCGTCATCACCGACTTGATGGAGCGGTAGTACTCTCCGCCGGCGAAGCGGTCATGCAGCAGTACCGGAACGAGACCGGTCTGCCAGTCGTGACAGTGGATCACATCCGGATGCCAGTCGAGCAGCGGCAGCGCAGACAGCGCTGCATAGCAGAAGAAGCAGAACTTCTCGAGATCCCAGTACCAGTCACCGTATGGACGGTCACCGGAGAAATACGACTCGTTGTCGATGAAGTAGTAGGTCACGCCCTGGTGCTCATACTTCAGGACACCGACATAGCGGTCCTGTCCGAGATAATTCATATAGAAGTGGGTCACGTACTCCATCTTCTGGCGCCACTCCCACGGGATGCACATATACTTCGGAATCATGACACGACAGTCATAGTACTGCTTGTCGATGGTCTTCGGAAGCGAGCCGACGACGTCCGCGAGTCCGCCCGTCTTGATGAAAGGCACGGCCTCCGATGCGAGCATGAGTATGTTTTTCATTATAGTCCTCCGGTCCATATTTCTTAAATAGAAATATAAATTATAGATAGCATCTATTTTAATCCTTCGTCAAGCGCTACGCAAGGCTTTTAGCTTCGTTCGGCCAATGCCGTCGACCGGCACGCACTCACCGTCGCGCCAGCTTCTTCAGCTCCCGCGCGTTCGCGAGCACTGCGTCCGTGATCTGTCCACCCGCAAGCAGTCGCGCAAGCTCAAGAACGGATTCTTCTTCCGAGAGCGCATGGATCCTGGTATGTGTATGGCCGTCGGACACCGACTTCTCGATGCAGAAATGCTGATCGGCCTTCGCTGCGATCTGCGGCAGATGCGTGATCAGGATGACCTGGTGAAGCTGTGCAATCTTCCGGAGCTTCTCTGAGACTTTCTCTGCCGTCCGACCGGAGATACCGGTATCGATCTCGTCGAAGATCAGGGTCGGGATCTCATCGCTGTCGGCCAGCACAGTCTTGATGGACAGCATGATACGGCTGAGCTCACCACCGGACGCCACCTCACTGAGCGGTCGCAGCGGTTCACCTGGGTTCAGGCTCACGACGAAATGGGCCTCATCCATACCATTTGCCCCCGGCTCCTTCAGTGCGCTGAGCGGAAGCTCGAAGCGGATATCCAGGAAGCCCATCTCCGACAGCTCCTGACGGATGCGCTCACTCAGCTGCTTCGCACCCTTTTCACGGGCCTTCGTGAGCTCTGCACAGCGTGCCCGAAGCACGGACTCCGCCTTTGCCACGGCCTTCTCGCAGCGTGATCGTGCCGCATCATAGTCCTCGAGCTCAGCGAGGCGCTGCTTCTTCGCCACGAGGGTGTCCTCCACCTTCGCGACAGTTCCGCCATACTTCATCATGATCGAGCGGATATAGTCGAGCCGCTCCGTCACCAGCTGGAAATCCTCTTCGTCGTACTCGTTGTCCTCCATATAGTGGTCGAGCGCACGCACGGTATCCTCGGAGATCGAGGAGAGGTCATACAGGCTGTCGCTGACGTTCTGAAGCGCGCTGTCGTACTGAAGCGCATCCTGCATCTCGTGGATCGCCGACGAGAAATCAACGCCGTCGAGGATTTCCCGCGTCCGTGCGACCGAACCGTAGATGCGCTGCGCATTCTGGTACTTCCGGTACTTCTGGGCGAGCTCTTCCTCCTCACCCTCGCGCAGTGCCGCCTTCTCGATATCGTCGATCTCAAACTGCAGGAAATCAAGCTCCCGCTGACGCTGCGCCTCATCCATGTCGAAGCCGGCGAGCTTCTCCCGGAGCGCCGTCCAGTCATGGTACTTCTCTGCGATCTCCGCACGCAGTGCCCCGGTCTCCTTCTGCTGGAAATCGTCGAGGATCTTCAGATGGTAGCCGTCCCGGAGGAGCGACTGATGCTCATGCTGCCCGTGGATGTCGATGAGGAGCTCTGTTACCTTCCGGAGCTTCGCGAGTGTCACGGTCTCATCATTGATCTTGATTTCCGAACGCGTAGCGGAGATCTTCCGGCGGATGATGAGCTGCCCGTCCTCCGGCTCGATGTCGAGCGCCCGCAGCTTCCCGACGAGTTCCTCGCTGAAATCACCGAAGACAAGCTCCACGAGTCCATACGGTTGTCCGCTGCGGATCATGTCCCGGCTGGCCTTCGAGCCCAGCGCAAGATTGATGGAGCCGATCAGGATCGACTTTCCGGCACCCGTCTCACCGGTCAGAATATTGAGCCCTGGCTCGAACTCCACCTCGGCGGAGTCGATCAGGGCGAGATCCTTTACATGAAGATGATATAACATATGCGTTTCCTCCGAAACTTCCGTTATATGTAGTAAGACCGGACGCCGTAGCGCCCAGTCTGCATGATTCTTCCACCTGCGTACGCTGCGGAGATTCTCTGTACCTGGATGCTCCGTCAGCTCTTCTCTCCGAGGAGTCCTCTGACCTTATGCATGATACGCTCCGCATCGTCACCATTTTTCGTTGCACACATGATGGTATCATCGCCGGCCAGCGTGCCGACGATTTCTTCGAAGCGGAAGTGATCGAGCGCCGCCGCGACCGCGTTCGCCATACCGGACATGGTGCGGATCACCAGCAGGTTTCCTGCCGTATCCATACTCATCAGCGCCTCGCGCAGTACACGGATATACTTATCAGCGTACGCCTGCTCCTCCGGCTCCAGCAGCTGGTAGTACTGTACGCCACCCGGTCCCGGGACCTTGCTTAGCTTGAGCTCCTTGATATCACGAGAAACGGTCGCCTGCGTCACCTTATAACCTTCCTGGTTCAGGATATCCGCCAGCTCCTCCTGCGTTGCGATACGTGTATGCTGCACGAGATCGATGATTTTCTGGTGTCTGGATTTCTTCATTTGTAAACCTCTTCATGGATGCTGCCGCTCCCGGCAGCGCTCGTATCACCGGTGTCCCCACGTCCCTCGGACGCACCCGTGGTCTTTCAGCCGGGCATCTTCGACGCCCGCGTACATCAGTCTTCGTCGTCCATCTTCTCGCGCAGGGTCTCCAGGAAGCTGGACGCGCGAAGCTTCACGAAGGTGGTCATCTCATTCGCACGCCGCACCTTCACGACGTCGCCCGGCTGCAGACGCACGATCCGCTCACCGTCGAAGGCCACGATTTCATTTTCCGATTCGATGCGCACCTCGATATGGCTGGTATCCGGCAGGATCACCGGTCGGCTGTTCGTCGAGTGGGCGCAGATCGGCGTCATGATGATGACCCTGGTCTCCGGTGCCGCGATCGGTCCGCCCGCCGACAGATTATAGGCCGTCGAGCCGGTCGGCGTCGCGAAAAGGATGCCATCCGCTGTATAGTGACTGAGCTCCTCGCCATCACAGAGCACCGTGAAGCGCAGCACGCTGATGCCCTCACAGCGTGAGATCAGGATCTCATTCAGCGCGGTTCCGCGGCGGATCACCTCGCCATTTCGACGCACACTGCCATGCAGCATGGCGCGCACATCGCGTGTATAGTCATGGGCGAGGAGCCGATCAAGCGCACCCGGGATCTGGTCCGCCTGCGAGACCTGGGTCAGATACCCCAGGTGGCCTGCATTGACCCCGAGCAGCGGTGTATCCTGTCCGCGCAGCACGCCCGCGAGACGAAGCATCGTGCCATCACCTCCGATGGAAATGATGGCGTCCGCATCCGAGAAGTCGTCCCGTGTATACTCACCGTACAGCGCCTTCACCTGCACATCCCGCGCCTCGAGGTACTGCCGGATGCTCTCTGCATAGCGGCAGGAGTCCGGCTTTTTCGCATTTACTACCAGTGTGATATTCATGTCTCATCATCTCCCGAACCAGAGGATCCTCTATCCGCACGCATCGCCCTCACTTGATGTCGAGCATCGCGTGGGATGCCTTTACGACCTCCACCGCACGCGCATGCAGCCACGCCGGTGCCGGGCTTTCCTCCCCCTCGGTCGGCCAATGCTTCGGATCCGCTGCATCGTCACCGCCGGCCGCGTTTTCTTCGTGCTCCGCTGCGTCCGGCTTCTCCACCGTCGCGTCGGAAACGGTCATATCATCATTCTCCGTTGCGGTATCCGGTCGGAGCATCAGCTCTGCGAGGTACTCGATATTCCCCTCCGGTCCCTTGATCGGACTGAAGGTCAGCTCCTTCAGCATGAAGCCGAGGGCATAGGCGGCGGTGATGGTCTTCTCGATGACCTCGACATGGACCGCCTTATCACGGACCACGCCCTTCTTGCCGACCTGCTCTCTACCCGCTTCGAACTGCGGCTTGATGAGGCAGACGACCTGACAGTCCTCGGCGATCAGGGTCTTCACCACCGGCAGCACGAGCTGCAGACTGATAAAGCTGACATCGATAGACACGAGCCGTGCCTTCTCTCCGATATCCTCCGGCTTCACATAGCGGATGTTTGTCTTCTCCATGCAGACCACACGCGGATCGTTTCGGAGTTTCCAGTCGAGCTGGCCGTGGCCGACATCGATAGCGAAGACCCTGACCGCACCGTTCTGCAGCATGCAGTCGGTGAAGCCGCCAGTGCTGGCACCGATATCGAGGCAGACCTTGCCTTCACAGGATACGCCGAACTCGCGGATCGCCTTCTCGAGCTTCAGACCGCCACGGGAGACATACGGAAGCACGTTACCGCGGACCTCGATCTCGGATTCCGGATCGAAGGTAGAGCCGGCCTTATCTTCCTTCTGGCCATCGACATACACGATGCCGGCCATAATGGTGCGCTTCGCTTTTTCTCTGGATTCTGCCAGTCCTCGATTGACCAGCAGCACGTCAAGTCGTTCTTTCTTCACTGATGACTCTTTCCGGGCTGTGTTCTGCCCTTTGTATTCTTCTACGCCCGGGTCGGCGATGCACATATTCTGGCGCATCTGTCCCCGTTCCGGCGCGTTTTCACTTCGTTTCGTCCGCCGGTTCAGCGCCCGCGGAGCTCTCTTCGTTCCGCTCGTCTGCATTGGCCGGATCCCCCGCCGGAATCACGCCCTCCTGGCGGAGCCGCTCGATGATCGAGTCGCTGTCGATGCCGAGGTAGGCGCGGAGCTTCGTCACATCGCCGTGCTCCACGTACTTGTCCGGGAGGGTGATCGTCACGACCTTCACCTCCGGATGATGCTCATGGATATACGCCTCGACCTGGATACCGAAGCCACCCTGCTTCACGTTCTCCTCGAGGGTCACGATCGTGGTATGGTTTTCTGCGAGACGATCCAGCATATCCGTATCGATCGGCTTCACGAAGCGCGCGTTCACGAGCGTCAGTTGATGGCCGTAGGATACGGCCTTTTCACGTATGTGATCCGCCGTGGAGACCATCGAACCGACGGCCACGAGGGCGATATCACTGCCCTGATAGAGAAGCTCGGCGCGGCCATGCTCGATCGGTGCCGCAAATTCACGAAGCCCCTGGTAAGCCGCACCACGCGGATAGCGGATGCTGATCGGCAGCGGATACTTCATCGCAAATGCCAGCATCGCTGTGAGCTCATCGGCGTTTTTCGGTGCCATCACCGTCATGTGCGGGATGTGCGTGAGATAGCTGTAGTCGAAGATCCCCTGGTGCGTCTCACCGTCGGAGCCCACGAGGCCGGCACGGTCGATGCAGAACACGACTGGCAGCTTCTGGAGGCAGACGTCATGCACGATCTGGTCGTAGGCACGCTGCAGGAAGCTCGAGTAGACCGCAAACACCGGCTTCAGGCCGTTGCTTGCCATACCGGCGGCACAGGTGACGGCGTGCTGCTCCGCGATGCCCACATCGAAGAAACGATCCGGGAATTCCTTTGCGAACGCACTGAGCCCGGTACCGTCCGGCATCGCAGCGGTGATGCCGACGATTTTTTTATTTTCGCGGGCGAGACGGCACAGCGTCTTCGAAAAAACAGAGGTGTAGCTCTCCTTCGATGGCGAGAGCGCCTTTCCGGTTTTCTGATCGAACGGAGAAACCCCGTGATAGTGCGCGGGATTCTGCTCTGCCGGTGCATAGCCCTTGCCCTTCGTGGTCAGGACGTGCACGAGCACCGCGTGGTCGATCTTCTTCGCCTCCTCGATGGTCCGCTCCACCTCACGGATGTTGTGACCGTCGATCGGCCCGAGGTAGGTGATGCCCATATCCTCGAACAGCATGCCCGGAATGAGGAGCTGCTTCAGCGAGTTCTTCGCCCGCTGCACCCGCTTTACGAGCTGTGGTCCGACGCCCGGTACGCGCATCAGCGTACTGCCGACATCGATCTTCAGCTGATTATAGCCACGGTTCGAACGCAGTCCGTTCAGGTACTTCGACATACCGCCGACGTTTCGGGAGATCGACATCTTGTTGTCGTTCAGCACGATGATGAAGTTTTTCTTCATCTGGGCTGCGTTATTGAGTCCCTCATACGCGAGGCCACCGGTCAGCGCGCCATCGCCGATGACGGACACGACGGTATAGTGCTCGCCCTTGATATCGCGGGCCGTAGCGATGCCGAGCCCGGCGGAAATCGAGGTGGAGCTGTGGCCCGTACCGAAGCAGTCAAACGGACTCTCCGCCCGCTTCGGGAAGCCGCTCATGCCATGATACTGCCGGAGTCCGTCGAAGTTTTCCTTTCGACCGGACAGGATCTTATGAGTATAGGCCTGATGGCCTACATCCCACACGATCTTATCCTCTGGCAGATCGAGGGCCAGATACAGCCCGATGGTCAGCTCCACCACCCCGAGATTCGAGGCGAGGTGGCCTCCGTACTCGGAGGTTTTCTCTATGATAAATTGTCTGATTTCGGACGCGAGTTTTCTGAGCTGATGATCATTCAGTTTCTTCAGATCCTCCGGTCCATGTATATCATCCAGTAACATACTTTTCACTTATCCCGGTGCACGTTTCGCCGCTGTCTCTGCTCCACGTTCCGGTACAGCGTCACGAGCATCCGCCTGCAGCGTCCTGCTGCCACGTCCGCCTGTGAACGCATTCTCCTTTTTACTTTTTCCGATGAATCAGCTCTTCGGTGAGTGCGATGAGGAACTGACGGGCGTCTTCATCGACCTCCGAAAGGCTCTTCAGTCCCTCGATGGCTTCCTCCGAGAGACGCTGCACCTCGGCCTGGGCCGCCTCGAGTCCGTGAATCGACACCCAGGTCGTCTTGTTGTTTTCCTCGTCCGAGTGGATCGGCTTCCCCAGCACCTCCTGTGTGCTCGTCTCGTCGAGGATATCATCCTCGATCTGAAAGGCCACACCGATGCTGCGGGCGATGCCTTCGAGCCGCCGAAGCTCCATCTGCGATGCACCTCCGAGAACCGCGCCCATCATCATGGCGGCCTCCAGCAGTGCCCCGGTCTTCAGCTCATACACAAACTGAAGCTGCGGCTCACTGAGCGGCTTTCCGGTCATCTCGACGTCGACGGTCTGACCGCCGAGCATGCCATCGACACCGGACTTTCCGGCGAGGATAGCCGTCGCCTTCAGTACGGCGTTTGCAAACTTCGAGGATTCATCCGGGCTGTCCACGCCACCGGTCACGGCCGCACGGGAAAGCTGGCGGAGATACACCTCCGTCACCCGCTGAAAAGCATAGAGGGAGAGTGCATCCCCTGCAAGGGTGCCCATGTCCTCGCCGAACCGATACCAGGTCGATTTCTGACCGCGACGA
This sequence comes from Oribacterium sp., assembly GCA_004554245.1. Taxonomy (GTDB): domain Bacteria; phylum Bacillota; class Clostridia; order Lachnospirales; family Lachnospiraceae; genus Oribacterium. Next base: position 28,134 of record SFND01000019.1, on the reverse strand, counting down.
TACTGATCCCCGTCCATGCACGGAAGGTCATCATGGCAGAGCGAGAAGGTATGGATCATCTCGATCGCCCCCATGAAGGCCTCGACGATCGGCTTCATAAAGCGGTCCCAGCCGGCGTCCTTTCGGTCCTTGTAGAGCGCATAGCACTTCTTCACGAGGATCGGACGGATCCGCTTTCCGCCGGCGGTCACGGAATACTGCATCGCCTCCAGCACGGTCTTCTGCTGTCCCTCCACCTTCGGGAGCTGCGCGAGGACGATCGCGTCGACCTCCGCGACTGTCGTTTTCAGTTCAAGAGAGAAATCCTTCATCATCCAGCACCTTTACCTGTTTTTCGATTCGATCGATACTGTCATTTGCACTCCGGAGAAGCGTCACGCCCTTCTGATACATATCGAAGGTCTTCTCGAGACTCTCCTCACGGCTCATCTTCTCGACGAGCTCGTCAAGCTCTGCAAACACCTCCTGGAGAGGCTTCTGTTCCTTTTCTTTTTCTGCGGCGGCTGCCGCACTCTTTTTCACCGGCATAACTATCCTTTCCGAATTTACTTCGTCGTCGTGATCTGCTCCACCCGACTCCGGAAGCTTCCGTCCTGAAGCTGCGTCGTAATCAGCTCACCAACCGCCAGCTTTCCGACCGAGTCCACGCGATGTCCCTCGGCATCCTGCACATAGCCGTAGCCACTGCTCAGCTTCCGAAGCGGACTCACGGCCTCGAGCTTTTCGGTCCGGAGCGCAAGCCCATGACGGGCGCGGTCCAGTGTCTGCGTCATCCACATCGGCAGCGCATCGTAGCGGTGCAGCTGCTCCTTCGCGTCGTGCAGTCGCTGAAGCATCTGCTCCCGGAGGCCGCTGTAGCCCGCCAGCCGGTCCTTCGCCTGCTGCAGCTGTGTCTTCATCTCTGTGCGTAATCCGTCATAGCGGCGTGCACGGTCCTTCGCGTCCTGCAGCTTCTCCCGCATCGCATCGCGGAGCTGCGTCTCGTACTGAAGGCTCCGCTTCTGGTACTCCTTCAGGATGCTGCCAGGGCTCAACTGGTTGAGCCGCAGCTTCTCCATCGCGAGCCGCTGACGCTCATCCTGTATGCGCTCGTTCATCACGCTCCCAAGGGTCGCATGCCAGCCTGCCATCTCCTCCATCAGCTTCTGATAGTCGAAGACCGCAAGCTCCGCGCCTGCACTCGGGGTCGGTGCACGGAGATCCGCGACATAATCTGCGATGGTCGTATCCGTTTCATGGCCGACCGCGCTGATGATCGGGGTATCCGCCTCGAAGATCGCCCGGGCCACGGGCTCTTCGTTAAACGCCCACAGGTCCTCGATGGAGCCACCGCCACGTCCGACGATCAGCACGTCGAGGCCCAGCTGGTCCAGTGTCCGTATCCCATGTACGATAGACGGAACCGCCCCCTCCCCCTGCACCAGTGCCGGGTAGAGGACGATCTCCACATATGGATTCCGTCGTTTCGAGATCTGGATGATATCGCGGACAGCTGCGCCGGTTTTCGCGGTCACGACACCGATCCGCTGCGCATACTTCGGGATCGGCTTCTTATACATCGGATCGAAGAGTCCCATCTCCTCGAGCTCCTTTTTCAGCTGCTCGAAACGGATGTAGAGATCTCCGATCCCATCCGCCATGAAGCGCTTCGCGTAGATCTGATAGCTGCCGCCGCGCTCATAGACGCCGACACTGCCCGTACAGAGTACGCGCATGCCATTCTCCAATTTAAACGGAAGCCCCGCACGGTCACCGGCAAACATGATACCGGAGATCTGCGAAGCTGCGTCCTTCAGTGTAAAGTAAATATGCCCGGTCGGATGGTATTTCAGGTTTGAAATCTCACCCTGGATCGTGATATTTTTCAGTGCGAAATCCGATGAAAACATGTTTGCGATATATCGGTTCACCTGGGACACAGTATATGCACGACTGTCTTTATTCATAGGAATCCTTTATTCTTATCTGTTGCGGTTCACGATGATCTGAACGCCCTTACCGGCAGTCTTCTTCTCCGTGAGCTCACCCTGCTGCTTACGTGGTGCCTTCACGCTTCGCGTCGATACGCGGTCGCTGTTCACAAGACGTGCCAGGACACCATTGACGAAGGAGCCGGACTCGTCGCCACCATACTTCTTCGCGAGCTCGACCGCCTCGTTGATGGCTACCCTGTCCGGGACCGTCTCGTCATACTCGATCTCATAAAGTGCGAGACGAATCGCCGTCAGGTCGGTCTTCGTCATACGATCGGTCTTCCAGCCCTCGGCAGCGGAATCGATACGCGCATCCAGCTCCGGGAGCTTCGCGGTGATCTTCTCCACCTCCGCCTCCAGACGCTGCTGGTCCTCCTCGCTCAGATTCTCGATGTGCACGACGCCATCGCCATCCTCGTAATCCGGGGACTCGAAATAGCGTGCGAGCTGCTCCGGAATCTCCTGCCCAGGGTAGAACTGTGTGCAGAACAGGAGCTTAAACTTATGATCTCTTTCTTCTCGTTTATTCATGATTTCCTTACCTATACTTTATTTCAACTCACTCGTTCTCAGCATTGACCACACCGGCGATGCGGATGTTGACATCCAGCACACTGAGACCGGTCATGGACTCGATGGCCGAAGCGACCTTATCCTGTACGTTTCTCGATACATCCGGGATGGAGTAACCGTACCTTACGTTCAGGCTCAGCTTCACGGAAACGTGCCCATCCTCGATGCTGATGCTTACGCCCTTACTGAGGTCGCGGATACCCATTCTGGAGATGATCTCGCCGGACCAGCCGCCATACATGGAATCGACACCCTTTACCTCGGTCGCTGCGATGCCTGCGATGATCGCGACGACCTCATCCGCGATGACGATCTGACCATGCTCATCCTTCTCATATACAACATGTGTTGCTCTCTCTTCATTCTGTTCCATATAGAACCTCCGTATGTACTGCACCCGGGCATAATCCGAGAATTAAGACTAAACTATGGGAACATGATACCACAAAACATGCATAAAACCAATGTAAAAACATATTTTATGCATCCTGTCAACTTATCTCGATTGTAGCAGTTTTATATGATTTTAAACAGTAATATGTGCCTTCAGCTTATCAAAGGTCTTCTCGCCGATCCGTTTCACGTTCATGATTTCTTCCGGAGCGGCGAAACCGCCGTGGGTTTCGCGGTAAGCGATGATGTTTTTGGCAGTGGAGGGGCCGACGCCGGGGAGTGCGTCGAGTTCTTCCAGAGTGGCGGTGTTCAGGTTCACGCGTTTGTCTTCAACCGGCACCACCGTTGGATCAGCGGCCGATTCCGTCTGCGTTACCATCATCGAAGCATCTGTTACGTTCACAGCAGTGCTCGGTATGATCTGCGTGATCTGGTTTGCATCAGGCAAAGTTTTTTCTGTCGATTCCACCTGGCTTTCCATCGGCGTTTCAATTTCCTGTAGGATGGTCTGGCATGTTTCATCGTCTGTCGTCTCCGGCTGTAGATAGCTCTCGATTTTGAACTTCGTTTCCTGTACTTCTTTATCTTGATTTCTATTTGTTTTCACTGTTGATTCGTCCACGTTCGTCATGATCGCTGCATTCGTCACCTGGCCACGCTCAACGGTCATATAATAGAGGCCGGCGATTGCCATAAGGATGATCATCACGGTCTGGCGGATTTTTGCCAGTTTTTCTTTTCGTTTATGCTGCTCTTTCGCAGTCAGCGGATAATTTCCCATCTCTGTTCCTTTCTGTTTTCCACATTTCAAAGACACGCTGTCCTCCTCCCACAACGTCCTTTCGTTAATCCCACTGTCTGGGCAATGTTGCCGAAATCTTCATGTTACCGCCCCTCCAGGCCCCTGCCGGAACTGTTACAAACTTCTACATCTTCGTCGTTTGATCGTGCATATCCGCTATTGACATGACTTTCCTCTGTTTTATAATGGTGCTTGATTGCTAGGGGCGCTTATGCTGAGAGGATTCTTCATAGAACCAACCCTTCTCACCTGATCAGGTCAGTACCTGCGTAGGGAAGCATGACAGCATTTTTCTGCTGTCTATATTCTGCCCCTCCTGGCCAAGTCACGGATGATCCGTGCGATTCAAAGGAGGTTTTTTTATGTCAAAAAATGTCAAGGTTCTGGTTTACTGTGCGGTATGCATCGCACTTGCGACGGTCACCTCGATGATCAAGGTGTTTGAGTTCCCGACCGGTGGCTCCATCACCCTGTGCTCGATGCTCTTCGCGATGCTGCCTGGCTTCTTTTTCGGTCCGGCGATCGGCATCGCGGCGGGTGTAGCCTATGGTATCCTGCAGTTCATCATTGACCCATACGTACTGACACCGGTACAGGCGATCCTCGATTATGTGTTCGCCTTCGGTGCATTCGGTATTTCCGGTTTCTTCGCAAGCCATAAGAACGGTCTTCGCCTCGGCTACATCGCTGCCTGCATCGGAAGATACGTCTTCGCCTTTCTGAGCGGCTGGGTATTCTTCGGTGAGTATGCCTGGGAGGGCTGGAATCCGGCAGCCTACTCTGCGGTCTATAATCTCATCTACATCGGTGCAGAGGCGGTCATCACCCTGATCATCCTTTCGATCCCGGCGATGTCCACTGCCATCCAGCGCACGAAGCGCAGTGCACTGCAGTGACACGTATCCTGTTCTGCTTATCCATCATCGGTTCACCCGACTTCATGCAGCACAGAAATTCCTCTGCGGGATATCTTTAAAGGCCTTTACACCGTATATAAAGTACGGATCGACCGGCCGACGGATGTGCTGTTCTATCCAAGGCCTTTACGCCGTATATATAGTCCACGATAAAGAGTGTCGCATACCGCGGCGCTCTTTTTTCTTTGCAGTTTTATCCAGCCGAAGACGCAGCTTCTGCACGCATGGTGATGCCATGCGTGCATTATGAAGTTTTAAATTTTGAGAACCGGACAGAAGAAATCTGCCCGTGATCGACACCTATTTGTCAGATACACTGATTCTACACGAACCGCCGAAGAAATACAAGAAGCCATCAAAAATCGGCGCCTGTCCATGCTTTTAATAAATCTCAGATATGCATTCCGTCACAAAAAAACTCGCCCGAAGGCGAGTTTTTTCTTTATCACTCGGGGCCAGATCAGGCTTCTCCGACTGAAATCCTGCCAGCAATATCCTCTGCGGTCATGGTCGACAGTGCGTCGATGAGTGCGATGTGGTAGCTTCCACTGCCGCGTGGGGCCGTCTCCTCTGCGATTTCACCGACGATGCCCATAAATGCGGTAGCGACTACCGCCGCGTGGAAGGCCGCCTCGCCGGATGCCACCGCCAGGAAGGCAGCGAGCAGTTCGGTCGCCATGCAGCCGGTGCCGGTCACACGCGACATACGCGGACTGCCATTCTTCACGAAGCAGAGCGCATCCCGTGAAGCGACGATGTCCTCCCGGCCGGATGCCACGAGGATCATCGGAAACGCAAGCGTACGGAGGTAGTTCTGCATCCCGTGTGCCAATGCGTCCCTGGAAAGTGCCGGATGCGCTGCATCAACGACCGCATCCACGCCTGTGCCGGTGTCTGTACCGGCGAGGAGTGCGTGGATCTCCGAGTAGTTTCCACGGATAGCCGTCGGCTGCAGCTCAGAGAGCATACGGTGGAGCGCTTCGCGTCGAAAGGTCGAGCCGGAGATCCCCACGGGATCGATGACCCGCGGGATGCCCTTTTCCCGCGCCGCCTGTCCGCTCAGGAACATCGCATCGAGGTATTCCGTGGCGCCGAGGTTCAGCTCCAGCGCCTGACTGCCGCGGGTGATTTCCGCCGCCTCCCGCGGATCATGCGACATGACCGGGCGCGCACCGATCGCAAGCAGGGCGTTCGCGCAGTCGTTGACCGTCACATAATTCGTGATGGAGTGCACGAGGGGCGCGGTGCGCTGAATCGCGTCCATCCATGTATATATCTGATATTGAAAGCGCTCGTCGCTCATTTTCACATCCTCACTTCAGCATTTCCTTCGCACGCTCGAGGAAGCCGGTCTGGCTCAGCGCTACGGTGATGATCACCGCGATCAGGGTACCGCCGCAGGTGCTCACCAGGAACGGAACGACGAAGGTGAAGACGGCCGCCTTCGTGTTGCCCATGATGAAGGCTGCGATCGGGTAGGACAGGATGCCACCGATGATGCCGGTGCCGAAGATCTCGCCGACATAGGCTGCCGGAAGCTTCCGAAGCTTCTTATAAAGATAGCCAGACAGGAAGGCACCGCACATGGAGCCCGGGAACGCAAGCAACGAGCCGAGGCCCATCAGATTTCGGATGACACTGGCGATGAACGCCGCTGCCACGCCGTAGGCCGGGCCGAGAAATACCGCGCACAGCACATTGACGAGGTGCTGTACCGGCGCACACTTCGAGCCGAAAACCGGCACAGAAAAGGTCGAGCCAACCACCGCGATGGCGGCAAATACAGCCGCGAGGGCCAGCTTCTTCGTGTTTACACTTGTGGTTGCTACGCTTGCCGCAGCAGAATTTTCGTTACGCATCATGAATCTCCTTTTACAATCTAAGCATCGCCGAAGGAAGGTTCACCTCACCGCCTTACGAGGCCGTGTTCTTAACTGCCTGAGATCTGACCGCCTGCAGCCGGACCTCCACCAAGGTCGTTTTGCTGCTTCGCGGGTCAGCGGCTCAGACAGATGCCGAATAATCGCCCTGGATCCTGAAGCCGTGGTCCATCGGACCGCTGCCCTTTCCGAGATCCAGCATCGCATTCAGTGCGCCGGAGATATAGTTCTTCGCGTACTGTACGGATGTTTCGAGATCATATCCCTTGGCCAGATTCGACGCGATCGCTGAGGACAGCGTGCAACCGGTTCCGTGCGTGTTCGAATTCTCGATTCGTCTGCCGTGGAACCAGGTCACCTGCTCTCCATGCACGAGCACATCATTCGCATCGTCCAGGCTGTGGCCGCCCTTCGTAAGCACGGCACAGCCGAACGCTGCGTGGATCCGCTTCGCCGCTTCCACCATATCCGCGGAACTGCGAATCGTCATCCCGGACAGCACCTCACTCTCCGGAATGTTCGGTGTGATCACCGTCGCAAGCGGCAGCAGCTTCGACTTCAGTGTATCGACCGCGTCGTCACTGATCAGCTTCGCCCCGCTGGTGGCGATCATCACCGGGTCCACCACGATGTTTCTGGCCTTGTAGAATGTGAGTCTTTCTGCGATTACCTCGATGAGGCTACCAGAGGAAACCATTCCCGTTTTCACTGCATCCGGATAGATATCCGTAAAAATCATATCGAGCTGATCCTTCAGGAAATCAGGCGTCGACTCCATGATACTCTTTACACCGGTCGTATTCTGGGCAGTCAATGCCGTAATCGCGCTCATCGCATACACATGATTTGCGAGCATTGTCTTGATATCTGCCTGGATGCCGGCGCCTCCACAGGAGTCACTTCCTGCGATTGTTAATGCTGTATACATAGTACTCCTCCACACGCATTAATTTTGTATAGCGACCTGAGGTGGTGCCCCCAACCTGCCGCTGTGATGTATTTGAACGCTTAGCGCGGTCAAACCGTTAAAAGTGTCCGTCGGAACGTCTGCCACTGTCCATGCAGAGATCAGACATTCTTCCAGTCAGAAAGCGAAACCGCTGCTCTTCTGTCGGACGCCTCGTCACCGATCGGTGACGATGTCATCTGCGATCGCCCGCAGCGTCCGCGCCGCTTCCGTGATGTCCGCTGCGCCGAAGAGACTGCTGACGACGGCGAGTCCCGCAGCGCCATGGGCTTTCAGGGCGCCTGCATTGGCCGCACTGATCCCGCCGATGGCCACGACCGGAATCTGAACCGACGCCGTGATGACCCGGAAGGTCTCGAGCGGCATCGTCTTCGCATCGAGCTTCGTGCTCGTGCCGAACACCGCGCCGGAGCCGAGGTAATCCGCGCCGGCCGCTTCCGCTGCCTGCGCCTCCGCCACCGTCCGCGCGGTTACGCCGATGATCTTCGCCGGACCGAGGCGACGACGGGCTTCCGCCGCCGGCAGATCACTCTGCCCGACATGCACGCCGTCGGCGTCCAGCTTCTGCGCGAGGTCGACATCGTTGTTCATGATGAACGGTACCCCATGCTTCCGGCAGACCGCCTGTACGGCCCGCGCGTCCTGCTCGAGCCGCGCGCCCGTAAGTTCCTTTTCACGGAACTGCACCATGGTCGCACCACCGAGGATCGCCTGCTCGACAGCCATGGCCAGTGCCTCTGTTTCGGAGGTCGAAGACTGCTTCAGGCAGTGCCGATCGGTGATCGCATATAATCGAAGTAAATCTCTATTCATAATTGTGTTTCTTTCAAATCACAAACAAAAAAGGCTGCCCGATCGGACAGCCTGGAATACGCGTGCAAAAAGCCCATCTCCCTACGTTGGCATGATCCAAATCAGGTTTCCAGGGTCCGGAACGCACAGTTCCCATCTCAGCCGGTTCTGACCGACACCCCCGTGTACTTTTATTTAACTTCGACATTATAGCACGGGACAGGACGCTCAGCAAGGGGCCCCGAAGGGCCGGCAACATATGCCATACGGAGAGATCGTGTAAAATCAAGCCGGGGCCCCTTGCTGAATCACAGGGTTTTCTTTTGCGAAAAAATCGAGTATTATGACATCGAAGAATCACGAGAAAGAAGGAACATACGATGACATCAGGGGAGACGACGATTCGGACATATCTGGAGCGATTAGGTGCGCGGGAATCCGTGCCGGGCGGTGGAGGCGCGAGTGCGCTGGCCGGTGCCTATGGTGTAAGCCTCGGCATGATGGTCTGTGCATTCACCATCGGGAAGAAAACATATGCGGAGGTTGAGCCGCGCATCCGGGACATCGAGGCGCGGCTCGCGAAGCTGCGTGAGGCCTTCCTGGCGCTCTCCGACGAGGATGAGAAGGTGTTCCTGCCGCTCAGTCAGGCCTATGGCCTCCCGGACAGTACGCCGGAGGAGAAGGACTTCAAGGAGACGACTCTGGAAACCTGCCTGAGCACCGCATCCATGACACCGATCAAGGTGATGGAGCGGGTCTGTGAAGCGCTCGACTATCTCGGCGAGCTGGAGGCGCATGGCTCGAAGCTCATGCAGAGTGACGTCGGTGTGGCTGCTGCTTATCTCGGCACCGCCCTCGAGGGCGCGGTGATGAATGTCTACATCAACACGAAGATGATGAAGAATCAGAACCGTATGATCGAGCTCAATGAATACGCCCGAAAGCTGCTCATGGATGGTCGCGCGAAGAGTCGTCTGATCTACGAGGCGGTCGAGGATAAGGTGAAGCCGCAGTACGATCCGGAGCTGGACCGCATCGACCGGAACAAGGTGGACTTCTCGTAAGAGAGATGGCCCGGAGCCCTGCAGGCTGTTTCATAGCAGACAGCTGCATGCCCCGCGTAGAAGTCCCGAGCTACTCTATAGAAGAAAATCAAACAGATAAAACGAGAGAAAGTGTGAATATATGCAGGAATTAAGAGGAAAAATCATCGCAGATCAAATCAAGGGCGAGTGCCTGGACTTCGTCGGACAGTACAACGGCATCCTGCCGGCGCTGGCGATTCTACGTGTCGGCCACAAGGAGGCCGATCTCAGCTATGAGCGCAGCATCAAGAAGCGCTTCATGGATTTCGGCCTGGAGGCGAAGGACTATGAGCTTCCGGAAAACGTATCAAACGAAGAGTTTCAGCAGGTCTTCGACTTCATCAACCAGGATCCGGAGATCCACGGCATTCTCGTGATGCGTCCGCTCCCGAAGCAGATCGACGAGGCAGCGATGCTTCGCAAGATGAATCCGCTGAAGGATCTCGACGGTATCACCGACACAAACGTCGCCGGCGTCATGCGTGGCGATGCGGATGCCTTCGCACCATGTACGGCCCAGGCCGTCGTGGAGATCCTGAAGGGCCATCAGATCGAGATGGCCGGCAAGGAGGTCTGCATCATCGGCCGCTCCATGGTGGTCGGGAAGCCGCTCAGCATGCTGCTGCTCCAGGAGAATGCGACTGTGACCGTCTGCCACAGTAAGACCGAAGACCTGAAGGCCGTGGCCAGCCGTGCGGATATTCTGGTAGCGGCCATCGGTAAGGCGAAGTTCATCAGCAGCGGCTATGTGAAGGAGGATGCAACCGTCATCGACGTCGGTATCAATGTCGACGAGGCCGGCAATCTCTGCGGCGACTGTGACTGGGATCAGATCATCCTGAAGGCCGGAGCCGCTACCCCGGTACCAGGTGGTGTCGGCACCGTCACTACTGCTGTCCTTGCGAAGCACCTCGTCCAGGCCGCGAAGCTTCAGATGAAGCTCGCACCGATCGACGACAGCGCAGATGAATACCTCTCCTGATGCTATACAGGACACGATTTCCGTAGACACGTTGCATGATTCGAACCGAATTCATGCCTGCAATACCAAAAATAAACCCCGGCGGACTGCTCCGCCGGGGCTTTCTATTCCTATCTTCTTCGATATGCCATTTCGATCGTCGATGCCTCATGCCAGCTCTGCCAGCACGGCTTCCAGTTTTTCCTTCATTGCGTCGATGTGCTCATGCTCGATGACGAGTGGCGGCACGAAACGAATCGTGTTGTGCTCCGCCGCGATCAGGATGACCTGCTGCTCGAGCAGCATCTTCCGGACGATCTCCCCAGCCGGTACGGATGGGGAGAACTCGAGGCCCTGAATCAGGCCCATGCCACGGTGATCCTTCACCATCTCCGGGAAAGCGGCCTTCACTTCATCGAGGGCCTTCCAGAGGTACGCACCCTGTGCCTTCGCGTGGCCCGGGATATCTGCTTCCTTGAAGACATCCAGCACTGCGGATGCCGCGGCGCAGACAAACGGATTTCCACCGTAGGTGGAGCCGTGGTCACCCGGCTGCATCGCATGCGCAGCCTCGCCACAGGCGAGGAAGGCACCGATCGGCACGCCGTTTCCGAGGGCCTTCGCCACCGTCAGGACATCCGGCTTCACGCCGTAGGCCTGCCATGCAAACATGGCGCCGGAGCGGCCCATGCCACACTGGATCTCATCGAGGATCAGCAGCAGATCATGCTCATCGCAGAGCTGCCGTACGCCCCGGAGAAAGTCCTCCGTCGCCGGATAGATACCGCCCTCACCCTGGATCGTCTCCATGATGATCGCACCGGTGTTTTCATTGATCTGCGCCTTTACGGAATCGAGATCGTTGAAGGTTGCGAAGCGCACACCTCCGATCAGCGGCTCAAACGGCGCACGGTAGTGATCCTTGCCGGTCACGCTGAGCGCGCCCATGGAACGACCGTGGAAGGAGCCCTGCATCGCGATGATCTCGCAGCCGGCCCGGCCCTTATTATAGTGGTAGCGACGCGCGATCTTCAGCGCGCCCTCGATCGCCTCGGTACCGGAGTTCGTGAAGAACACACGGTCCATTCCGCTCGCCGCAAGCAGCTTCTCCGCCGCCTCGATGGACGGCTCATTGTAGAAGAGATTCGACGTGTGCAGCAGCCCCCGGTCGATCTGCTCCTTCATCGCCTGGTCCACCAGCATGTTGCCATAGCCGAGCCCTGCCACCGCGATGCCCGCACCGAAATCGAGGTACGCATGTCCGCCCGCATCGTAGAGCTCGACGCCCTTCGCGTGATCAAACGCTACCGGAAAACGATTGTAGGTCTTATACAGTACCTGCTCGCCCTCCGTTACGAGGCGGTCATTCACGATATTTCCCTTCACGATGGAATCATCCATAAATTTCATTTCTTTCACCCCTCATCTGTCTATCCGCCGCATGTTTCGGCCAATGCACTCTCACAGCACCCGCCCGCACGGGCACTTCCGCCACGATGCGCAGCGCCTCTTCCCTGAAATTTTCAGAACCACGCGTCGATCGACTTCTCGATCATCGTGCCGATGCCCTGGTTCGTGAATATCTCGAGGAGCAGACAGTGCGGCACACGTCCGTCGAGGATATGCACACGGTTTACACCCTTCTTCATCGCATCGATGCAGTTCTGGATCTTCGGCAGCATGCCGCCGACCAGCTCACCGGCATCCATCATCTCCTGTGCCTGCTCGATGGAAAGCGTCGTGATGAGGGAGCTCTTATCGTTGAAATCCTTATATACACCCTCGACATCCGTAAGGAAGGCGAGCTTTTCGGCGTGCATCGCTGCCGCGATCGCGCAGGCCGCGTCATCCGCGTTGATGTTGTAGCTCTGGCCACGCTCATCGAAACCGATCGGACAGATCACCGGGATGAAGCCGTCGCTCAGAAGATCATCGATGATGGTGGTATCCACACCGACGATGTCGCCGACGAAGCCGATATCCTCTCCCTTTGAGTACTTCTTCACGCACTTCAGGAGATTTCCATCCTTACCGGAGATACCGACGGCCTTGCCACCGAGGTTGTTGATGAGCTGCACCAGGGACTTGTTGACCTTGTTCAGCACCATCTCGGCGATCTCCATGGTATCCTCATCCGTCACGCGGAGTCCGTTCACGAAGTGCGGCTCCATGCCGACCCTGCTGATCCACTTCGAGATTTCCTTGCCGCCGCCATGAACGATGATCGGCTTCAGGCCGACCAGTTTCAGGATCGCCACATCCTGCATGACATGCTTCTTCAGATTCTCATCCGTCATCGCGGATCCGCCGTACTTTACGACGACGACCTTATCCTGAAATTTCTGAATATATGGCAGTGCCTCGACAAGGGTCGCCGCCTTATCCATGATCCTGTTCTCGATTTCCATGTCAGCTCCTATAATCCGCGTTGATGTTTACGTACTCGTGGGTGAGGTCACAGCCCCAGGCCGTGGCCTCCTCTGTGCCCTCGTGCATCTCGATGAGCGCGGTGACCTCCTGGTAGCCGAGGATCTCGGATGCGTAATCCTCATCGAAATCGACCGGTACTCCCTGGTGGAAGACCTCGATCTTTCCGATGTCGTTGACGAAATACAGGTTCACCTTATTCGGATCGAAGCTCGCGCCACTGTAGCCCATCGCGCAGAGCACACGGCCCCAGTTCGCGTCGCGACCATAGATCGCCGCCTTCGTGAGCGTCGAGGAAACGACAGAACGTGCGATTGTCCGGGCCTCCTGCTTGTCCTTTGCCTGGGTTACATGAACCGTGAAGAGGTGGGATGCACCCTCCCCATCGGCCGCCATCTCACGTGCCAGGGTCTTCGACACCTGGAGGAGCGCGGTCTTGAAGGTCTCATAGTCCTCGCCCTCCGTATCGATGATCGGATTCTCCGCAGCACCGTTTGCGAGGATCACGCAGGTATCATTCGTCGAGGTATCGCCATCGACGGAGATCATGTTGAAGGTATCAACGACGTTCTCGCTGAGGGCCTTCTGCAGCAGCTCCTTCGTGATCGAGAGATCGGTCGTCAGGAAGCAGATCATCGTGCACATCTGCGGATGGATCATGCCGGAGCCCTTCGTCATACCGCCGAGGTGGACCTTCTTCCCGCCGATCGTGAATTCGAGTGCGAACTCCTTATTCGTCGTATCGGTCGTCATGATGGCCTTGCTGGCTGCGGTAGCGGCTGCCTCGCTCGCCTCGAGCTTCGGTACCATCTCGGAAATCGCATTTTTCATCTTCTCGATCGGAAGCTGCAGACCGATGATACCGGTGGATGCCAGCAGCACGGAATCCGCAGAAATCACCTGACCGAAGGCCTCCGCGGTCGCGTCGGCCTCCTCCTTGCAGATATCCAGTCCCATCTGACCGGTGCAGGCATTGGCGATACCAGAGTTGATGACGGCGGCATGGACCGGACGGCCACTGTCGACCAGTTCACGATCCCAGAGGACCGGTGCCGCCTTCACCACGTTGCTCGTGAAGGTACCGGCCACGACGCATGGCTTCTCGGAAAAAATCATCGCCATATCATCCCGACGCTTCGACTTGATCTTCGCAGCGGTCGCCGCTGCCATAAACCCCTCGGCAGCACAGATGCCACCCTTGACTGCTATCATTCCCATGACTACTCCCTTTTCATATCTGTTTTATGTCCATCGGTATCATGCGCGGACAGGTGATGGATGTCCTTCCGTCATCAGGTCAATGCTTCCGGAATCTCATCCTCACCTGTCCACCGAATGGATGATTACTTGTTATTTGTAAGATTCTGTACCTCGAGCAGCTTCATCGCACGTACCTTCTCTGGAAGACCGAAGAGGGTGATGAAGCCGGAGGCATCGTGGTGATCATACATGCTGCCCGTCGTGAAGGACGCCAGTGACTCGTTGTAGAGTGAGTACGGTGAGGTCGTGCCGGCCTTGATGATGTTGCCCTTGTACAGCTTCATCTTCGTCGTACCAGTCACATACTTCTGAGTGCTCTGGACGAAGGCCTCGAGTGCCTCACGAAGCGGATCGAACCACTTGCCCTCGTAGACGACCTGCGAGAACTTCACATCCACCATGTTCTTGAACTCCATGGTCTGACGGTCGAGGATCAGCTCCTCGATCTGCTTGTGTGCCTCCATGAGGATCGTAAGACCCGGGGTCTCATAGACGCCACGGCTCTTCATGCCGACGACACGGTTCTCGACGATGTCGATGATACCGATCCCGTTCTCACCACCGAGCTTGTTGAGCTCGAGGATGATCTCCTTCAAGGTCATCTTCTGTCCATTCAGCTCGACCGGAACACCGTTCTCCCACTTGATCTCGACATCCGTATCATGATCCGGTGCCTTCTCCGGTGTCACCGACAGCATCAGCATATGATCGTAGTTCGGCTCCTGAGACGGATCCTCCAGCTCGAGACCCTCATGCGAGATATGCACGAGGTTCCGGTCACGGCTGTAGGAATTATCCTCGGAGAAGGTGAGCGGGATGCCCTTCGACTTGATGTAGTTGTACTCATCCTCACGGGACTGGAAGGTCCAGATATCCGTCATACGCCACGGAGCGATGATATCAAGATCCGGGGCCAGTGCCTTGATGGCCAGCTCGAAACGAATCTGATCATTTCCCTTACCGGTTGCACCATGGCAGATCGCCTTCGCGCCCTCCTTCCGTGCGATCTCGACCAGCTTCTTCGCGATCGCTGGACGCGCCATCGAGGTACCGAGCAGGTACTTGTTCTCGTAGGTCGCATTGGCCTCGAGACACGGAAGCACATAGTTGTCGCAGAAGTCGTCAGTGATATCCTCGATGTACAGCTTCGACGCACCCGAGATCTTCGCACGCTCTGCCAGACCATCCAGCTCGTTGCCCTGCCCTACATCGACACAGCAGCAGATCACCTCATAGCCGAAGGTCTCCTTCAGCCACGGCACGATACAGGTCGTATCGAGACCACCGGAATAAGCCAGAACGACCTTCTCACCCTGCGTGTTATTCTTTGGTACCAGATTACTCATAATCACTTCTCCTCTATAAAACGCCCCCGACGCATAAACGCATCCACGGAAGCACCCCTCATTTACGATGCCGTTATCATACGCCATCAAAAAACAGATTGCAAGCGCAAATTTGTATATTTATGCATTAAAAAATGTATTAATTTCCGTTTTTATGCATATCAAATGTATATTATGGCTGATATAACTCATTAATATACACCTTGCAAATGAATATGGCCCGGAGGACCGGCAACAGAAGCCATACGAAGAGGTCGTGAAAAATCAAAATTCCACCCCTTAGAAGTACTTGGAGTGATTTTCCTTAGCACCCTCTGCAACGCTGAGTTTTCATAAAGAAAACTCAGTGATTGCAGAGGGCCTAGTACTTCTTAGGGGTGGAATTTTAGATTTTTCCGAGCTCGCAGTACTGTGCTTCTGTTGCCGGCCCTCCGGGCTCTTTCATTCATTCGTAGTTTCGAGCAGTGCCCCCGGCGCGCCCAGCGTCTTCCGGTTCCGCACACAGGTCTCCAGCGAAATCGCCTCATAGATATCCGGATCGATCTCGTCACATACTGTATGATACTCATCGATCGTCAGATCATCGAGCGCACAGCCCTTCTGCTCACAGAGCAGCACCAGCTCCCCGACGATGCCATGCGCCGTACGGAACGGCACACCCTTCCGCACGAGATAATCCGCCACATCCGTCGCATTCGTGAAGCCGAGCTTCGCCGACTCCTCCATCCGCGCCCGGTTCCAGCTCATGGTCGCCAGCATATCCTTCATGAGAATCACCGAATTCTGCACGGTATCCATCGCGTCGAACGCGAGCTCCTTATCCTCCTGCATATCCTTATTATAGGCGAGCGGCAGCCCCTTCATCACCGTCAGGAGACTCATCAGCGCACCATATACCCGACCGGACTTGCCACGGATCAGCTCCGCGATATCCGGATTCTTCTTCTGCGGCATGATGCTCGAGCCCGTCGAATACTTGTCCGAGATCTTCACGAACTTATACTCGTTCGAGTTCCAGATGCAGATTTCCTCGCTGAGACGGCTGAGGTGCATCTGGATCGTCGCGAGATCGAAGAGGTACTCGAGGAGATAGTCACGATCCGACACCGAATCCATCGAGTTCTCGGTCGGCTTCCGGAAGCCGAGCTTCCGCGCAGTGAAGTCGCGGTCGAGCGGGTAGGTCGTTCCGGCGAAGGCACCGGCACCGAGCGGACACTCATTGAGTCGGTCCCTGGTATCCCCGAGCCGGCTGACATCACGCAGGAACATCGCACGGTACGCGCCCATGTGGTGCGCCAGCGTCGTCGGCTGGGCCTTCTGGAGATGCGTGAAGCCCGGCATATAGCTCGCCCGGTTCTCCGCCATGATCCCCTCGACCGTATCAAGCAGCGCCTGCATATGCCCAATCAGTTCATCGATGTGGTCCCGCGTATACATCTTCATGTCGAGCGCCACCTGGTCATTCCGGCTCCGTCCGGTATGCAGACGCTTCCCCGGCTCCCCGATGCGCTCCGTCAGCTCCGCCTCGACGAAGCTGTGGATATCCTCGGCGTCACCCTCGATGACGAGCTTCCCGTCCTCGATATCCTGCAGGATCCCCTTGAGACCTGCGATGATCGCCGCACTGTCCTCCTGCGAGATGCTCCCCTGCCGTCCGAGCATCTCCGCATGTGCGATCGAGCCCGTGATATCCTGCCGGTACATCCTCTTGTCGAAGCTCAGCGACTCGTTAAATTCCTCCGTCCGCTGATCCTCCGCCTCTGTAAATCGTCCACCCCAAAGCTTCATAATTTCCCCCTCCGGACGTTTCCCGTCCTTTATTCTTCATGAATTGCGATGATCTCGAGATCCGCATCGTCTTCGTTTCCGTTCGTATCCTCTGCCAATGCTTCCGGCGTCGCATCGTCACCATCCGCAGGCGCCGCTGTATTCAGGTCATCCTCCGCCTGAAGTTCCTCCTCGAACACAGCTGCTTCGTCGTCCTCTACGACCGCATGTTCCGTGGTCGCAGACGGATCCGCATCTTCATCCTCCTGCGTCAGCTCCTCATATTCCCGGAGCCCGTCGCTCAGCAGTCCGAAGCGCCGTGTGATCAGCCAGATCGCCAGCAGCATCACGAGGCTGAGCACCGTGATGAGGCCGCCGAGGACGAGGCCCTGCGGCATGAAGCGCAGTTCGATCGTATGCGTGCCCGGCGTGAGCTCTACCCCGAGGAAGGTATCCTTCACCTCGGTGATGTCGGTCTCCACACTGTCCACGAAGATCTTCCAGCCCGGATCATACGGGATGCTCGTCATCATGACGCCACCCTTCTCCGTCGTGATCGTCCCGGAAAGCTTCGTATCCTTCCAGCTCGTGAGCTCCAGGCTCTCGTCCTGCAGCACATCCTGCAGCGCGCGCAGCGCGTTGTAATCGAAACGATATACATCCGCCGACACGCTCTGCCCCTCGGTCTTACTGTGCAGGGTCACGGTATCGCCAGCCTCAAGATAGCCGAGCTCCAGAAGATACCCGCGGTCGACATTGTTGAAGCTCTTCTCGGTGTAGCCGTAATTCGCGCTTACCTGCTTCACCGCCGCGTTGTTCACGTAGGCATAGTACTCCCCTGCCTGATCAGCCGTGAAGCTGTAGTCCGCGTCATAGAACTCACCCAGCACACTGTCCATGACCGGTGCACAGTCGAGGGCCTCGCACAGACTGTTCTGCGCCAGTGCCGGCGTGCCGGCATGGGTATCCCAGGCATCCAGCGCCGACCCAGGCAGCATATAGCCGAGCGGCAGTGCGAACTCTGTCTGGTAGATACTGGTCATACCGGAGCTCGCGATATAGCTCAGTCCCATCTCTCCCGGTGCCTGCGGTTCCTCGGAGTAGATGTCGTATTTCACAGACATCAGCATATTCATGAGCGGCGTGGAGCCGGTGATCGAGTAGGCGTTCGTCGAGGACTCCATGCCCATACGCTTGAAGAAATCCGAGCAGTGAGCGTACGCCGTCGATGAAAAGAGCGATACACTCGGGAAGTTCATCCAGGCACCGTCGTCCTTCGTCTTCCGCGTGATCTTCTCGAAGCGGTAGAAGCCGTCATCCTCTGCACGAACGGCCTGCACGAGCTTTTCGACATCCTGATTGTCACTGACATACGCCGTACGTGAGGTCGTCGTCACCGAGGTCACGGCCATGTTGAGGGTTGCCTCCACGGAAACGACCACCAGCATCGCGATGGCCGTCCAGCGATGTGTCCTCTTCGTGCGTGTCCGCTCGGTATAGAGGAAGCCGTAGTACAGAAACACGAACAGACCGCTCAGATAGAACACACTGAAGTGGATCGCATCATCCGTCACGACCTTCTGCGTGACGAGGAGAAACGCGATGGCCATCCCGAAGGAAGCATTGACCTCCCTCGCAGAGGAGGCTGCCCGATCGAGCCAGGCCTCGTAGCAGAGCACGAGGATAAGGAAAATATATATGAAACTCTGGCGACATGGAAGTGAATTCGGGTAATGGAAGCCATGCCAGATGAAATTCAGGATGTTGACGCTGAAGCTCAGATAGAAGAAAACGAGCAGGAGGCCGTTTACGATCTTCTCCCGAAGCCCGATTTTCCGGTTCATGAAGTACAGCGGCAGCAGCAGGAACACGAGTGCGCCGGCGTAGATGTTCGGCCAGTGATCGAGGCCCTGCTCCGTCTCAACGAATGGCATATGCCGCGCGAACATATCGATGATCGTGAAGTACTGCGTCGCGGTCTGCGGGAAGTTCACGTCACTCGACGCCGTCATCTGCAGCGCATAGATCTCCGGCAGCAGTGTCACCGCTGCCAGTCCGCCCGCGATCAGAGAGTAGATCCCGAAGCGCAGGACACGAAGTCCCACGACACGTGCATCTCCGATCCCCTCGAGAACATTGAGACAGATGAAGTAGATGACCATGAAGATGCAGGTCATGATGGAAATATAGTAATTCGAAAGAATCGAGAGTCCCAGTGCGATCACATAAAGCATCGCGCTCTCCCCCCGCACGAGACGTTCGAACCCCAGCATGATCAGTGGAAACAGGATGATGCAGTCGAGCCACATGAGATTCCAGCTGTACGCAGAGATATAGCCGGACAGCGCATACAGAATCGCGATGAAGCTGCAGCCGAGTGTCTGCTGCGGAAAGCGGCGACGCAGGTACCAGCACATCGCAACACCTGCGAGCCCGATCTTCACGACGATCATATAGGTCATGAACTCGAGGATCAGTCCCTTCGGGCAGAGGAGCAGCAGCCAGTTCAGCGGGCTCGCGAGATAGTAGGCGTAGAGCGCGCTGAAATTGATGCCGAGACCGACATCCCAGCTGTACAGCAGTGAACCGCCATGATGGAGCTTATACTGAAACTCCGAGAAAAACGGCGCATACTGATGATACATATCGGTACGCAGAAAGGTTTCCTGTCCGAACGGAAAGATCCCCCGGAAAATAAAAATCAGAATCATCGCCACGACCGGGACGACAAACGCGATCAGGCAGGCTCTCCTGCCCTGCTTACTGTGCTTTTCCATCTTACAGCTCCTTTATGCATGTCTTTTTCCGGCGCCATGCAGGCCTCAATATCCTCATATCCACAGTATGAACGAACAGGCTTCCGGCCATCACGGCGCTTCATCCTTCGCCTTCCCAAACACGAGAAACTTACTGAAAATATAATTCAGCACCGTCACGACCACCTGCACCAGCAGCTTCGCCAGCTTGTCATTCATGCCGAGCAGTGTCACCGTCACAAACATGATCAGCATATCGAGCAGCAGTGTGCCCACACGTGACATGTAAAAGCGGGCCGCCTCCGCACGCATCTTCGTACTGTGACTCTCAAACACGAATTTCCGGCTCATAAAATACGCGAAGGTCACCGCCGCGACCCAGGACAGAATATTCGCCAGCTGCAGCAGCAGCGGATTCCCCGGATCCAGCACCGTCAGCACGAGCCCATAGTAGACCCCGAGACTCACCACGGTCGTCAGCACCCCGACGATCAGGTAGTGCACGATTTCCTTGTAACGCGCATATAAACTCTGAAGCAGGTTCATAATAATCTCCTTTATGATCATCAACAGGGTAGAGTATACATAAATCCCCCATTCTTCGCAAGAAGACGGCATCACGGCTTCGGCAGGCAGGGGCCACGGCTTAGAGTTCACCGATCTCGGAGTACTGTGACTCCGTTGCCGCCCCTCCGGGTCCCCAGCCTAAACTGTCACCACCATCACAACGAAATGCAATTAAATTGTGTGAAACTGACTTTTCGAAAAGGAATTTTTGATATAAACTATATGTAAATTATGGTTAACTGCAAATGCGCACCGCCCCGAAGGCGTGCGTCTCATTCGCTGGAAAGGATGAATGGAGAAGAATTTGAAAAGAAGGAGGACCTAGATATTCATTACCTCGAGCAGGCTGAAAACATCCTCTATATGGAGCTCTCCATCATCTTCGACGTGCCGAAGGACGAAGTTCCAAAGCTGATCCACCAGACGCTCGTACAGGAAAATGCCATTTAAAAAGGACCCTCATGGGTCCTTTTTATTTATGATATGGCTCGTGCGCATTGATCTTAAACGCACGGTACACCTGCTCGAGCAGGATCACCCGCATCAGCTGGTGCGGAAAGGTCATGCGGCTGAAGCTGAGCTTTCTGTCCGCACGCTTCAGCACGGCCGGACTAAGTCCCAGTGAACCGCCGATGATGAAGCTGATGTCCGAGCGTCCGCGCAGCATCAGCTCCTGCACCCGCTCCGCCAGCTGCTCGGAGCTCAGCATATCCCCCTCGATGGCGAGCGCGACCACATAGCTCCGATCACTGATCTTCGCGAGGATACGCTCCCCCTCGGTCTCCTTGATCCGGGCCTCCACCGTCTCCGGCGCATGCTCCGGTGTCTTCTCATCCGCAACCTCGATGATGCTGAGATCACAGTATGCAGACAGCCGCTTCGCATACTCCTGGATCGCATCCCGGAGGTACTTCTCCTTCACCTTTCCCACAACAATCAGATTAATCTTCATATATCCTGCCTGTCCCGATACCGAAAAGGCAGGGAGCCTCGAGCGCTCCGGATTTTCGGAGCCTCATCCGCTTCCTGCCTTCATCCTTATAAATCACTTACTTCCGTTCGATTGCGTCCGTAGGTTTTCGCCATACCGATCATCGTCTGTACGCAGTGACCGTTCGCGTCAAACTGGTACTCCTGACCGTCGATGATATAGCTCTTATAGTAGCCTGCCGTATCACTTCCATACATACCGCTCGGAATGCCGGTCGTCGGATCGCTTCCGAAGTAGTAGTACTGCATACTTCCGTTCGTCGCCCGGATCTGTGCCCAGCCGCTGATGACCTTTCCGGCATCCGGGTTGTTCCGGGCCATGTTATCATACTGTGCGAAGAACCAGCGGCCGCTCGCATCCTGGAACCAGCCCTCGACCATATCGCCCTGCTCGTCGAAATAGTAGAAGCTCGCACCGATCTGTACCCACTTATGGGCGTAGGTCCACTGTGTGCTGGACGGTGTCAGATACAGAAGACGCCAGCTCGTCCCGGTATTCTCCCAGGCGAACTTGCTCTTCTGTGTCGCAGCTACCTCCTGAAGCTCGACCGCGCTTGCAGGGTGCTCGGCCGCCATAGCTGCCACTGGCGCAGTCATCGAAAGGGCCAGTGCCAGAGCGACACCCACTATATGTGTACGTTTCATGATCTGTTTCCTCCCACGTTTACTTTCTGAGGGCAGCGAGACGCTCGGTCACCTGCTGAAGAAGCTGTGTATTCCGCTGAAGCTTTTCACGCTCCTCCTCTACCTTTTCTGCCGGTGCCTTCGAAGTGAAGCGCTCGTTGTTCAGCATACCGGTGGAACGACGGATCTCTGCTTCCCACTTCTGCTTCTCCTTCTCGAGACGCTCAATCTCCTTTGCGATGTCAACGAGATCCGCAAACGGGATATGGATCACCGCATCCGGAATCGCTACCGTTACGGCATCGTCTGCGATGCCTGTTTTATCACTCTGAATTATAACATCCGATGCATAGGCGAGGGTAGCGAAGAATACCTTACTATGTTCGAACGTTTTTCTTACGCGCTCATTCTCGGTCACAACGTAGGTCATCGCCTTTCTGGACGGTGCAACGTTCATATTCGTACGAACATTACGGATCGAACGTACGGCTTCCTTGATGGTCTCGATCTCCGCCTCATCCTCCTGGAAGTTCAGTGTCTCACTGAACTCCGGCCACGACTGACACATCAGCGGTGTCTCCGGGTTCTCAAGGGTATCGAAGATCTCCTCGGTGATGAACGGGCAGAACGGATGCAGAAGCTTCAGCGACGTGATCAGCACATGCTTCAGTGTCCAGAGAGCGGCTGCCTTCGTCTCATCCTCTTCGTTCCAGAGACGTGGCTTCACCATCTCGATGTACCAGTCGCAGAACTCCTCCCAGATGAAGTTCTGTACCTTATCGAGGGCGATTCCGAGGTCAAAGGCTTCCAGATTACGGGTCACATCGGCAGCGAGGCTGTTCACCTTGCTGAGGATCCACTTATCCGCCATGGTCAGGTTCGCCGGCATCGTCTCCGGAAGATCTGCCTTATCGAGGTTCATCATGATAAAGCGGGACGCATTCCATACCTTATTCATGAAGTTTCTGGAGGCCTCGACTCTCGACCAGTAGAAACGCATGTCGTTACCCGGTGCATTACCGGTGAGGAGGGTCATACGAAGGGCGTCGGCGCCATACTTCCGGATGACCTCGAGCGGATCGATACCGTTGCCGAGCGACTTACTCATCTTCCGTCCCTGATCATCACGTACGAGTCCGTGGATCAGGACCTTATGGAACGGAACCTTACCGGTCTGCTCGAGCCCAGAGAATACCATACGAACTACCCAGAAGAAGATGATATCGTAGCCGGTCACGAGTACATCCGTCGGATAGAAGTATCTGTACTCCGGGGTATCCTCCGGCCAGCCAAGGGTCTCAAATGGCCAGAGTGCACTGGAGAACCAGGTATCGAGGGTGTCCTCATCCTGTCGGAAGTGATGTCCACCGCACTTCGGGCAGCTCTCCGGTGCCTCGGTCCCGACCACCATCTCACCGCAGTCCTCACAGTAGTAAGCCGGGATACGGTGTCCCCACCAGAGCTGACGGGAGATACACCAGTCCTTGATATTCTCAAGCCAGTGAAGATAGGTCTTACTGTAGTTCTCCGGAACGAACTGGAGCTCGCCGGTCTCGATGGCCTTGATCGCCGGCTTCGCCATCTCCTCCATACGTACGAACCACTGCGGCTTGATCATCGGCTCGACCGTGGTACCACAGCGGTCGTGGGTACCGACATTATGCTTCGTCGGAACGACCTTCACCAGCAGACCGAGATCGGTCAGATCCTGTACCATGGCCTTTCGTGCCTCATAACGGTCCATGCCATCATACTTCGATCCCGGGCAGTGGATGGTCGCATCATCGTTCAGGATCGTGATCTCCGGCAGATTGTGACGCTTGCCGACCTCGAAGTCGTTCGGGTCGTGTGCCGGTGTGATCTTTACAGCACCGGTTCCGAAGGTCATATCCGCATGCTCATCACCGACGATCGGGATCTCACGATCCGTAAGCGGAAGCTTCACCATCTTGCCGATCATGTCCTTATAGCGCGGATCCTCCGGATTGACGGCGACGGCGGTATCACCGAGCAGAGTCTCCGGACGGGTGGTTGCGATCTCGATCTGACCAGAACCATCCGCCAGCGGATAGAGGATATGCCAGAAGTGACCTTCCTGCTCCTCGTGGTTTACCTCTGCATCACTGAGGGAAGTGTGGCAGACCGGACACCAGTTGATGATTCTGGAGCCCTTATAGATATAGCCCTTCTTATACAGATTGATGAAGGTAGTCTGAACGGCGTGTGTGCAGCCCTCGTCCATGGTAAAACGAAGTCTGTCCCAGTCGGCGCTGGAGCCGATCTTGTGGAGCTGGTTGACGATTCTGGACTCGTACTCCTCCTTCCACTTCCAGGCCTCCTTCAGGAAGCCCTCACGACCGAGCGCATGCTTATCGATGCCTCTCTCCTTCAGCTGATTGGTGACCTTCACCTCCGTTGCGATCGCCGCATGATCACTGCCCGGCTGCCACAGTGCTTCATAGCCCTGCATACGCTTCCAGCGGATCAGGGAATCCTGCAGTGTGTTATCGAGGGCATGGCCCATGTGCAGCTGACCGGTAACGTTTGGTGGCGGCATCATGATGGTAAACGGCTTCTTGTTCGGGTTGACCTCCGCATGGAAATAGTGGCCCTTCAGCCACATGTCATAGATGCGGTCCTCAACCTCCTCCGGGTTGTACTGCTTTGCAAGTTCTTTCATAATCATTTCCTTCTTCTATCTATATTCTGAGATGGGTGATGGTGTTCCGGTCGTCTGCACTACCTGATCTTCCGCAGGGCGGAGACGCCACTTCTTTTATACCTTCTCGCGGTATTCCTTTTTCCACTTGACCAGCCAGAGCTTCGCTTCCTTCCGGAATTCGCTGCGATCCCGCTGGTAGACGTCGTCGATCTGGCGGACATGCTCGGAATCCTCTGCCTGTGTCAGTACATTATCATACTGAAGCTCCCAATCTGCAAGCATTTCCGTATCGATATGGTCGATATACTTTTCGATCGTCTTGACGGACGGTTCGAGCTTCGAGATGAAGTAGAGCTTACGCAGCGGTTCCATCGCCGCGGTCTCGACGAAGACCTGCTCGAAGATATCCGATGCACGGCGGAACTGCATGACCGTCACGCAGGCACTGCCGAGCTTCATCTTGACGAGCATGCTGTCCTGATAGTGCAGCGACTCGGTATAGGCCTCGATCGCCCGGCCATAGCGGCCCATGTGAAAGTATGCATCGCCGAGCAGATCATAGAACTGGTCACGATCGATGTGACGAAGACGCCTGTACTCGGTCTCGAAGTAACTGATCTCCTGCTGCGTGTAGTAGTTGCTCTCACGGAGAATCATGAGCAGCAGACGTTCCTGGAGCTCTCCACCTTCACCGGAGCCCATGTACTGCTCGAGCTTCGCGGCGAGGATACCCATGTGCAGCTCATCACGGATCCAGCCACTCAGCTTCCGGTCCACGAGATCGGTCGGCAGCATGATCGGATAGTGGTAGATCACATAGGAAAGCTCCTGGATCGACCAGAGATTGATATCCAGTTTTTCATAGTAGAACGGGTGCTGTGCACACCTTGTACATAGTAATAAGCCCATATTTCCCGCCTTATTTAAACCTTGTCCGCGAGGTCGATCTCCTCGGTGATTTCCTGTCCGCTGGATGGGAAGAGGTCACCGAAGCCGAGATCCTGTACGGTGACGCGGAGGGTCTCCGCATCCACAAACTCCGTCGACATGCGTATCCTCGTCGTACGGTTCTCCCGCTTCGGGAAGAGGTCGAGCATCATGCGAAGACGGATCGGACGACGTGGATGGGCGAGGGAGGTGACCTGAAAATCGATGTAGTCCTGGTCGTCCTCGATCAGCTCATAGGAGGTTCTCGAGTCCATCCAGTTCGTACCGGCCTTGACGATCGGCAGATTTTCTTCCTTCTCGTTGATCACGACACGTGCAGAGATATCCGCACGCACGCGTGTATCGCAGAGAATCGTGTACTCCTCGCTCTTTCCCTCATCGATGTTCCGGGCATGAATCTCTGCACCGATACAGAAGAGTCCCGGCTCGATCAGCACACGGCGACGATTGCAGATGAAATTCATGAAGTTCGTCGCGAAATTCGTATCCCGGAAGCCGCGCCCGCAGAGAAAGACCGCAGAGTAGGCGTCCTTCCCCAGTGTCCGCTCCGCAACGGTCGTCAGTATCCGGTCGGCGATCTTCCCGCCGGAGGTCGTCTTCAGGATATCGAGGTTGAAGGCCTCCGTTTCCGCCTCCGAACCAAGCAGCGCGAAGCGACGGGTTCCGCGGGATACATGCATCTCATAGTAGCAGAGACACTGATTATTTAATTCAAACATGCCCACCTTACGATTGTAAAGGCTGGAATCCTGGTGCAGCACGAAATGCGCGAAGCTTTCCGTATGGCTGATGATGTGCAGGTTCTCCTCCCGGACACCGGTCCGGAGGATGGCCTCCTGCAGCTTCTCCACCATAGCGCGGCTTGCCTTTCGGATCGTGACGACGACGATGTCTCCACTTCGATCCTCCTCGCTCGGATCCTCCTCTGTCCGGAGGAGCTCCTGAAAGTAATGATAGACGATATCGATCGCCGTATACTTCACGCGCGAGATGGTGGCCGTCCCGTTTTTTTCGAGCAGGCTGACCAGTTTATCGACGATCACACCATAGCCGGCGAGGGTTTCCTTATAGGCCTCCTCTCCGACCGTCCAGCGATCGTCCTTTTTATGTTTGGCGATGACTGTCGGCAGCGGTTTCGTTACCGTCTCATCATTGATACAGACATTCGTATAGTCATCGTCCAATGAAATTCCTATATATCGACTCACAGAACTGCTCTCCTTACTCCACACTCTTCGCTTCCGTCATCTCCTTCGTGAAAAGGGCCTCGATGACGGCTTCATTCCGAACATAACGGTGCATAGCCTCGTATAACTCCTGATCCTGGTCCTTTCCGATCAGTCCAGACATCTCGCTCAGAATATCGTAGGTGTCTCCCTTCAGGCGCACGGTACCGTCCCAGGCGATGCTGCCACTGGTCGCCGGCACCTGGTCCTTCGTAGATTCATAGATCTGGTACTCTGCGCGCTCTCCGGCAAACAGTGTCACCGGATGCACATAGATATTCTGATAGATTCTCACAATCTCTTCCTCCTCGTAATCCCCCTGATCCGGGAGGATACGGAGATACAGAGACGGGCGGATATCCTTATGACCATGGTACTCGATATAGTACCGGTCCATCACGCTGTCCGGAATCCGCACGAAACGGTACAGCGTTCTCGTATATGCAAAAATCAGCTTCTTCCGGATCAGATAGTCCATCGTATCCTGAAGCACGAGCTTTTCTTCTCCGTTCAGATCCTTCTGCTCGGACATGTGCTTCGACATCGCCAGCAGATAGATCACCGGGACACGCTCCTTATAGCGCTCATCCCGCACGATGCCATAGATATCCGAGAACACCTTCTCCCGGATCACCCGACCATCGATGAAGTAATCCACCGCGCGCTTCGTGATATAGGCACGCAGCAGCACATTTTCCGCATCCGGGAAGCTCCGGTAGAGCTCGAATACATCGTCGAGCCCCTGCTCGGTCCGGCTGAACAGCATCTGCGCCAGCAGACGTTCCGCCATCTCCCGCTGCCCGTCCGCCTTCAGCTTCTGTCCACGCAGCAGAATCGCCAGCATATCCCCGGACAGACCGTTGTAGTACTCCATCAGATAACGCAGGATCGTCTTATCGGCGACAAGGCTTCGTACCAGCTTCTCGAGGTACGGACGATCCAGATCACGCTCACCGCTCGACAGCATCCGGCGATAGGCTTCCTCAAACATATTCTGCCGGATCAGTGTCCGAAGCAGCATCTTCTGCTCACTGTGGTCGAGCTCCTGCTGAGGGATCTCCGCAAGGAACTGCTTTTCCTCCTCACTAAGCTCAGGCTCCGAGTCCCGCAGCTTATCATGATATCTCAGAATCACATTCAGAAGATAGGCGCGGTATGGTCCGGCGAGTGGCATCTCGCGTATCACTGATTCGAGAAGCTGCAGCTCCTCCGCACTCT
>SFND01000049.1 GCA_004554245.1 Oribacterium sp. | reverse complement strand
GAATCATGAAAGTTATCGTATGCGTAAAGCAGGTTCCGGATACTTCTGGTAAGGTTGCAGTAAAGCCGGACGGAACTCTGGACCGCGCTTCTATGGCAGCAATCATCAATCCGGATGATAAGAACGCAATCGAAGCAGCACTGACCCTGAAGGATCAGACCGGCTGCAAGACCATCGTAGTAACCATGGGTCCTCCTCCGGCAGAAGGCATGCTGCGTGAGATCATGGCAATGGGCATCGACGAAGCAGTACTGGTATCCGGCCGTGAGTTCGGCGGTTCCGACACCTTCGCAACCTCTCAGATTCTGGCAGCAGCAATCAACAAGATCGGCGTAGAGGACGATGACATCGTACTGTGCGGCCGTCAGGCAATCGACGGTGATACCGCACAGGTAGGCCCGCAGATCGCAGAGAAGCTGAACCTGCCGCAGGTTACCTATGCAGCAGACATCAAGGTAGAAGGCCGCGATGTAACGGTAAAGAGAATGCTGGAAGATGGCTACATGACCATCAAGACGCAGACTCCGTGCCTGATTACTGCAATCAAGGAACTGAACACCCCGCGCTACATGAGCGTAGGCGGTATTTTCGAGACATACAGCAAGCCGATGTCCGTATTTGACTTCAACACTCTGAAGGATGATCCGCTGATCGAGCTGGACACCATCGGCCTGAAGGGTTCTCCGACGAACATTTTCGCATCCTTTACCCCTCCGCAGAAGGGACAGGGCGAGATGCTCGAGGGCGCTGACCAGAAGACTGTTGACGTACTGGTTGACAAGCTGCTGGCAAAGCACATCATTTAATTGAAAGGAGAAACAACAAATGGCTGAGTTTAAGAATTCCGGAGAGAACATGAAGGATTTCAAGGGCGTTTGGGTATTCTGTGAGCAGCGTCAGGGCGAGCTGCAGAGCACTGTCCTTGAGCTGGTATCCGAAGGCCGTAAGCTGGCAGACGATCTGGGCGTAGAGCTGGCAGGTCTGCTGGTAGGCGATCAGGTAGAAGGCCTGGCAAAGGAAATTGGCGCATATGGCGCAGACAAGGTAATTCTGGTAGATGATCCGGCACTGAAGGATTACACCACCGATGCATATGCAGACGTTATCTGCAAGGCAGTTATGGACAAGAAGCCGGAGATCGTACTGATCGGCGCAACCAACATTGGCCGTGACCTGGGTCCGCGCTGCGCAGCAAGACTGCACACCGGCCTGACCGCAGACTGCACCCATCTGGATGTAGATACTGCTAAGTACGCAGACTTCCTGAGAGAAGCATCTACCCTGAACGTAGATCAGATGGTAGAGACCGGCCGTATCAAGATGGACGACCGCAACCTGAAGATGACCCGTCCGGCATTCGGCGGTCACCTGATGGCAACCATCATCTGCCCGAGATTCCGTCCGCAGATGTCTACTGTACGCCCGGGCGTACTGAAGAAGGGTGAGTACAGCGAAGCTAAGGCAAATGCAGTCGTAGTAGAGAAGTACAATGTAGAGCTGGATCCGATCAAGACGCAGGTAGTTGAGATCGTGAAGGAAGCAAAGCAGCTGGTAGACCTGATCGGTGCTGACGTTGTCGTATCTGTAGGCCGTGGTATCTCCAAGGACGTAGAGAAGGGCATCAAGCTGGCAGAAGAGCTGGCAGAAGTACTGGGCGGCGTAGTAGGCGGCTCCCGTGTAGCAATCGACTCCGGCTGGCTGACTGCAGACCATCAGGTAGGTCAGACTGGTAAGACTGTACATCCGAAGCTGTACATCGCACTGGGTATCTCCGGCGCTATCCAGCACAAGGCTGGTATGCAGGATTCCGAGAACATCATCGCAGTAAACAAGTCCGAGAGCGCACCGATTTTCGATGTAGCTGACTGGGGCATCTGCGGCGACCTGTTCAAGGTAGTACCGATGATGATCGAGACCATCAAGGCAGCACAGGCTGCTAAGTAATCTGTTTATACAGAAACAGATATAGATATTCGCAAAAATACAGGCAAAAACCTTTGCCGCCGGTTAAATTTTGTATTCAGACGAGAGACGTCC
>SFND01000048.1 GCA_004554245.1 Oribacterium sp. | reverse complement strand
CTCCACGAAGTTGGATTCGCTAGTAATCGCGCATCAGCCATGGCGCGGTGAATACGTTCCCGGGCCTTGTACACACCGCCCGTCAAGCCATGGAAGCCGTGGGCGCCTGAAGTCCGTGACCGAGAGGAGCGGCCTAAGGCGAACGTGGTAACTGGGGCTAAGTCGTAACAAGGTAGCCGTACCGGAAGGTGTGGCTGGAACACCTCCTTTTTGGAGTCGACCTGACAGTTTGACGCTCCGTGTTACAAGGATTTCGGTCCTTGCTGCACTATCTTTCTTTATTATATAGGCTCTTAGCTCAGTTGGTTAGAGCGCTACACTGATAATGTAGAGGTCGGCAGTTCAACTCTGCCAGGGCCTACATAATAATAGAGGGGGTATAGCTCAGTTGGTAGAGCACCTGCTTTGCAAGCAGGGGGTCAAGAGTTCGAATCTCTTTATCTCCACAAAAGACCCGGTCACTTTGGTGACTGGGTCTTTTTTTTTATTATCTTTGACCATGAGCATTCTGATTCGCAACGTGCTGCTCGGCAGCGGGCGCACCAACATATTCATTGATCGGGGAATAATCGGCAAGATCGGTGTCCCTGACGACTATCCTGCTGCTCAAATCATTGAGGCAGAGGGTTTTGCAATCTTTCCTGCCTTCTACAACACCCATTGTCATGCCGCAATGACCCTGCTTCGCGGCTATGCAGACGACCTCCCACTCCAACAGTGGCTTCAGGACTACATCTGGCCCTATGAAGATTCGCTGACCGACGAAGACATCGAGCGTGGAAGCGAGACTGCCATAAGGGAAATGATCCGCGGAGGTTCCGTATTCTTCAATGACATGTATTTCGGAATAGATCGCACCATCCGGCTTGTCGATTCGCTCGGAGTGCGCGCCTGCATCGGAATCACCGTGATGGACAACCACTCCCAGGCTGTGGAAGACGGCAAGATCGATTTCGTCAATCATTTCGTCGACCCGACCGGAGGCAGGATCACTCTCGCGATCGCCCCTCATTCGGTGTACACTGTCGGTACTGCAAAGCTTGTCCGCTCGGCGGAGTGGGCCAGGAACAAGGGCCTCAAGATCCACATTCACATCTCCGAGACCCGTAAAGAAGTTGAAGACTGTCTGAAAGAGCATGGGACCACTCCTGTCCGGTATCTGGACTCGATCGGCTTCCTTGGTCCCGATGTGGTGGCCGCGCACTGTGTCCATGTCGATGAGGAGGAATGGGACATTCTCGCCGCCAGGGGAGTCACCGTCAGCCATTGCCCATGTTCGAACATGAAGCTCGGGAGCGGCCGTTTCCCGTACGAACTTGCGATCCGTTCGGGAGCCAGGATAACCCTCGGCACGGACGGGGCTTCATCCAACAACTCCCTGGACATGCGCGAAGAGATGAAATTCGCTTCCCTTCTTGCCAAATGCGTCTCTTCACGGGACGACATGACCCTTGTCAACCAGGGTGACCCGGCCCTTCTTCCTGCCTCTGACGTCCTCCGGTGGGCCACTGCAAACGGTGCGCAGGCCTTCGGCATCGACGCCGGGGAAATCGCAGAAGGAAAGGTTGCCGACTGCATCCTTGTGGACCTGAAGACGGAGAGGATGACCCCATGCCACAATCCGGTCTCCAATTGGGTATATTCATCGACCTCGGACAACGTCCGTGCAGTCATCTGTGACGGAAAAATCATCTGGAAAATATAACAGGCTATGAAAAGAATCACCAGAAATCTGACTTTGGCTGCCGCAATGATTGCAGTCATATTCGCAGTGTCCGGCTGCATGGTCGGAAAATTCATGTGCAACTATGCCCTTCTTCCCGAAGAACACGGCAACGACATCGAAGGCGACCGCGTGAAGGTGGAGGAGCGCTATCCCGGCATCATCGCATGGTATGACGCCCTCCGCAGCGACGGGACCTACCGCGACGGAACCCTCGAAGGCGAAGGCGGCTGCAAACTCTACTATGAATATGTCACGGCCTCCGATCCGGCAAACGCCCAGGGCACGGCGGTCGTGGTCCATGGCTACACCGACAATCACATCTGCTTCCTCAATCTGGTGAGGATGTACCGTGATTCGCTCAACTACAACGTCCTCGTCCCGGATCT
>SFND01000047.1 GCA_004554245.1 Oribacterium sp. | reverse complement strand
CCCTTAATCGTTATCCTTCTTCTCCTTTCCGTCCCAGCTTCCGTCGCTGCCGAGGTAGTAGCCGTCCACAAAGTCGTTCTCCTTGCGTCTGCCCTGGTTCTTTCCTCTCTCCGGCTCGAAGTAGTACCACTTCCCGTCGATCAGATTCCAGCCGAGCATCGCTCCTCTCTTCTCGTCGATGTAGAACCAGCCGTTATAGTTCCTGTCATACACCCATCCGGTGTCGACATAGCTGTCCGCTCCGAACGCCCACCAGTTTCCGTTTACGAGCTCCCACGCGAGGTTCTCCCGCATAACGCCGTTCTCATCCGGCTCCATGCTTCCCGCCGCGTAGGTTCCGTTCGCGTACCGAAGCCTCCACCTTGTGTCTGTCTTACCATCACCCGTGAGCTCAGTCGCCTCCCACCGGCTGTGTACAGTATAGCTGTCATCGGTTGTCACGATCCCGAGCTTTGAATCCACACGGCCCTTGTCCGCGGTGATCCTCGAGGTCGAATCAACACCCGCTTTCTCGCTGGTATGCCAGCCGCCGTCCGGCTCGATCGGATCGTTCTTTCCGCTGTTCTTCCACTTCAGGTACGCCCTCACAACCGTCTCACCGGTCTCCGGCGATTCCCCGTAGTGGAGCGTGAGCGTCGTCTCAAGCATCGCCGATACTCCGAGGATCTTTGCCCTCTTCCTCTCGTACTCCCCGATCTCCACGCGGATCCCGGTCCCGGCGAATACCTGCTCGATCACTGCCGTCACATCCGCCTCGGTCGTATCCTCCGTCGCTCCCATGGATCTGATGGCCCTGGGAAGCGTCGTCTCCACGACCGCCCTGATGTCCGCTAACAGCTTCTCCGCTCTCTCGAGGCCTGCCTTCACGCTCTTTCTCTCCGCGCTCGTCAGGTTACTCGTCGCGAGCAGCTCCTCTGCCACCGCGGCAAGATCGCGGATCTCGTCGCGGTGCGCTCCGTTTACGACAGATGTGCTGTAGGAATTCACTCCGGTTCTCTCGGAGAGGAGCGCCTCGCGCTTCTCACGCACCTCGCGTATCCTTGCGAGCATCGCTGCCGCCTTGCTCTCTAAATCTTCCATGCTCCTGCGCTGCGGCCCCGTCAGGTTATCTCCTCCCGTCAGGGAAGTGATCACCCTGTAGATATCACTCAGCGCGGCCTCATCGCTCGACTTCACCTGCTCTATGCTGTACTTCTTGAGCGCCTGCTCCGCGCGCGAGAGCTTCGCTTCCGTCTCCGCGATCTTATTTAAAAGATTCACTGTGTTGTCAGCGGCTGCAGCCAGTTTCGCAAGCTCCACCTCTGTCGCTCCCGCGGTGTCTGTCCGCACCCGGGCGATATCGTCCTGAACAGCCCGCACCGCGTCCCGGTCGGTCGACTTGACATTCCCGGCCGTGACAGCGCTGATGCGCTCTGACAGCGACGCGATCGGCTTCATCGTCACGGTGAGCGTCGCTGTGTTCCCGACCTCGTCGGCTGCCACGACATTGTATGTAGCGTTCCGGGGCGCTTATCGCTGTGTTGTTTACCTTCACCGAAGCCAGGTTCTTCTCCGTGACTGTGAGCTGCCTCGTGGTGTAGTAGGTCTTCCCGTTTCCTGCCCCCGCGATCGTCGGCACTACCGTGTCGATGGTGAAGCCCGCCGTCGTGATATAGGAGGTGTTCCCCGCGTTGTCCGTCATGCGGATGTAGTACAGCGCGTACTCCCCGTCGGTGCTCGCCGTCGTCTGGATCGTTCCTTCTGACGCCCCCGCAAGCTTCCTCCAGCTTGTCCGGGCGTTAAGCTGCGCCTCGGTAAGCGGTGTGGGCGGTGCGGCCGCGGCCGACACCTTGAGCCATGACGTCTCTTTGATCCCGCTTAAGCCGCCGGTGCCGCATTAAAGCTGCTCCAGCTATCCCCGTCAAGGGCTACCGTTCCTACCGGAGCGGTCTTGTCGAGCTTGTAGCTTTCCGTCACCGCCTCCGAGATCACGCCGTCCGGCTTCTTCACATAGAAGGTGATGCTGCCGTTTGCCGTCTCGGTGCTTTCCGTGAGCGTATCGCTCCATGTGCCGTCCACTGTGTTCGTTGTGGACACCTTGCAGCCGTTCTTTCCGCTCACAATGAAGTCCGTATTCTGCCATCCGTCGTCCGCCGGAGCGTTCGTGGTGTAGTCCGTCCCCTTCACCGCCGTGTAAGGTTTGATGGTGGCAGTGATGCCTGTCGGCTGCGTGAGCGTGTAGTTGGTCGCGTCGCCGCCACTTATCGAGAATGCAGTAAAGTTGATCGTCTTATTTTCTCCGACCGCCGCGTCCGCAAAGGTCGGTGTTCCGTTTGTGAGGTCAACCGTATCGCCCTCTACCTTGCCGTCGAGTTCCGGGGTTCGCTCGTAGCTGGCATTCGTCGTGCCGTCATAGTACTTGTCCGCCACGGTAAGGCTCACCGTCAGCTCCTTTGGCGTAATCGCTGCCGTGGTCGCTGTCGGCTGCGCCGTGAGCCTGTAGTTGTCCTTATCGGTCCCGCCGAATGTAAAGCCCCTAAAGGTGACGGTCTTTCCCGTACCGACGGTCTTGTCGTTATACTTC
The DNA here is from genome assembly GCA_004554245.1 of Oribacterium sp. Classification (GTDB taxonomy): domain Bacteria; phylum Bacillota; class Clostridia; order Lachnospirales; family Lachnospiraceae; genus Oribacterium. The sequence continues at coordinate 1,594 of SFND01000047.1, read as the reverse complement.
GCGTCTCCGACCACGATGGTGAGATCGTCTCCCGCAACCTTCTCCGGGATACTTCCCTCGAAGGTGATCCGTGCGATATCCTTTCCGTTGTACACCCGCGTCGTCTCGACCCTTGTGCCGCTTATCGTCGCCGGCTTCTTCGTGATCGTCCCCTTAAGGTCGCTCGGCTGGGTCAGCTCATAGTTTCCGGCGTCCGTCCCGGTCAGAGTAAACTGCGCATCTGCCTTCACATTCACCGTCTTTTCTGTGCCGACGTTCTTATCCGCAAACTCCACGGTTCCGTCTGACAGGCTCACATCATCGTCGGTCTCAACGCCGTTAAGCGTGCGTGTGCCGGAAAGGGTTGCCGTGGTTGTGCCGTCGTAGACCTTCGCTGCGATCGCAGTCCCGGTCACACTGATCGTCTTCTTCGTGATCGTTGCGGTCGTTTCCGTCGGCTGCCCCGTCAGTCTGTAGTTGTCCTTCGCGCTTCCTTCAAGCTCAAAGCCATCAAACGTGACAGGCTTGTTATCGCCGACGTTCTTATTATCATAGCTTGCCGTTCCGCGCTTGATCTTTAAGTTGCTTCCATCGTAGTTGGCGGAGAGTGTGCCGTCGTCTGTGATCTCCGCCACTGTTGTGGCGTCATACACCCTCGTCGTCGCTACGGTCGTTCCGTTTATCGTCACCTCTTTTTGCGAGATGGTGAAGTTCGCCGTGGCAGAAGCCTCCGCGTAGTTATCATCCGCCAGTACGGTCACCTTCACGGTGTAGCTTCCGGCGTCCTTCGGGGCAGCGCCCGTGTAGGCCTCATCGCCCTCATCAGACTTTTTATACGCGAAGGTCGCCTCGTCCTTCTTGCTGCTCGGCGATTCAAACGTCGGATTGCTCACCGACTGGCCATCGTACGTCTTTGAGAGGTTCTGGATATTTGTCACCTCGCCCGTCGTCTGGATGATCTCCGCCGGAACGTTCACGATGCTACCTGCGTTCGCGATCGTGTAATTGTGGTAAGTATCATCCCCCGTGATGGAGATCGGGATGTCAAGCCTGTAGTCTGACTTCGCGACAGAATCACTGTACGCCGGGATATCCCCCGTCATCACGCTCACTGCCGGCTTGTCCGCGTCGAGGATTCCCGTCACGGAGAGCTCGCCGCTCGCCGTTCCCGCCGCCGTCGTCCTGTCATAGAACTTGCTCACCTTGTAGGTGCCCGCCGCCACCGTGACTGGCTTTGAGGTGATCGTGCCCTTAAGGCCGGTAGGCTGGGTCAGCGTGTAGTTTCCCGCGTCCGCGCCGCCGATCGTAAAGTCTGTCGATGTCACCGGCTTATCCGTGCCGACGTTCTTATCAGCGAAGGTCGGAGTTCCGTTTGTAAGGTCGACCGTATCGCCGTCTACCTTGCCGACGATCTCCGGTGTACCGGAGAAGCTCGCTGTCACGCCGCCGTCATATACCTTTTCCGCGATCTCCGTACTCGTCACCGTCAGCTCTTTTGCGGTGATCTCTGCCGTCACAGATGTCGGCTGTGCCGAGAGCGTGTAGTTTGACGCCTCGCTACCGGAGAGGGCAAAGCCCCTAAAGGTGACGGTCTTTCCCGTACCGACGGTCTTGT
>SFND01000046.1 GCA_004554245.1 Oribacterium sp. | reverse complement strand
GTCCGACAATCTTCATTATATGTAACAGTATACGGAACTGTACGATATCCGTTCACAACTGTCCCAGGATTTTTATTATCCTTTTTAAGGCTTGGCTTATAGTCGATCTGATGCACGAAGTTTTTCGTTGATTCTGATGGGCTCGGCTGTTCGTCACTATGAACACTTATTTTATTTCCAGTCTGCTCTATCGTTCCATTGTCTGAGATCTTTGAGGAATCGATTTTTGCCGAGTAATTAATCGTAATTATCTCACCATGCACCATCGACGGAATGGTATAAGAAAAACCATTCCCATCTTTTCCACCTGTTGGTGCTACACTTCCTTTATTTGATGTAAACGCAGCATCACCATTATATGTCAGCGCGGTACCTGTGATGGTATCCTTTACGACAACATTTCTATTGTTCCCTTCAGATGTTACCGTAACCGTATAATTTATCTTATCATTCGTAAGGTCTACGTTACCATCCTTAACTACGGACACACGATTTGTACTGTCGATTTTAACAGAAATATTCTTCTTTCCGCTCCATTCCAGAACGGTTACACTTTGTGAAACTGTCGCCTGAACACTAAGATTAAATTGGGTATTAGACGCCTTCTTAATATACTGGAAGTCTGCATGATCCTTATTCCAGTTAAAAGTCAATACGCCATTCGAAATCTCCCAGTGATTTCCTGGCACTTTATGCTCAACTCCATTTGCATCCTTTGCGATAATCTCGCAATCTCCGCTTGCCGAAATATCATACAACCCGTTCGGCAGATTGTAGATCAGAGGTCCGTTGTCATCGAACTGCAGTCCGTCCTGCTTATCAACCTCGGCGAAATTCAATGCAAATGTATATGACAAATTCGGCTTGATGGTATAGCTTCCATCCGAATTCTTCTGAGCGCCATCGCCTGTAATCTCAAGTCCCGTCAGGAAGTTCGAAAGATCTGTACTGGTCTTTTCACTTGCTTTTACGAGTCTTCTTCTCGCCATCGCAAACATAGAGAAGCTGTCGACTTCAACCTCGACTGTCTTCTCTGTCTTTACGTCGCTGTCCAGTTCCTGTACGTTGATGTCAGAAGCCTTTACGTTCTGAACGTCAATGGTTTTTTCGCCCTCAGCTTTTACACCTTCCGCGAGCGGGAGGTGGTAGGTCTTCACTTCAGCGGCGTCCTCTACGCCGAACCAGTCCTGTAAGTGATTTTCGAGGTATTCGATCGTGATCTTTACGGAGCCTTCCTTCGGCTCGTACTCGGTCTCTTCGCCATCCTCGTCCTTCATGATAAAGGAGATGTCACGGAGAACGGTGTTGTCCTTCGTGTGCTCGATCTCCGGCTCTGCTTCATCCATGGCCTCGAGATACGCCGCATACATCTCATCGTCGTCGATCTCGGTTACGCGGAGGCGGGCATCATCCGGCACCGCATTTGCATCCTCGAGGGTAGCCGTCACCTTGACGCCCTTTCCGAAGGCGATGTAGATGGTCTTCCGGTTTTCCTTTTCCTCGAGCTTCTTCTCGTCCTCTTCCTTCGGGATCTCGGACTCGGTCGCAAGCTTCGTCTCCTCCTCGAGGAGCTCGCCCGGCTTCGTTTCTTCGATTTCGACCGCCGCACCCGTGCTTTCGTCAATGTCTACACTACCGGCTCCGACCACGGAGCTTCCGCCAGCGTTCGAGCCATGGACAGCATCTGCCTTACTCTCTTCTGCACCGGTACCATGGCCGGCATCCGACTTACTCTCTTCGGTCTCTGCGCCGTTGGTAGCGTCAGCCTTCGATTCTTCCGTCGCTGTGCCGTTGGCAGCGTCAGCCTTCGATTCTTCTGTCGCTGTGCCGTTGGCAGCGTCGGACTTTGACTCTTCTGTCGCTGTGCCATCGGTCGCCTCAGACTTGTTTGCGGTGGTCTGCTCGCCTGCTTCGGCATCTACCACGCCACTGTCGGTGTCTGCATTGGCCGAAGCATCCGTGGTGCTGTCGGTGTCATCGGCATCGATCACTGGTTTCCCGGCATCCCCCTGTTCAGATGATGCCCCCCCCAACTTCCGAATTATCGGCATCTGCGGATGCGTCCGCAGCTGCGGCCTCAGCCTCGTAGCTGGCGTCTGCCTGCTCTACGGCGATGCCATCCGTCGCGGAATACGCCGGCAGCACGTTCGATGTCACCATCATGCCAATACATTCAGATACTGTGGGACTTTTTATTATCCCCTGTAGCTCTGACTACTTCATAGGAGTGTATTGCCGCTACCTTTATCTGAATTGTTTATCAGCTGGATGTGCCGGAGAACTTCTCCTGAGTACTAATTTCAATCAAGTCTACGATGATAATCGTTTGTGGATGCCACAGTATCAGGGAACCGAAAGGAGGGTTTCACTATGTACTACGTTGGCATCGACATTGCCAAACTCAATCACTTCGCTTCTGTTGTTTCTTCAGACGGCGAGGTACTCGTTAAGCCGTTCAAATTTACGAATGACAATGATGGCTTCTGTACGCTGCTCTCTGCTCTCGCATCATACGATCGCGGTAGCCTCATCATTGGTCTTGAATCGACGGCACACTATGCTGACAACCTGGTTGAATTTCTCGTATCTAAACGCTACCAGGTCTGCGTTATCAACCCGATCCAGACTTCCACGATGCGTAAGAACAACATCCGGAAGACGAAGACCGACAAGGTGGATACGTTAGTTATTGCCAGAACTTTAATTGCTCAGCCGCACAGATTCTTCTCGCAGGAGGATATTGACCTCATGCATCTGAAGAACCTCGGCCGTTTCCGGCAGAAGAATATCAAAGAGCGTACCCGGCTAAAAATACAGCTCACAGCCTACGTGGACCGTGTCTTTCCGGAACTCCAGTACTTCTTCAAATCCGGACTTCATCAGAAGACCATTTACGCTCTTCTGAAAGAGGCTCCTACACCTGAACTGGTAGCTTCCATGCACTTGACTCATCTGGCTCATCTGCTCGAGGTTTCCTCCCACGGACACTTCAATAAAGAGCAGGCCAAGGAATTAAGAATTCTGGCACAGAAGTCTGTCGGTTCCAGCGACAGAGCCCTATCCTTACAAGTAACACAGTCTGTGGAGCAGATCGAGTTACTGGACAGGCAGATCACCGACGTCGAATCCGAGATGACTGAAATCATGCTTGGACTTGACTCCGTTATTATGACCATTCCAGGCATCGGATATATCAATGGCGGAATGATCCTGGGCGAGATTGGCGATATTCATCGCTTTTCAAAGCCCTGTCAGCTGCTTGCATTTGCCGGACTGGATCCTTCTATATATCAGTCTGGAAATTTCAATGCCAGCCACACAAGAATGTCTAAACGTGGCTCCCGGGTTCTCCGGTATGCATTGATCAACGCAGCTCACAATGTAGTTAAGAACAACAACACCTTCAAGGCTTACTACGATGCCAAGATGGCTGAAGGCCGGAACCACTATAATGCTCTGGGGCATTGTGCCGGCAAACTCGTCAGAATCCTTTTTAAGATGCTGACGGATGATGTGGCATTCAATCTT
>SFND01000045.1 GCA_004554245.1 Oribacterium sp. | reverse complement strand
CGCATCATTGACCGTCACTCGCAGTCATTGACTGTTACTTTGCTGTCACTGGCTGCCAGTTCTCCGGAAGTAGCGCAGTGATGTCCTTCTCTGTGGGAAGCCGCCTGAGCGTGTCTTCAAGCCAGGGTCTGATCTCGACATCGTGAGCCTTGCAGCAGGCGAAGAGAGAGTATACGATGGCTGCACGCACTGCGGCATCGTGGTTGCCGCAGAAGAGATAGTTCTTCCTGCCCAGAGCCAGAGGCCTGATGGCGTTCTCCACGCCGTTGTTGTCGATGTTGTACCTACCGTCAAGGACATAGCGGCTCAGCCTCGGAAGAAGGGTGTAGGTATATACAATGGCCTTGCCCATCCTGGACTTTGGCGTGAAGCGGTTGGCGACAGCGTTCATCCACTTCTCGAAGTCCTGTATTATAGGATACGCCTCCTTCTCCCTGCGTTCCCTGACGGCATCAGGATCAAGTCCGGCCTCTTTCATCTCGGTCTCAAGCTTGTAGAGTTTGCTGATATAGACGATGGCTTCGCTGGCGTGCTTGCGGTCCTCGTCCAGGGCTTCCACGAACTTGCGCCTCACGTGTGCCCAGCAACCTATCATCATCTTTCCCGGAGCACCCTCGAAGGACTCGTACACCTCGTATCCGTCGGTCTGCACGGCTCCGCGGTATCCGCCGATGAGCCTGCGGGCGGTGTCGCCGCTCCTGGAGCCCATATCATAATGGAAGTAGACGCTCCCGCCCACGGCATCCCTCACGGCCCACATGTATCCCTTCACCGCACGGTGCTTCTCGTTGTCGATCACCGGCAACGTGCTTTCATCCACCTGTATGTAGTCCTTCTCCATTATCTGCTCCCGGAGTTTGTCGTACAGCAGCCGCAGTTTCGAGCAGACAGCGGCGAACCAGTCATCTATCGTCGCATCGCTCAGCACGACGCCCAGTTCCTTGTATTTCTGTATCTGACGGTAGAAAGGCAGGTGATAGGAGTACTTGTTTATGAGGATGTCCGCCAGAAGGCTTTCGGAGGCCATCCCCTTCGGGATTATCATTTCCGGCAGAGGAGCTATCTCGAACGCCGGCCTGTCGGGATCCTCCATCTGGAGGCTGCTCTTGAGGACGAACTTGTGGCGTGCGATTCTGTCGATGTACATCTGAGCGGGCCTGATGGCCAGCCTGTCCGTGTTCTCCACACCTATCTCCACATAGTCCGGATTGTCTTTCATCCCCTCGGGATAGATGTCGGTGACTATGACGGGAAGGTTGGAGTATACCGGCTTGCGGACTTCGCGCTTGTGTGCCTTGACTTCTATGGTCTTGGCGTTCTGCTCCTCCATGGCCTTGACTTCGGCGTCAAGAGCGGCCTGCTCATCCTCGCTCAGCTGCTCGTCGAACAGAGTCGGCTCAAGAGCCGAGGGGTCGAGAGGAAGGTTCTTCTCGCTCATCTTGCCGAAGAGCTTCTTGCGGAACCAGTCCATCATGGACTTCAGGGAGGACACGGTGTTCTCGAGTTCGGCCTTCTCGGCAGAGAGCTTCTCGATCTGTGCCTGAAGCCTTTTGTTCTCCTCGATGAGGGCCTGCATATCCTTGATTTCCATAGTATAAAGGTACGAAAAAAGCGCCATATACGCAAGTCTACGGCACTTTTTATTCGGTTTGCTCCGTTGATTTTCAGAGACTTTTCGAGAGCATCTTCATCCTCCGGACATAAGGACTGTCGAGGGCTGAGCGCACCATCCCGAGCATCTCTTCATAGGAGATTCCGGAGGATATCAACTCGTCATCGGACGCCTGGACGGCGGACTTCATGCGGCCCATGTCCAGGCGGACCGCATACAGTACCAGGCCGCCTTCCTCCTGCCGAAGCATCTTCATCATGTTCCGGCTGGCGTTCATGAAGATGTACACGTCTCCGCTCCGCAGACTGGCACACATCCCGTTGGTTACGATGCCGCTCAGCCCGTTGAAGCTCTTGCGCATATCCACCGGCTTGTTGTACAGCCAGTACTTGACGCTGCCGTCCAGACTAAACATTGCTCGCCGATATTATCTCGCGCAGGTGTGCCGCGGTCATGTTTCCCTGGATGCGCATCGCAGAACCGCAGGACGTACGGATCTCCACTGTCAGAAAGCTTTCCTGGTCCTGTGGCTTCTGTTGTTTGCCTTTGGACTTCTGGGTTGGCGCGGACTGGATTGGAGCCGCTCCGGGCATCATCGGGACGCCTGCGCTTCCACCTGTAGTACTGATGCTTGGCTATTCCGTGGCTTTCCAGATAGTCCTGCTGACTGATGTGCTGCTCTTCGCATTCCCTGTCGATCGCAGCGATTTCTTCTCGTGACATCATAATAGCTCGATTTTATGCAAAGGTAGCCCGGCTTACGCCAGGCTACAATATGCACTTCGTCGGAGGCTTACGAACCGGCAGCCAGAGACGGCCCGGTGACAGCCAATGCTGCCGGTGAGGATCAGGGCTGTCAGTGTCGCGTCAGGGATGCATCACTTGGCGAAAGTGGCAGCAACTCCCGAAAGTTGCTGCCACTTGCCTTTATCCAGTATCACACGTGGATGGCCGGAGGCTTACCGACAATACAGAGT
>SFND01000001.1 GCA_004554245.1 Oribacterium sp. | reverse complement strand
CGCGATCTCTTGATCGCTTGACCATTGCTGGTCTCTGAAAATTCTTTAGAATCTTCAGGGTCTGTGTATTAATCGATCTTTGATTTTCAAGGTTCGTTGTGCTCTCGTCTCGCGACAGCTTGTATATATTATCAAACCGTTTCGCTTGTGTCAAGCACTTTTTTAAAATTCTTTTTGTCATTCGCTTGCGATGGATCTTTGTGTCCGTTTCGCTTGCGGCGACAGTTGCATACTTTAACAGACAAACCAGGGCATGTCAAGCGTCATTTTCACTTTTTTCAAAATATTTTCAGGGTGTCAGAAGGGGCGGCATACCGTTTTATATCTCTCCTGCTACATCCTGAATGATGTCTTTTACGTGTTCCATCTTTGTGAGCCGTTCGACGTTGGCGCCGGAGAAGAAGAGCCCGTGCTCTACGTCGCCGAGTACGGCGTCTGTGAGGGCCTGTGTGATGCAGTATTTCGTTTCTGCCGGATTGCATACGGAGATGCAACGGTAGCAGTGGGTTGGGGCAACGCGGCCCTCCTCTTCCATGCGCTGAAGGAGCGGGGTGTACACGGCGCGTCCAGGCATACCGACCGGGCTCTGAATGATACGGAGATCTTCTGCCTTTGCGTTCAGAAGGACATCCTTATAGGCCTGAGAGGCGTCGCATTCATAGCTTCCGATGAAACGGGTGGCGAGCTGCACTCCAGCCGCTCCGGCCGCCTGCATTGCCCGAAAATCGTCATGGTCCCAGATACCGCCCGCGGCGAACACAGGGATCGGATGGCCTGCAGCTTCCTCAAACGGCTTCAGTGCCGAAATGAGCTCCGGGATGATGTCTTCATTTCTGTGGCATCTGCCTTCCTGCAGATCCGCACGATCGAAGCCGAGATGTCCGCCGGCTTTGTATCCTTCCATCACAACGAAATCAGGATAGCGCTTATATTTCCGCTGCCACATGCGTATGATGACCGTCGCCGCCTTCGCGCTCGAGACGATCGGGGCGATCAGCGCGCTTCCCTCCGGTACAAATTCCGGCAGGTTCAGTGGTAGACCCGCACCGCAAATCACGGCATCGATGCCTGCCTTTACCGCTGCGCGGATCGCATCGCCAAACTGGCGTGTCACGACCATCGCATTGATGGCGATGAGGCCATGCCCGCCGGCGATGTCCTTCGCCTTTCGGATTTCCTTCTCCAGCGCACGCAGATTCGCCTCCTCCGGATGCTGCCTGAAATCCGGCTCGCGGAAGCCGACATCGGCTGTGCTGATACAGCCCATGGCCCCTTCCCGGGCCACAGCGCCTGCGAGTCCGCCCAGCGACACACCGACGCCCATTCCGCCCTGTAAAAGCGGCACCATCAGTTCCTTCGTTCCCAGTTTCATCTCTTCTCCTATAAAGCCTCGAATATTTTAGTTAAATTTATTTAACTATATAATCATAATGGAGCTTCATTTGATTGTCAAGACATCGATGGTGATACGCTTCGTTCTGCCTTTCCTGCCGGACCCCTCAGCGGCACTATTACAAAAAAGGCAGCGGAGTCTCCTCCACTGCCTTCAGAGCATATTCTGTTTTATCTCACATCCGGCTTCAGCCAGAAGATGAAGTCATAGCTTTCGACGATTTCAAAGAATTTCAGCAGACGTTCATAGAGAGGCTCCGCCTTCTCTCCGAAGTGTGCGTGGACCGCCTGTGCGATGCCTGCCACGTTCGTTTTTCCATCCAGCTGCTGCCAGATATAGCTTCCCGTTTCGTCCAGATGGACATAGGAGATGCGTGGTTTTCGGAAGAGCTTCTGCATGATGGTATTCATCGCGCCCTTATTCTCGATACTGAGGGTCACGAGTCCATCCTCGCCCATCTTCCACTCTTTGATTTTCTGAGAGATCACCGGTACATAGCTGTTGTACAGTGCGATGGTCTCGTCTTTACTAAGCTTCGGCTTTTTACCCATAGAGAATTCCTTATGCGTTCTTCCTGCCGCCAAGTGTGAACTTGAACACAAGAAGAATCATCACCGCAAATACGACTGCAGAAGCGATGTTGCCAGCGCCTGCGCTGAGATTCAGTACGCCTGCCATGTTGATCTTATCGGATACACCGATAACAGCAAGAATCGCCAGAACGATGCCGACGAGACCCTCACCGGCGATCATACCAGAGCAGTAAAGTACGCCACGATTGGTTACTCTGGTCTGCTCCTGCTCGGAAGCATACTTCTTACGATCGAAGTACAGACGAACGAGACCACCGATCATGATGCATGCGTTGAGCTGAACCGGAAGATAAACACCGATGGCAAACGGAAGCACCGGGATACCGAGGATCTCAACCACACATGCAAGAACGACACCCACGATGACCAGACTCCATGGAAGCTTACCACCCATAACGCCCTCAACGATCATCTTCATGAGGGTTGCCTGTGGTGCACCGAGCTGCTCCGAGCCGAAGCCCCAGGCTGCATCGAGAAGGTAGAGAACACCACCGATGGCGATCGCCGATACGATGGTACCGATGATCTCACCATACTGCTGCTTGATCGGTGTCGCACCTACGAGGTAACCGGTCTTCAGATCCTGTGAGGTATCACCGGCGATGGCTGCTACGATACAGATCACCGTGCCGATGGCAATCGCAGCCTTCATGCCTGCTGCACCCTCTGCGCCGGTGGCCTTCAGGATGATGGTGGAGAATAGAAGTGTCGCAATCGCCATACCGGATACCGGGTTGTTGGAAGAACCAACGATACCAACCATGCGGGATGAAACGGCCGCAAAGAAGAAACCGAAGATCGCGATCAGGACTGCGCCGCCGATACCAACCGGAACCTGCGGGAGAACACCGGTCAGAACGATAAGAACTGCAAGACAGATGACAACCACCTTCATGCTGATATTCTTATCTGTACGAAGCTCACTTCCACCCTGGCCACCTGCGAGTGCCTTCATGGAATCACGGAAGGTGGTCACGATCATCGGAAGAGACTTGATGAGCGAAATGATACCACCGGTTGCCAGTGCGCCGGCACCGATGTAACGGATGTAGCTACCCCAGATGGCGCTCACACCACCCTGTGCAAACATCTCACCGATCGGCGCTGTGCCAGGATACAGTACGGCGTCTGAACCGAACATAACGATCAGCGGAATCAGCATCATCCAGGAGATGACACCACCGCAGAACATATAAGAAGAAATCTTCGGTCCGCAGATATAACCTACAGAGAAGACCGCCGGGTAGATCTGGGTACCTATCTGGCCCTTGAAGCTGCCGAGACCGGTACTCGGTGTGTTGATCTCACTCGGAACGAGGCCGAGACCGTCGATGACGAACTTGAAAGCAGCAGAAATTCCGAGACCCGCAAATACGACGGAAGCGGAATCGCCACCCTCCTCACCAGCGAGCAGTACCTCTGCACAGGCCTGACCTTCTGGATACGGAAGTGTGCCGTGCTCCTTCACGATCAGCGCGTTACGAAGTGGTACCATGAAGAATACACCGAGAAGACCGCCGATGAGACAGATAATCATGATCTCTACGAGATTCGGCTTCTCCATGAGACCATCCTTCGCCCACAGGAACATCGCCGGCAGCGTAAAGATCGCGCCGGCAGCCAGTGATTCACCGGCGGAACCTACGGTCTGAACGAAGTTGTTCTCGAGAATAGAATCACGATGAAGAATCACACGAATGACACCCATCGAGATAACGGCTGCCGGGATCGAAGCGGACACGGTCATACCAACTCGTAATCCCAGGTAAGCATTGGCTGCACCAAAGATCACGGCGAGAATGGCACCCATAATGATCGAGAACGCGGTCATTTCAGGAACGATCTTCTCAGCCGGGATAAATGGCTTGAACTGTTCTTTGTTATCCATTTGATAACCCCCTAATAAAAAAATATCACTGCCAATTATAGCACATATAACCGCTATTACAATCGATTTAAATTTTTAATGTCGGAAAGTGTTACAATTCAACGTGCTAATACATCTCGGTATCCACCGTGTCCGCAAACAAAAATCCGACAGAGCCCCGGATGGATGTGCATCCGGCGCATTCGATCCTGCCGGCGGTTCAAGAATTAAGCAGGGCCCCGGAGGGATGACTTCTTTTGCCTTCCCTCCGGAACCCTGCTTGATTTTCATCGCTATGCCGCCTTTAGCGGTGCTGGTCTACACCCTTCATCGTGAGTGAGATCTTTTTTCGTGTCTTATCCACCGACAGCACCCGGACGCGGACAATGTCGCCGACCTTTACGACGTCGAGCGGATGCTTCACAAATCGATCCGCGAGCTGCGAGATATGCACGAGTCCATCCTGGTGCACACCGATATCGACGAACGCGCCGAAATCCACGATATTTCGAACGGTTCCCTGAAGCTCCATCTCCGGCTTCAGATCATCGAAACCGAGCACATCCGAGCGAAGCACCGGTGCCGGTACATCCTCCCGAGGGTCACGTCCCGGCCGGATCAGCTCCTGCACGATATCCTCGAGCGTATAGACACCGACCTGCAGCTGCTCTGCCAGTGCCGGAATCGAGCTCTTCGCAGACTGCAGCTTCGCCGCCAGCTGCGCATTCTTCCCACTCTGAAGATCCTCCTCCGTATATCCCATCGATGTGAGAAGTGCCTTCGCAACAGCATAGCTTTCCGGATGCACCGCTGTGTTATCCAGCGCTTCCTTTCCATTCCGTATCCGCAGGAAGCCGGCGCACTGCTCGTATGCCTTCGGGCCGAGCTTCGCCACCTTCAGGAGCTCCTTACGAGAGCGAAAGGCGCCCTTCTCCTCGCGGTAGGCGACGATGTTTCGTGCGATGGTCTTATTGATGCCTGACACATACGACAGGAGCGCGAAGCTTGCGGTGTTTACATCGACACCGACGCTGTTGACGCTGTCCTCGACGACACTCGACAGCTGCTCACTCAGCTTCGTCTGGTTCATATCATGCTGATACTGTCCGACACCGATCGACTTCGGATCGATCTTAACAAGTTCTGCCAGCGGATCCTGCAGCCGTCGCGCCATCGAGGTCGCCGAGCGCTGCCCTACATCGAAATTCGGGAACTCCTCTGTCGCAAGTGCGGACGCAGAATAGACAGACGCCCCCGCCTCGTTCACGATCACATACTGCACTGGCAGATGATCCTTCTTTATATAATCTGCGATGATCTGCTCGGATTCACGGGAGGCTGTACCATTGCCGAGTGAAATCACATCCACATGATACTTTCGGATCAGGTCTTCGATGGTCCGCATCGCCTCCTCCACGCGGTTCTGCGGTGCCGTCGGGAAAACCACCGTCGTATCCAGCACCTTTCCGGTCGGATCCACCACCGCGATCTTACAGCCGGTACGGAAGGCCGGATCCCAGCCCAGTACGGTCTTTCCGCTCAGCGGGGCCTGCATCAGCAGCTGCCGCAGGTTCTCACGGAAGACCTGAATCGCTCCATCCTCTGCCCGATCCGTCAGGTCATTCCGGATCTCCGTCTCGATCGACGGCCCGATGAGCCGCTTATAGGCATCGGCACAGGCCTCGCGAATATAGGACGCACTCGATGGATGCTGTTCTGCGCCCATCTTCTGCGCCATAAAGTGAAGAATCTCCGCCTCCGGCACCTCCAGCCGGATGCTGAGGATCTTCTCCTTTTCACCACGATTGAGTGCCAGCACACGGTGGCCCGGAATCTTACGAATCGGCTCTGAATATGCATAGTAGTTATCATATACGCTGTGTTCCGCAGCCTGCTGCTTCGTCCGGGCAGCGGATACGATGCAGCCCTCCTCCACACTCTTCCGGCGGATCCAGGCACGCAGCGCTGCACTATCCGACATCGTCTCTGCGATGATATCCTCTGCGCCCTGGATCGCCGCCTTTACATCCGGTACTTCATGCTCCGCATCGACATACTTCTCCGCCTCCACCGGAACCGCCGGCTTCCCCTGCCCCGAGAGAATGTAAAGCGCCAGCGGTTCCAGGCCACGCTCACGGGCGATCATCGCACGGGTGCGACGCTTCGGCTTATATGGACGGTAGATATCCTCGAGCTTCACCGCCGTCTCTGCTTCCTCGATTTCCTTCCGCAGGGCAGCCGTCAGCTTTCCCTGCTCCTCGATCGAGGCGAGAATCGTCTCCTTCCGCTCCTCCAGATTCCGAAGATAACGCAGACGCTCATCGAAGGCACGCAGCACGTCATCGTGCATCGCACCCGTCGCCTCCTTGCGGTAACGTGCGATAAACGGGATCGTATTTCCCTCATCGATCAGTCGGATGACCGCCTCCGTCTGCCAGGTCTTCAGTCCGAGCTCCTGCGTGATTCTCTCTACTATTTTCATATATAAAAACCTTTCTCACTTTTTCCGCAGGCAACGCTCGACAGCCTCTCTCGCTACCTGCTGCCATGATCCTGCCCTCGTTTTTTCTGTTATAATGACGCTTTTTTCAGCACGGACATTATAACATGATTTTCCTTCGCACTAAACCTATCTTCTCCAGATGGCAGCGTCTCGGATACAGACGCGGCATCAGCATCCTGTAGTTTCTCCATCTATTCAAAAAACAGAACGCGCCCAGCACTGCACTTTTTCATGCAGCGATGGGCGTGTATATATCATATGATGCAGCTTCAGCTGGTTTTTCTGCCGAAGCCTGTCGATGTCTTCTCAGACGGTATCCGCCAGCCGGGACTCTACAATCCGTCCCATACGTCTGTAAAACGCTGCGCGATGACGCTGGCGCGCACGCTCCCGGTCAATCTCATACAGCAGATACACACTGCCCGCGCTCAGGACATAACCGATCCAGCGCACCTGGTGGAACTCACACAGGGATGCCATCACGCCCATCCCTAAAATAATCATCGCTACCAGCTCGAAAGTTTTCAGATTAATTCTCATGTGCTCTGCCTCCTTCATCAACTGTCCACATCATAACACGGCACGTTTGTTTTGTAAACAGTCGTTTGCAAATATTTGTTCTGAAAATGTATGTTTGCCATAACAGTTCGGGTCCCAACATACATGATCTGTTATTGTTTGCCTTACAGGTATAAAGATAGCATGCAGCTATGCAAAAAATTGCACATCCGCATGCTTTTACGCAAGATGCTGAAAAACCGGTGGCACCGCCACCGGTTTACAGCCTGTTTATATGTTTTTATCACAGACAGCAGGAGCACTTCATACCTGCGTGAGACAGGCGACCCTTCCATGCACAGCTTCCGAGCGCGAATAACGAAGTTCATCATATCGCTTATCTGCCTGCTGCAGGTAGCGGACCATCGCCTCGGTGATGCGTTCCCCCGGTACCAGAAGTGGAATCCCAGGTGGGTAGCTATAGACATACTCTCCGGAAACGCGTCCCTGGAGCGCCGCGACCGGCACCATCTCCACAGCCGCTTCCACCGCCTCGCACGGAGTCTGTACCATTTCCTTCGGTGTCGCCTCCTGCAGGCTCGGGATGTCCACCATCGCGAGGCGTGCCGATTCAGCGCTGTTTCGCACTTCCGCCATCGTATCGGTCGCACATTTTCTCCGTACGGCTTCTCTTAAGGCGGACATATCCACATCCGTCCACGTGCCATCCACCAAAGTGCGTACCGAATCTGCATTTTCATCCTCATCCAGTACCTGGTCGATCATCCGGAGCGCCTCTGCGAAACGCGGAAGCTCCGCAAAATCGTCGCCCGGCCCGGTCATCGCGAGCGCATAGCCCGGCTGCGCCATCTCCAGCTCATAGTGAAAGTACATCCGCAGGAGATCCATCATCGCATAGCCGCTGAGCCGCGTCGCGCTGCAGTCGATCACGAGCTTACTCGGATCAAATGCATAAAACGCATGTGCATTCACCGCATCTTCACCATGGCAAAGCACGCGCAGGTGTCGAAGCGACCGGATCGTTTCATCGAAGGCCCGAAGTGCTGCTGCCCAGTCCATAAAACACTGCCGTCCCTCCTGCTCCATCCATTCGGTACAGCCCGCCAGCGACAGCATCAACGGATACGATGGCGAAGAGCTTTCAAATATCGACAGCTTTTCCTCGATGACGCTTTCCGATACCCGCTCTCCACGCAGGTGAAGATACGCCGTCTGCGTCATGCCCAGCAGGGTTTTGTGTGCCGACTGCACACTGATGTCCGCGCCCTGGCGGGTCGCACTGTCTGGGAAGCCCGCCTCCGGCACGAGACCGAGATGTGCGCCATGTGCTTCATCCACCATCAGCGGGATCCCATGCTGATGACAGAGATCCGCGATGCGCCGGATATCCGAAACCACGCCCTCATAGGTCGGACTCGTCAGTACCACCGCGCGGCTCTCCGGATACTCGTCGAGAAGTGCCTCCACCGCCTCCGGCCGGATGCTTTCGAAAATGCCGGTTGCCGGATCCATGGATGGCCAGAGCCAGTGCGGATGCGCATGGCGAAGCTCGATCGCATGGAACACCGAACGATGGCAGTTTCGCGCGACGATCAGTTCTCCATCATAGGGCACGATAGCAGAAACACCTGCGAGATTCCCGCAGGTACTTCCATTGACCAGATACCAGCTTCGGTCCGCGCCATGCAGTGCACTCGTTCGCGCCATGGCGTCCTTCAGGATCCCCGACGCATGATGGAGGTCATCCGTCCCGGAGACCTCCGTCAGATCATAACGCAGAACGCACTCCGGAACGACCGCCACGCGGCGCTTATGCCCCGGCATATGCATCGGATAATACTGCTGATTCAGATACTGATCCAGCTGATCTTTCAGATTATGCTTCTTCATCTGCTTCCTGAGCCATCTCGGCCTCCGCCACCTTCATCATGAGCGCACACTCCATCCGCTTACGGAAGAGCTTACAGCCATACTCATAGACACCGTGGATATCACCGGTAGCATGCAGGGCATTGGCTGCGCAGCCGCCGGCACAGTACATACGTGCCCAGCACTCCTTACACTCCGGACGGGAGTAAACATTGCACTCCTTAAACTCATCACGGATGTTCTCATGCTGCACACCATCCCAGATGTTACCGAGCTTATACTCCGGATCGTTTACGAACTGATGGCAAGGATAGAGGTCACCCCAGGCAGTCACAGCCATATACTCCGTTCCTGAGCCGCAGCCGGACACACGCTTGTACACGCATGGACCGTGCTCAAGATCGATCATGTAATGATAGAAGGTGATCGGCTTACCGTCCTTCTCACGACGCAGCATATCCTTCGCGAGAATCTCATACTGCTCGTACAGAACCGGAAGGTCCTCCTCGGTCAGCGCACTCGGGCTGGACGGATCGGTGACAACCGGCTCCATAGAGAGTTCGGAGAAGCCGAGATCATCCGCCATATGGAAGATATCGTTTGTAAAATCCGTGTTGTAGTGGGAGAAGGTTCCGCGCATATAGTAGCTCTTATCACCACGGGACTCGACGAACTTCTGGAAGTTCGGCACGATACGGTCATAGGAGCCGCGACCTGCACGATCGACACGGAAGCGGTCATGGACCTCCTTCCGTCCATCCAGTGAAAGAACGACATTGTAGCACTCCTTATTCGCCCACTCGATGACCTCGTCTGTCAGCTTGACACCGTTTGTCGTCAGCGTGAAG
This sequence comes from Oribacterium sp., assembly GCA_004554245.1. Lineage (GTDB taxonomy): Bacteria > Bacillota > Clostridia > Lachnospirales > Lachnospiraceae > Oribacterium. Next base: position 192,202 of record SFND01000001.1, on the reverse strand, counting down.
CGGAAGTTCTTATTGTGCGCCTTCTCGATGGAACGCGCGTACGCCACGGTTTCCTTACAGAGCTCGAAGTTCAGCAGCGGCTCACCACCGAAGAAATCGACCTCGAGATTCCGACGGTTTCCGGAATTCTCTACCAGGAAGTCGATCGCACGCTTAGCGGTCTCGATGGTCATGATCCCTTCCTTACCATGAAACTTTCCCTGGGATGCGAAGCAGTAGCTGCAGTTCAGATCACAGGTATGTGCCACGAGGAGGCAGAGTGCCTTCACCACCGTGGACTGCTGCTTGAGATAGCCGGCGGTCTTCTCATAGACATCCTTCGTAAAGAGCTTTCCCTGCTCCGTCAGCTCATGGATATCCGCGAAGGTATCCGCGAGCTCCTCCGCCGATGCTTCCGGATGCATCGTGCGAAGCTCTTCCGTCGCTGCCTCTTCACTCATGCCGCTGTCGATCAGATGGATCGCGTCATAAGCCAGGTCGTCGGTCACATGAACGCTTGCGCTGTATACATCGAGAACGATGTTATAACCATTGAGTTTATACTGATGAATCATGAAATCTCCTACTCTAATGATCGAAAAACGATCAGAAAATCGATACAAAAAACCAAAATCGATAAGCAATAAAAAACCGGGGCTGTTCATGCCCCGGTCGATACACGAACCTGATATTAAGCGTTCTTGTTCTCACACTGCTGGTTAGCGATACCACAGCTGGTCTTGCAAGCAGACTGGCAGGATGTCTGGCACTCGCCACAGCCGCCCTTCTCCTCGGATCTCTTCATATCTCTTGTGTTTAATGTCATAATATGCTTCATAGAAATACCTCTTTCCTAACAGTAACTGTTATGTAATATGCCCATAATACATTTCCTTACATAAGTAAGTCAAGAATTATTTGCGATGATCTGCTGATATTCCGTCACCAGACGCTCAAAAGATACCGCACAGTTCGCCGGCGACGTCGACGAAAGCTTCACCGCATGGATACCGGTCCGCGGGTACTGATACTTTTCATAGTACTTATACGAGCTCGCACCCGTGCAGAAGATGCGCGTGATCTTCGTCTTCTTCAGGAGTCCCTCGATGTCCGTCGGAACCGGATTTCGGATGCTGGCATCCGATGCGCCCACGATATCGCACTCACTCAGCGCATCCCAGAGGGCGATGTGGTGACGCCGCATCATCGCGGACTTCTCCTCGACACTTTCGGGCAATGTCTCCGCCAGCACTGTCGCCATAACCCTCCAGAAACGATTCTGCGGATGTCCGTAGTAGAACTTCATTTCCCGCGACTTCGGCGAAGGAATCGAGCCCAGCACCAGCACCTCCGAATCCGCATCATACAGCGGTCCGAACGCACGGTGATCCACATGTGTCAACTCCGCCATCCGCCCCTCCTTTCGCCTGATCCGTCATTTTCATGCATTTTCCCCATTCAGAAGGAATCAATGCCTGCTGCTTCCGGCTTACTGCTCGACGATCTTAAACGCTCTCTGATAGAACGGCTGCTGACCCTCGATCGCCTTCGCCGCGATCGGCGCACGTGCCGACAGAAGTGCCACAGAGCGTCCACGGCTGGCACGACGTGCCGCTGCCATCAGTCTCGGGAAGGTCTCATCCATCGAACCGATGTGACGAACGATAACGCAGTAATCCGTGTGTCCATTGCGGACCATGTCACGGATGTACCCCGCCGCCACATTACGATCGCTCCGCATCGCACCGGTCAGTGCATTCAGAAGATCCGCTGTCGTCTGATCCTCCCGGACATTCTTGAAAATGATGTCTTCGTCTGCGCTGGACTTCTCACCCTCGAGTCCGAGCTCAGCGCCCTTGATCTTCGTGCGAAGATCGATGATCATCTCACGGGCGACGATGAAATCATCCGTACCCGGGTTCAGAACGAAGCCGTAGATCTGCCGATCGTTCATCGCGATATCGGCCGCCTCCTCGAAGCTGTGCTTCACGCTCTGTACCGGCTCGCTCTTAAACCATGCCTTCAGATTTGCCCGGCTCGTGAATACCATGTAGAAGTGTGCACCGTCCTTGTTTGCGGTGACACCATACAGAAGCTTACGCTCACGTGCCTTCTCGCCGACGATACGTACCGGCATGATGAACTCAGCACCCGCCATCTCCTCCATCACGATCTGCTCCGCACCTGTGTTTTCACCATTTGATGCCTTCAGTGCATGGATCGCGTCAACCAGCTTCTGGTTGGCTCTTTCAGTATAATCTGCCATATATAAACCTCCTGGTTTTCCTGTCTGCCTTCTCTCATGCAGTGTAGCATATTTTCTACTAAAAGAAAACGAGAGACTGCCGCAGCAGTCTCTCGTGAACGTATCCAGAAAACCAAGATCAGTGATCTGCTACCTTGATATCCTCAACGCCTGTAACGTCCTGGAACTTGGACTCATCGAGCTGGCTAGGATCCTGACCGATGTACGCGAGGATACCACCATCGATGTATACGACCTGACCGTTGATGAAGTCAGATGCCGGAGAAGCGAGGAATACAGCGAGACCCTCGAGGTCCTCTGTCTCGCCCCAGCGCTGTGCAGGTGTCTTCGAACGGATGAAACGATCAAACGGAGCCATGGAACCGTCTGCCTGCTTTGCACGAAGCGGAGCAGTCTGCGGAGTAGCGATGTAGCCCGGTCCGATCGCGTTACACTGAATGTTGTACTGACCATACTCAGAGCAGATGTTCTTTGTGAGCATCTTGAGGCCGCCCTTGGCAGCTGCATAAGCAGATACCGTCTCACGACCAAGCTCAGACATCATGGAGCATGCGTTGATGATCTTGCCGTAGCCCTTCTTGATCATGCCTGGAAGGACAGCCTTTGCGCAGAGGAAAGGACCGGTGAGATCGACATTGATAACCTGATCCCACTGCTGCTTCGTCATCTCAACCATCGGGATTCTCTTGATGATGCCGGCATTATTTACCAGGATATCAACACCACCGAACTTCTCCTCGATATCCTTCACGAGTGCGTTTACCTGCTCCTCGTTCGTAACATCACATACGACACCGTATGCATCGATGCCGAGCTTCTGGTACTCTGCGATACCTCTGTCTACGAGCTCCTGATTGATATCATTGAAAACGACCTTCTTTGCGCCAGCCTCAGCAAATGCCTTCGCATATGCAAGACCCAGTCCATAGGATGCGCCGGTTACCCATGCAACCTTGCCATCAAGTCTGAACTTATCAAGAATTCCAGCCATAACAAATCTCCTTTTTCTTCCATTTTTCTTACTTCTATGTTCTCAGGCACGATGCCTGAATACATCCATACCAGCATCATCATAGTTGATTTGGTACCCCGGTTCAAGCCTTCACAGGCACTCTTCACAAAGTTTGTGAATGTTGCGGTAAACCGGTTCACTTTTCTTGTCAAAATTTGCCAAGATGCAGATTTCTCTACATCCTGGCAAAGCATTTTGTATCTGTTTTCCTGTAGATGCTTTCCGGGCATACGCCATGATGCCTTTCGCTGCATCCTCTCTTTCAGCATCTGAAGGATCAGGCCTTCGCTGCATCCTCTCTCTTCTTCAGAATCGGAAGGATGATACCGAGTGCTGTCAGTACGCACGGTGTGATGATGTTGAGACACATGGTGAACAGGTCTTCATCATAAACACCGAGCAGACAGCTCGCCGCGGTCACGAAGAAGCACCAGCAGCCGAAGAACATAGCCACGTTATGATTCTTCACGAAACGATACTCCGGCTTGAACCTGTCCTCCGCCTTACGAAGTGCGATGTACGCTGCAAATACCCAGAGATAACGCATCGGCATACATACGGAGTTCAGCTTGGTGAGCTGCTTCAGAACGGTCGCTGCACCAGGAACGAAGGACTGTACGAGGATGATAGCACCGGAAAGAACCGCAACCATCTTGATACCGTTGACATAGGCACCCTTATCATTCTGTCTGAGAAGCTTCGACGGGATAAACTCACGCGCATCCTCGTTGTCAAACAGCATACGAAGCGGTGCATCGATACTGATGACAAGCGTGGAAAGCTGACCTACCGCGTTGCAGAGTGCGTAAATGATCATCAGGCTGTCACCCATATGATAGTACTCGCCCAGTCTCTGGAATGCCCAGTAGGAACCGTTCGAGTTATAGGAGTTGAAGCTCTCCTTGGACTCGTTGATGATGGTCGGATCGAACATCATGCCCATCGCGATGGTACCGAGAATCGCACAGATCACAACCATGATCGCCAGGCTAATCATCGCACGCGGGAAGCCCTTGCTCGGGTTCTCTACCTTATTAACATACGGAGAGATCTTCTCACAGCCACCGACAGCGAAAACCAGGATGGACAGGGAGGTGAAGTACTTCCAGTCGAAGGTCGGAATCAGGTTCTTCGCACTGAAATCCAGTGTCACGAAGGAAGAAGCCGGATTGATGGCACGCGCACCGAACATCATGATGATGTAGAGGATGGACATGATGAACATGCTGGTACCTGCCAGTGTCGCCATCTTCTTCAGCGGGTTCAGACCACGGCTTGCGATATAGCAGAACAGAATCAGGATACAGAAGGTGATCAGCTGTACTGCCAGTGTAGGGAAGGTATCGTATGCTTCCGCGTTACGGAACACAGCCCAGCTCAATGCCTTCAGACCACCGGAGGACTTACTTGCGATGTAGGTGATATGGCATGCCCAGTAGGTCCAGCCTGCATAGTACGCAAGCTTCGGTCCTGTCGTCTTCAGAATCCATGAGCTCACACCACCACCGGACTCCTTAAATGCGGAACCCAGCTCACCGACCATCAGTGCGTATGGTACGAAGTAAAGCGCAAACATGAGGATCCAGCTGAAAATAACCTGGATACCGTTGAAGTAGATGAATCCGTTCAGTACATTTCCGAAGCCCCAGACCGTCGAAAACGCCATGAACGCGAGCGTCGTCCATTTAATGTGTTTTGAATCCATATGTATACTCCTTTTTTGTTGTTTAGCGAAACGAATTCAGATTTCGCTTTGTTTTGAAAGCCCGGTGATCAGCATTCGCCTGTTCCACGGGCTCATCCACACATGATCATGATCAGAAGATCAGTCTGTAATTGCCGTCCCCGTTTCCTTCAAAGCTCGAGCTGAACAGTACCCGCGCCGCCTCGATCAGATACGCGGTATCCCGCGCACCGGCCGTCTCATACGGAGAGTGCATCGCGAGCTGTGGCAGTCCGATATCGACGGTGTTCAGCGCAACCTGCGCCTGCGAAATATTTCCCAGCGTCGAGCCGCCGAGCATATCGGAGCGGTTGGTGAAGGTCTGACATGGCACAGCTGCCTTCTTACAGATCGCGCGCATCACAGCGCCGGAAACACCATCGGTCGTATACTTCTGGTTCGCGCTGTACTTGATGACGATTCCCCGGTTCATATACGGGCGGTTGGTCGGATCTGCCTTCTCGGCATGGTTCGGATGCACGGCATGTGCATTATCTGCAGATACCATGAAGCTCGAAGCGATGCTCATGAGGTACTGCTCCTCGCTGCGTCCCATCGCGCGGCTGATGCGCTGGAGTGTATCTTTCAGGAAGGTGCTGGCGGCACCCTGTTTCGTACCGGAGCCGACCTCCTCGTTATCATAGACACAGTGAACAGCGATGGACTGTTTCAGCTCGGCCGCGAGGAAGCCCTTCAGAGATGCAAATGCACACTGGAGATCATCCAGACGTCCACTTGCGATGAACTCGCCATGGAGGCCGAGCGTCGTTCCCTTCATGCGGTTATACAGGAAGAGATCCGTATCCAGGATGTCCTCCACCTGCACAGCTGCCTCGTCTGCGATCAGCTGCATGAACTGGTTCTTCTCCTCACCCTGCTCACAGAACAGCGGCAGCATATCCACCTGTGCATTAAATGCATAACCGTCATTGACCTGACGATTCATATGGATCGCCACGTTCGGAATGATGAGAAGATCCCGATCAACATTGACCAGCTTCGTCGCGATGCCCTCCTCCGTCTGAACGACTACACGACCGGCAACGGAAAGCGGACGATCCAGCCATGGTGCACAGAGCATACCGCCATACTTCTCGACATTCAGCTTGACATAGCTGTTGTCCACGACGATCTCTGCGTTCGTCTTGATCTTAAAAACCGGTGAATCGCAGTGGCTCGCCATGATCTGGAAGCCCTTATACTCACCCTCCGGTATACGAAAGGCGATGATGGCCGAATCGTTCCGTGTCACATAGTAGCCATGGCCCTCGGACAGTGTCCACGGGCAGCCCTCATAGAGGCGGGTGAAACCGGCGTCCTCGAGTTCCTTCTGCATATTGGCTACTGCATAAAATGCATTCGGGCTATGATCCAGAAAATGGAGCAGTTCCTTATTCACTTCCTGATGATTCATTTTCTATCCTCACAATCTGTGTAAAACATGACGATTATTCGCGAGTAGAATATGTCTTATTCGTGAAAATTATATTATAGCTTCGTTAATTTCGCAACAAAATTATAAAAAAAATATAAACTGGCGCAGAATAAGCGCCAAAAGCAGCATACAAAAACCGCGTTATTGCGCACTTTTCAACACAATAACGCGGTCCTGTACTATTTATATAATTATGAGAAATCCTTCATTTTCTGCATAATTTCACAGCAGATCGTCTCCACATCCTTCCCGTCCGTCGCGACGCATATATCCGCTGCCGCCTCATACGCCGGCCGGCGCTTCTCCTGCAACATACGGATATACGCGACATCCATATGTCCGTTCAGGATCGGACGATCCGCAGAATCCTTCACCCGAAGGAGCGTCGTCTCCGGGGTCGCCGTCAGAAAAACAATGATGCAGGATGTACGCAGATTTTTAACATTTTCCGGATTCATCACGAGACCCCCGCCACAGGAGATCACCGCCGCATGCACATCCTGAAAACGCAGCACCACGTCGTGCTCAAGCTGCCGGAAATACGCCTCTCCATCCGTCGCAAAAATCTCCGTAATCGGGCGTCCCTCCTGGCGCACGATTTCCTGATCCGTATCGATCTCTGTCAGTCCATACAGTGCTCTGAGTGCATGTGATACTGTCGTTTTTCCGGCACCCATAAAACCGATCAGCGCGATGTTTTTCATTTCTTCTTTATTTAGTCCGCTATGATCTCCAGCCATAATTCCCCCCTGTCCATACCTGTGTACGATATAAAACACCGGAGAATGTCGAGGACAGTCTCCGGTGTTTATCATCACTTATTTAATCCACGATCCTGTGAAATTACTTTCTCGGATTGTTGATCTCAGCCTGTGCTGCTGCAAGTCTTGCTACCGGTACACGGAACGGTGAGCAGGATACATAGTCGAGGCCGATGTTGTGGCAGAACTCTACAGAAGAAGGATCGCCGCCGTGCTCGCCGCAGATACCGCAGTGGAGGTTCGGGTTCACCGGCTTACCAAGCTTCAGTGACATATCCATGAGCTTACCAACACCCTTCTGATCGAGCTTTGCGAACGGATCCTGCTCGTAGATCTTGGTGTCATAGTAGCTGTTCAGGAACTTACCGGCATCATCACGTGAGAAGCCGAAGGTCATCTGTGTAAGGTCGTTTGTACCGAAGCAGAAGAAATCAGCCTCTGCAGCGATCTCGTCAGCTGTAAGAGCAGCTCTCGGGATCTCGATCATGGTACCAACCTCATACTTGAGCTCTACGCCAGCCGCTGCGATTTCCTCGTCTGCGGTCTTTACGACGATGTCCTTCACGAACTTGAACTCCTTCACCTCGCCAACGAGCGGAATCATGATCTCCGGAACGAGGTTCCAGTCAGCATGTGCTTTCTTTACCTCGATGGCTGCACGGATGATCGCCTGTGTCTGCATAACTGCGATCTCAGGATAGGTTACGGTCAGACGGCATCCTCTGTGACCCATCATCGGGTTGAACTCGTGGAGACCGGTAATGATCGCCTTGATCTGCTCAACCGTCTTGCCCATCTTCTCTGCAAGTGCTTTGATCTCCGGCTCCGTGGTCGGAACGAACTCGTGAAGAGGCGGATCCAGGAAACGAATGGTAACAGGGTTGCCTTCCATCGCCTCGAAGAGCTGTCTGAAGTCATCCTGCTGATACGGCTCGATCTTCTCGAGTGCCTTCTTACGCTCTTCAACCGTATCGGAGCAGATCATCTCACGGAATGCTTCGATTCTCTCCGGGTCGAAGAACATGTGCTCTGTACGGCAGAGGCCGATACCCTCCGCACCGAGCTCACGTGCCTTTGCAGCATCGCGCGGTGTATCCGCGTTGGTTCTTACGCCGAGCTTTCTATACTTATCAGCCCAGCCCATGATACGACCGAAGTCGCCGGAAATCTGAGCATCTACGGTAGCGATCTTACCCTCGTAGATGTTACCGGTTGTACCATCGATGGAAATGAAATCTCCCTCCTTGATGGTCTTTCCGCCGAGTGTGAACTTCTTGTTCTCCTCATCCATCACGATATCACCGCAGCCGGATACGCAGCACTCACCCATACCACGGGCAACAACGGCTGCATGGCTGGTCATACCGCCACGAACGGTCAGGATACCCTCGGAAGACTTCATACCTGTGATATCCTCTGGGGAAGTCTCGAGACGAACGAGAATCACCTTCTCGCCACGTGCGTTCCACGCCTCTGCATCCTCTGCAGTGAAGACGACCTTACCACATGCCGCTCCTGGGGAAGCACCGAGGCCCTTACCCATCGGAACCGCTGCCTTCAGCGCATCCTTATCGAACTGCGGGTGAAGAAGTGTATCGAGGTTACGTGGATCGATCATCGCAACGGCTTCCTTCTCGCTTCTCATGCCCTCATCTACGAGGTCGCAGGCGATCTTCAGCGCAGCCTGTGCGGTTCTCTTACCATTTCTGGTCTGCAGCATGTACAGCTTACCGTGCTCAACGGTAAACTCCATATCCTGCATATCTCTATAATGCTTCTCGAGGGTCTCGCATACCTTTACGAACTCTGCGAATGCCTCCGGGAACTTCTGCTCCATCTCCTGGATGTGCATCGGCGTACGAACACCTGCGACAACGTCCTCGCCCTGTGCGTTCGTAAGGAACTCACCGAAGAGGCCCTTTGCACCGGTAGCCGGATCTCTCGTGAAGGCTACACCGGTACCACAGTCATCACCCATGTTACCGAATGCCATGGACTGTACGTTTACAGCAGTACCCCAGGAATATGGGATATCATTGTCACGACGATAAACGTTTGCACGTGGGTTATCCCATGAACGGAATACGGCCTTGATTGCGCCATAGAGCTGTGCCTTCGGGTCTGCCGGGAAGTCCTCACCGAGTGCTTCCTTATACTTCGCCTTGAACTGCTCTGCGAGATCATGAAGATCCTCTGCGCTCAGCTCGACATCTAGCTTTACGCCCTTCTCTTCCTTCTTCTTATCGATCAGCTTCTCAAACTCGCTCTTGGAAACTTCCATAACGACATCTGAGTACATCTGAATAAATCTTCTGTAGGAATCCCATGCCCAACGTGGGTTACCGGACTTCTCAGAAAGAACCTTTACAACGTCCTCGTTAAGACCAAGGTTCAGAATGGTGTCCATCATACCCGGCATGGAAGCACGTGCACCGGAACGTACCGATACCAGAAGCGGATTCTCGTGATCACCGAACTTCTTACCGGTAATCTCCTCCATCTTTTCGATATGCTCGTCGATCTGACCCATGATCTCCGCATTGATCTCACGACCGTCCTCGTAGTACTGTGTGCAGGCCTCTGTCGTGATGGTGAAACCCTGTGGAACCGGGAGACCGATATTGGTCATCTCTGCAAGGTTTGCACCCTTACCACCCAGAAGCTCACGCATGTCTGCGTTACCCTCCGTGAACAAGTAAACCCATTTCTTAGCCATCGCTTATCCTCCTAATCCTATGTATGTTGATGAGTGCATCTCTTAAAAAAAGGCCGTACACATGGACGGCGATCTCTGCAAAACGACTCATACGATTTAACCCATGTCGAGGAAAAATCTCTATTCGAATTATACTTTAGGAAAAATTGTTAGTAAAGTCTGAACAGAAAATGTAAACGTTTACATCTCGAATTATTTTTTCCACGCAAAAAAGCCTAAGAAATTCCATCGTAAATCAAAGAATTTCAAAGGCTTTATAAATCTGGACAGCTCACGGTCAGACCTTAAAGCGGTATCCGACACCCCAGATGGTTTCGATATACTGTGGCTTCGCAGAATCCATCTCGATCTTCTCGCGGATCTTCTTGATATGCACCGTGACGGTCGCGATGTCACCGACGGAATCCATCTTCCAGATCTCCTTGAAGAGCTCCGCCTTCGTGTATACATGATTCGGATGCGAGGCGAGGAAGCAGAGAAGGTCGAACTCCTTCGTCGTAAAGGTCCGCTCCTCTCCGTTCACGAATACGCGGCGGGCACTCGGATCGATCTTCAGTCCATGAATCTCGATAACCCCGCTCTCCTCCCGGCCGCTGCCGACGAGACGTGCATACCGTGCCATATGCGCCTTCACCCGGGCCACCATCTCCGATGCAGAAAACGGCTTCGTCACATAATCATCGGCGCCGAGACCAAGTCCTCGGATCTTATCGATATCATCCTTCCGTGCAGAAACGATGATGATCGGTATATCCTTCATCTCCCGGACCTCCTTACATACCTGGAAGCCGTCCTTTCCCGGCAGCATCAGATCCAGGATGATGATTGCATAGTCGCCCTCCAGTGCCTTCTGAAGACCGGTATCACCATCGGATGCGATATCGACGGAAAAGCCGGAAATCTCCAGATAATCCCGCTCCAGCTCCGCAATCGACTGCTCATCCTCTATAATCAGTATGTTCTTCTTATCCTCATCCATAGTTTACGCCTCCTTCGGGCTCTTGATGTATTTACGTAAAACGAAATGAATCGTGGTTTCCTCGCCCTCCTTCGAGCTCGCCCAGATCCGTCCGCCACTGTCCTCTATGATCTTCTTCACGATGGAAAGGCCGATACCGGATCCCCCCTTCATCGAATTGCGCGAGCTGTCCGCCCGGAAGAAACGCTGGAAAATATACGGCAGATCCGAGCGGGAGATGCCCTTTCCGTTATCCCGGATATTCACCTGGATGAAATCCCCGGCATCCTCCAGACTCAGCGCGATCTCCTTTTCTTCCTTATCCATATATTTCACAGAATTCGAAATGATGTTACTGATCACCTTCCGGAGCTGCTCCGGATCCGCGATCATCTCCACCTCCGGGTCGATCGTATTGCGATAGCTGAATCGGATTCCCTGCGAATCCATATCGAGTCCGATCTCCTCCGCACAGTCCTGGAAATAATCCTTCACACAGATATGCTGAAAATCATACGGGATCTTATCCGACTCGACCTTCACATAGTAGCGCAGCTCGTCGATCAGGCGATCCATCTCCGCCGCCTTGTTGTTGATGGTCCGAATATACTTCCGCTGCATCTCCGGACTGCTGGCGACCCCATCGAGCAGGCCCTCGCTGTAGCCCTTGATCGCCGTCAGCGGCGTCTTCAGATCATGGGCAATGTTGGAGACCAGCTCACGGTTGGCTGTATCGTTTCGTATCTTCTCCTCCTGGGTTTCCTTGAGACGAATCCGCATCTCATCGAAGGCCTGCATCAGCTCACCGAACTCGTCGTTCGTCTCTGCTTCCAGCGTGAAATCGAGATCTCCGGACTCGATGCGCTTCGCCGCCGCCTTCAGCTCATCGACCGGACGCACGATCCCCATATAGATCCAGCAGATCAGAAAAAGACCTGCAAGAATCAGAATCGCCATATTCGTTCCCATCGTGATGTCTCCGCGGAACATCAGAAACATCAGCACCAGTGGCAGCACCGTGCTGACGAAGAAGCTGACGCCCACACGCCCCATCAGTCCTATATGCTTCATAAGCATTCTCTCCTGTTTCAATCCTCTTCTACTATACAGGATTATATTATAATTTCCATATGTTACGAATTTGTGAAGTAAACCTCCGTCGAGAGCCCAAACACTCCGTTTACCAAAAGGCCCACCCCGAATCCCGGGATGGGCCTCTATTCAGACGCTATAAAAACTTAGAATGCGAGCTTCTCCTCGAAGTAGCTCTTCAGCTGATCGATCGGAATACGCTCCTGTGCCATGGAATCACGCTCACGGATCGTGACGCAGTGATCGTTCTCCGAATCGAAATCATAGGTTACGCAGTACGGTGTACCGATCTCATCCTGTCTTCTGTAACGCTTACCGATGTTTCCACGGTCGTCGTACTCGACGTTCCAGTACTTCGCAAGCTCATCATGGATGGCCTGTGCCGGCTCTGCCAGCTTCTTCGAAAGCGGAAGGATACCTACCTTTACAGGTGCGATGGCCGGATGGAAACGAAGGACGGTACGCTCATCGCCACCCTCCAGCTCTTCCACATCATATGCTGCGCAGAGGAAGGCAAGGGTGACACGATCCGCACCGAGGGACGGCTCAATAACATACGGGATGTAATGCGTGTTGGTCTCCTCATCGAAGTAGGTCATATCCTGACCGGAGGTCTTCTCGTGCTGTCCGAGATCGTAATCGGTTCTGTCCGCGATACCCCAGAGCTCACCCCAGCCAAACGGGAAGGTGAACTCGAGATCGGTGGTTGCCTTCGAATAGAAGCAGAGCTCCTCCGGAGAGTGGTCTCTGGCACGAAGCATATCCTTCGGAATGCCGAGCGAAAGCAGCCAGTCAAGGCAGAACTGCTTCCAGTATGCAAACCACTCGAGGTCCGTATCCGGCTTACAGAAGAACTCGAGCTCCATCTGCTCGAACTCTCTCGTACGGAAGGTGAAGTTACCCGGTGTGATCTCGTTACGGAAGGACTTACCGATCTGACCGATACCAAACGGAAGCTTCTTACGGGAAGAACGCTGTACATTCTTGAAGTTTACGAAGATACCCTGTGCGGTCTCCGGACGGAGATATACGGCATTCTTCGCATCCTCTGTAACGCCCTGGAAGGTCTTGAACATAAGGTTGAACTGACGGATACCGGTGAAGTTATGCTTACCGCAGGTAGGACATGGAACCTGATGTTCCTCGATGAATGCTTCCATCTCTTCCTTCGACATCGCATCCGCGGAACCACCGATATCGATACCGTTTGCCTCTGCGAAATCCTCGATCAGCTTATCTGCACGGAAACGCTCGTGACACTCCTTACAGTCCATCAGCGGATCGGAGAAGGATGCGAGATGTCCGGATGCGACCCAGGTCTGCGGATTCATCAGGATCGCGCAGTCGATACCGACGTTATATTTGGACTCCTGAATAAATTTCTTCCACCAGGCTCTCTTTACGTTGTTCTTTAACTCAACGCCGAGATTGCCGTAGTCCCAGGTATTTGCGAGACCACCGTAGATCTCAGAACCCGGATAAACAAAACCTCTTGACTTCGCAAGAGAAACGATGGTGTCCATGGTGTAATTCTTTGGCATGTTTTCCTCTTTCTGTCGCCGGAGTGCGACCAAGAATAAAGTTAATCAGTACTGCGCCGATAGACGCTTCATCCAACTATACATCGGGACCGTCGAAAAATCCAGCCCCTGCCTGTTTTTGCGCCCGTACAAACAGACGTCGCGTCACAGTGCTTTCAGGATATCGAGCGAGCGGAAGTGGTACGGCAACGCGTCGCGGAGCACGAGATCCACGTTCTGCGAAAACTCGATGAGTACGCCCGGGGTCAGCGTGAAGGTGTAGAGCTTCGTGAGCGGCGACTCCAGTACATACTGCCAGGCATAGCAGCAGGCGTCGGAGGCCTCGAGTGGTGGAAGCTCTGTGTACTCGCCATTTAAAAGGAGCACCCGAAGCTCGTAGATACGCCGTACCAGCTCGTTCGGGATACTCTCCTTCAGAATCGCCCGGAGCGACAGGTAGATGAGATTCACCAGCTCCTCCGCCGGAAGATTCTCCTGGGCGACGAGCTCCGCCAGCTCCAGCAGATACGAACCGTAGCAGGCGTTGACGAGATCCAGCGCGATGTCCTCGAAATACTCGTTCACCTTCACCGAGCGGAGATTATAGCCGGCCCTTCCCTTCGTCACGCTGAACGCACCGAAGACGAAATTCCGTGTCGCCGCCATGAGCGGGGAACCCGGCTTCTTCGCGCCCGACGCCCAGACGGTGATCTTTCCCTGCTCCTTCGTGAGAACACAGAGCCGCTTATCAAAATCACGGGACGAGGCCGAGTTCAGCACCAGCCCGTGAAAAACAAGTTCCTCCTGCATGGCGCTCAGGTCTCGTCCTTAAAGCCGTAGTTCTTCAGGAAGGTATCCGAATCACGCCAGTCCTTTCGTACCTTGACGAAAAGCTGGAGATTCACCTTATCCTCCGTCATACGCTCGATCTGGATACGGGCACCGGTACCGATGCGCTTCAGCATCGCGCCGCCCTTTCCGATGATGATACCCTTATGCGCATCCCGCTCGCAGACGATGGTCGCCTTGATGTCCCAGATGCCGGTCTTCCGCTGGTGCATCTCGTCGATCAGCACCGCGATGCCATGTGGCACCTCATCCTTCAGCTTCCGAAGCGCCTGCTCACGGATCAGCTCACCCGCGATCTCACGCATCGTCTGGTCGGTCACGGTATCCTCATCATAGTAACGAGGCCCTTCCGGAAGGTACTGAAAAATCACCTTTTTCAGTTCGTCAATGTTTCGGGCACGCGCGGCAGAGACCGGAACGATCTCTGTGAACTCCATAAGGTCACGATACTTCTCGATGGCCGCCGTCAGCTCGACCGCCGGATCCTTCAGGGTATCGATCTTATTGATCACGAGGATCTTCGGCTTGTCGTACTTCTTCATCACCTCCGCGATGTGCTGCTCACCGGCGCCGATATAGGTGGTCGGCTCCACGAGCCAGACGATAACATCGACGTCCTCGAGGGTTTTCTCCGCCACATGGTCCATGTACTCGCCGAGCTTATTGGCCGCCTTGTGAATACCCGGCGTGTCGAGAAAGATGATCTGGCCGCGTTCGTCGTCATAGACCGTCTGGATACGGCCACGGGTCGTCTGTGGCTTCTCCGAGGTGATGGCGATCTTCTGGCCGATCACGTGATTCATCAAGGTTGATTTTCCTACATTCGGGCGCCCCACGAGCGCCACAAAGCCTGTCTTGATCATTTAAAAAGCTCCTCTGTTGTCAGGAAGAGATCCTGATGTGCATCGATTTCTGTTCCACTGCCGATGGTGCAGCCGGCACCGGTCGCCAGCACCGCCTCCACATAGTCCGAAAGTGCGCGGATATCCTCTACCGTCGTCGCGAGCACCTGGTCGCGCTCTCGCTGCAGTGCCTCGTTCGACACATGGGAGAGGAAGGCGCTGACGCTGAGGGCGGCAACATTGGCGTTCGTACGTGGCGTATCCAGCTCACTGATGGCGCCGATGATGTACTTCGTCATATCCCGCTCGCTTGCGCTGAAGCTCCGGATATACGCCGGAAGCGCCTCATAGCAGGCCAGGGTCTCCTGAATATGCGGATCCCGGTAGGAGCAGAGATAGCCCTCACCGGAGCGGCCGAAGCCAGCCATGCAGCCATAGGCGCCGCCCTTCACACGGAGATTGAGCCAGAGATAGTCGTAGTTCAGAATCATCTTCAGTACGCGCAGGGCACCGGTATACGGATGCTTCGTCGGATCGTACCAGCCGGCCCTGGCGACATAATTTACCTGGGACGGGGTTCGGAAGCCCTCGTTCCGGCTGCCGTGGAGGATGAGCTGCGGTTTTTCTTCATCGGCTTCTGTATGGGTACCGGCGATATAGTCCGCATCCAGTACCTCGCGGAGCAGCTCCTTCTCGCGAAGATCACAGCGGTAGTTTTCCTTCCATGTCGGATAGATCTGCTCGAACGCCGCGATGCCCTGTGGCTCCGCCGTTATCGACACAAACATGTTCTCAAGGCGGAACAGCTTATCCGCGATCTCCCAGAGCTTCCGGCCGAGGGTCGTCGGATCCGCATGGAAGGCATCCGCGACGCGGTTGATGAAGTGGTAGTAGCTGATGCCGCCCACGAGATCCTGGTATCGTCCGGTGCCGGAGAAGCAGGCGCTTGCACGGTTCACGGCATAGCTGTGGCCGGCGCCCTCGATCTTCATCCGCTCCCGGGAGCGGGCCTCCGCGAGGATCTCCGCCATCCGCTTCGTATCCTCGAACTTCGTCGTATGCAGGATCTCACGGATCAGTGCGAGGACACGGTCCAGGTGCTCGTAGAGCAGCTTCACCTCCACACTGAAGATGCCGGTATAGTGATTATAGTGATCGAGGTCCGGATACGCGTTCATATCAAAGTTCATGCCGCCGGTATGCAGCAGAACATCCGAGGACAGGTCCTGGAAGCTATGCTGCTTCGTATCCATATACGCGAGCACGGTCTTCAGGAAACCAGCGTACGGCAGCTCCTCCTCGGTGAGGCACTGCGTATTGAAATTCAAGCGGAGATACATCACGCCGCGGGTATCCCGACTCGTCTCGAGCAGCAGAGTATCCTCCACCCGCTTCTCCTCCCAGTGATAGCGCTCGGCCTGCTTTCCGATATCAGAGATGCTGAGCAGCGGAAGCTTCCGGAGGTTTTCGTCGGAGGTCGGTTCCTCCTGATAAGCCTTCAGCGCCTTCGTCTGGTCAATGCAGGCGATCCGCTCCGCCTGTGTCATCCCTTTTTTCATCGTCGCCAGCTTCTTCGCGAGCGCCTGCTCCCGTTTCTCGGTGAGCCCGCGCTCCGGCTTACAGATCACGAGGGCTGCATGCGGATTGTCCAGCAGACACTCTGCGATCAGCTTCTCGAAGTAGCCATGCTTCGCGTCCTCGCGGAGCTCCTGATAGCACTGCGTACAGAAGAGATACTCCCATGGTTCCCGGCCATAGAGCCAGGTATCCATCGCAGTCAGTGCATAGACGAGGCCCTTCGGTGAACGTCCGTAGTCCGCCTCACGGTACTGGAACTCATCATGATTGATGGCGGCGAGGATCGCCTGCTGGTCGAGGCCCTCCTTCACCAGCTTCCGGAGGGTCGTGTCGATGATGGAGAGGAAGCGCTTCTTATCCTTCGCATCCGCGCCCTTCGCACAGACAGAAAAATACGGCTGGCGGATACCATCCTCGAAGCCGCCGAAGATATCATCTCCGATACCGGCCTCGACGAGGGCCTGCTTGAGCGGCGCACCCGGTGAGGAAAGCAGCACATAGTCCAGGATATCGAGGGCGAGGTTCCGCTTATTATCGAGTGCATCCACCACGACGTTCCAGGCGAGGTAGGTATTTTTTGTGAGCGACTCATGCGCTCCGACGGAATACGCGATTTCCTCCTCATGGAGCTCGGTAAACGCCGGCTGCAGCGGGATATCGGAATCCGGATCGATCGCATCGAACTCCGAGAGGTAGGCCTCATCGAGCCACGCGAGCTTCTTCTCCATATCCATATCGCCGTACAGGATGATGTAGGCATTGGACGGATGATAGTAGCGCGCATGGAACGCGCGGAACTGGTCGAAGCTAAGCTCCGGGATCACCGCCGGATCACCGCCGGACTCGTTCGCGTAGCAAGTATCCGGGAAGAGGGCGTTCATGATGTAGCGCTCGAGCACCGACTCCGGGTTCGAGAAGACACCCTTCATCTCGTTGTAGACGACGCCGTTATAGCGAAGCGCATCCTGCTCGTCCATCATCTCATAGTGCCAGCCCTCCTGCTGGAGGATACGCGGATCCTCGACGCAGTTCGGATGGAACACCGCGTCGAGGTAGACATCCATCAGATGCTCGAAGTCCTTCTCGTTGCGGGAGGCAACCGGATACACGGTCTTATCCGGATACGTCATCGCGTTCAGGAAGGTGTTGAGGGAGCCCTTTGCAAGCTCCACAAACGGATCCTTCAGCGGAAACTTCGCAGATCCGCACAGCACGGAGTGCTCCGTGATGTGGGCCACGCCGGTGCTGTCCTCCGCCGGGGTGCGAAAGGCGATACTGAAGACCTTATTGTCATCCGTGTTCTTCATGGTAAAGATGCGGGCACCGCTCTTCGTATGACGGTAGATGCACGCATCGGTCGAAAGTTCATCGATCCTTCTGGTCTCGATCAGCTCATAATTCTTCATTCAGCTTCCTCTTTTTCTATATATTTCCGATCAGACGATCCTTGAAGACCGCGATGGCTTCCCGAACGCTCAGGTGAACGAGCATCAGTTCACTCGTCTCGGTCGCCATCGGACAGGCATCCGGATAGCCGAAGCGCGCCGCGATGCGGCAGGCCCGGAAGAGATTAAACTCGGAGGTGATGATCCCGAGGGTGATCGGCTTTTCCTCCCCCAGGATGACCTCGATTTCCTCCCCGTCTGTACCGCGCAGCGGCACCATAAGTCCCGGGTGCGTCTTCGCTCTTTCCCGGAGACGGGCCTCCTGATCCTGCTGTATCGTTCGAAGCGAGAAGCCGATCTTCTCCTGCGTGGAGTGGGAGTAGAACTCGAGCAGAAGACGGTTCTCCGGGATGCCGGCCTTGATCATGTAGTAGTACATGACCGTCGCTTCGGTGCTTCGATCATAATCGCTCCGGCCGCCGGACAGCACGAAGATGGTGTCCGGATTTTCCTTCGCATACGCGACGGCACAGTCCAGACGCTTCTTCAGTGACGGTGAGATCCGGTTATCGACGAGATCTGCCCCCATCACGATCACATAGTCGAGGTTCTTCTGCTCGACCGTATGTGCATTAAAGAAGATCGTGCCGAGAAGCGCGAGCAGCACCAGCATCCAGAGACCATAGCTCGTAAAGATGAACACGAAGGGGCCTGGATGGATCCGCTTCTTCTCCCGCTGTTTTCTGCGGACATAGCGTACCAGTGCAAACATAAGGAACTGGACCGCTGCAAAAAGCGGCCAGAACCATAGAAAGCTGGTCAGTCCATGAATCATGATGATCGCGATCACATACAGCAGGGACGCGACCCCCAGAACGATGAAAATTCCTTCCATACGCGTTAGTCAAGCGCCTGCTTCTCAGCGCTTTCCTTTCTGATGATATCGCCGGCCTCCGGAGCTGTACTGAAGCGCACCTTCAGCTGCTGACAGGCATGCGGGCAGGATGTCTGTACGACATCGGTCGCCGCATCCCGGATCTCCAGCACCGTGATCGGCAGATCCCGGCCATCCGGCTTCATGATCTCGAGCTGCTCTCCCACGGAGAACTTGTTCTTCTGCTCGAGGTAGCTCCAGCCCTCTGCATCGCTCTCACGGATCGTGCCGAGGTAAATGGAACCCGTCACATAGGTGTTGCTGTCATAGATATGATCATCCTGCGTCGGACGTCCATAGTAGAAGCCCGTCGTAAACTCACGGTAGGTACACTTCGCGATTTCCTGCTTGTACCACTCCATGTTGGCGCGGTACTTTTCTTCGCTCTCCTTATAATCATCGATGGCCTTGCGATAGGTCCGTGCGACCGTCGCAACATAAAGCGCGGTCTTCATACGGCCCTCGATCTTCAGTGAATCGATGCCGGCCTCGATCAGCTCTGGAATATGCTCGATCATGCAGAGATCCTTCGAGTTAAAGATATAGGTGCCACGCTCGTTCTCAACCACCGGAAAATACTCACCCGGACGGGTCTCCTCGACGAGACTGTACTTCCAGCGACACGGATGTGTGCAGGCACCCCGGTTCGCATCGCGACCGGTCAGGAAATTACTCAACATGCAGCGCCCGGAATAGGACATGCACATCGCACCATGCACGAAGGCCTCGATGTCCATCTCCTCCGGAATATGACGACGCAGCTCCCGGATCTCGTTCAGGCTCAATTCACGTGCACAGACGACCCGCTTCGCGCCGAGCTGCCACCAGAAGAGGAAGGTCTGCCAGTTCGTGTTGTTCGCCTGGGTCGAGATATGCAGCTCGATGGACGCCGGAAGGACCTCCTTCGCGATCATAAACACACCCGGGTCCGCGATCAGCACCGCATCGATGCCGGTCTCCGCCAGCTCCTGGAAGTAGGTACGCACACCATCGAGGTCGTAATTATGGGCGAAGATGTTCGCGGTGACGAAAACCTTCACCTGATGTGCATGTGCGTAGGCGACACCCTCGCGGATCTCCTCCAGTGTAAAGTTTTTTGCATTAGCCCGAAGACCGAAGGCCTCACCGCCTAAGTAAACGGCATTCGCCCCATAGTTCACGGCGGTCTTTAATACGTCCAGCGAACCTGCCGGAATCAAAAGCTCTGTTTCTTTCAGCATATGCTCTCTCCATCTATCTGACATCATCTACTCGATGTGCATCCATCTGACACTCATCGATGCGACGTTTATCTATGTGTTTTATTTTCGAACACTGATCGACACGCCATCGCCGACCGGCAGGATCGCGGTTTCCAGTGCCTCTTCATGCTTCAGGCGGAAGAGATACTCCCGCATGCGGGTATGGATGGTGCGGTCCCTCCGCTCCACCTGGTAACGGCTCTCGATGATGCTGCCGTCCTGCAGGATATTGTCGCTGACGAGCACGCTGCCCGGCGACATCAGTCGGAGGATGTCCGGCAGCCAGACGATATACTGCGCCTTCGCCGCATCCATAAAAATAAAATCGAAGTGCTGCCCCTCCTCAACCAGGCGTCGGAGCAGTGCACCCGCATCCCCCGGAACCAGCGTGATGCGATCCCGGTACGGGCTGCGCGCGAAGTTCCATGTCGCCGCTTCGATTCTCGGTGGATAGCTCTCCACCGTCAGCAGCTCCGCCTGCCCGTCGCAGGCCTCTTCCATGCAGAGGGCGGAGTAGCCGACCGCCGCACCGATCTCCAGAATCCGCTTCGGTCGAAGCATCCTCATGAAACACTTAAGAAGCGCTGCCGTTTCATCCCGGATAATCGGGATTTCCGCTGCGAGCGCTTCTGCTCTGATGGTTTCAAGAAGCTCACTACGATCCGGTTCCAGTGAATGAATATAATTCACAAGCCGTTCATCCGTAATCAAGGGTTCTTTTCCTCACTATCTGCTGTTGTCATGGCACGGGCCGCATCCTGCTGGATGAGGTTTTCGTCCTCCGTACCGCCGATGATTTCCGTACCGTCCGCACCGGTCTCTTCCGCTGCCGCTGTACTTTCCTGTGCTGCCAGCAGATTCTTATCCGCCAGCTCCTTGTTCTTCGTGCCCTCCTGACTCAGGTGCTCGATGATGTCGACCACCGTCATCGACGGGCTCAGTGTATAGCTTCCAGGTTCGATCTCGAGTTCATAGAGATGCGCCTGCAGCACGAAGGCCTGACGATTATCGATCAGCCCGGCCTCCTCAAGGTCTTTCGCAAGCCGGTCCAAGCTCTCGCCATCGGTGATGACGAACGCCTGCTCCGGTGCACCGGCACCAGCCAGGGCATGCTCATAGAACAGTCCGTGACCATAGCTGTACGCCACCCTGATCCCCTGCAGCAGCAGGAAAATGATGGCTGCAATCAGAATAACGCGCCAGGCCATGCCGGTGATGAAGCCGGCTGTCCTGGACACGGAATCGTTTCGGCGCATGCCTTAAACCTCCATAATGATCGGAAGGATCACCGGATCACGCTTGATCTTCTTCCAGAGAAAGTCAGACAGCGAATCCTTGATGATATTTTTAATCTTGCCCCAGTCGTTCACGTGGCGTACGAGGCAGTCATCGACCGCATCCTGCACCTGTACGCGTGCCTCCTCCATGAGGTCCTCGGACTCCCGTACATAGACGAAGCCACGCGACACGAGGTCCGGACCAGCCAGCAGGTGACCTGAATACTTCTCGAGCGTCAGTACGACGACGATGATACCGTTCTGCGCCAGGTTCTGACGATCGCGGATGACGATGTTTCCGACATCGCCGACACCGAGACCATCGACGAAGACGCCACCGGCCTGGACATGATCCTTGATCAGTGCCTCCGACTTTCCGCTTCGTGTCGTGAGCTCCAGTACGTCACCGTTCTCGATCATGAGACAGTGGTCACGCTCGACACCGACCGAGGCGGCGAGACGTGATGCGGTATCCCGCATATGATACTCGCCGTGGATCGGAATCGCGAACTCCGGCTTGACGAGCGAGTACAGGAGCTTGAGGTCCTCGCCGCAGGCATGGCCGGATACGTGGGTATCCTGCAGGATGACCTGTGCATGAAGCATACTCAGCTCGTTGATGACCTTATCCACCGCGAGCTCGTTACCAGGAATTGGGTGAGATGAAAGCACGACAACATCGTTCGGCTTGATATGAACCTTCCGGTGCATACCGCTCGCCATACGGCTCAGTGCCGCCATGGACTCACCCTGAGATCCAGTCGTGATCAGTACGGTCTGCTCATCCGGATAGCTCTTCAGCTCATCGATGCTGATGAGGGTACCCTCTGGGATATCGATATAGTGAAGCTCGGACGCTACGGTGATGACATTCACCATGGAACGACCCTCCACCACGACCTTCCGCTTATACTTCGCGGCGGTATTGATGATCTGCTGTACACGATCGACGTTCGACGCAAAGGTCGCCACGATGATACGGTTCTGCTGGTGCTCGGCAAAGATACGCTCGAAGGTACCCCCGACGGTGCGCTCCGACATCGTAGATCCCGGCTTCTCCGCATTCGTCGAATCAGACATCATCGCCAGGACGCCTTCCTTACCGAGCTCAGCGAAGCGCTGCAGATCGATCGGATCACCGAAGACCGGTGTATAGTCGACCTTGAAGTCGCCGGTGTGAACGATGGTACCGGCCGGTGTGAAGATCGCGAGCGCGGCTGCATCCTGGATGGAGTGATTCGTCTTGATGAACTCCACCTTGATATCGCCGAAGTCGACGATATCACCGAAGGCCTGTACGTTCAGCTTCACCAGGCGGTCGAGTCCGCGCTCACGCAGCTTTCCCTCGATGAGTGCAAGCGTCAGCCGTGTTCCATACACAGGCACATTGATCTGCTGCAGAACATATGGCAGCGCACCGATGTGGTCCTCATGTCCGTGGGTGATGACGAAGCCCTTGATCTTCGACATGTGGCTCTTCAGATAGGAGATGTCCGGGATGACCAGGTCGATCCCCAGCATATCGTTGGATGGAAAAGCCAGACCGCAGTCCACGATGATGATGCTGTCATCACTCTCAAACGCGGTAATGTTCATGCCGATCTGATCGAGTCCGCCGAGCGGAATGATCTTAATACTGCCGTTCTTCTTCATCTGTACTTCATCTGACTTCTTTCTTCTGCTGCTGCGGTGGCTTCGGCTGGCGCTCTTCTGCTGTTCCGGTACCTCCACGACTGCACCGGCTGCAGATGCCGCTGCACTCACCATATTCTCATGTGTCTCGGCTTTTCGTGTGCTTCGTCTCCGTGTGGAGCTTCGCTTCGCTGCAGGTGCCTCTTCCTTCACCGCACTGTCCGCTGCCGCACTCTGCAGAGCAGCCGTGCTCTCGGTGTCCTGCGTGCTCTCTCTGCCCTTCGTGGATGGGCGCCTCCGTCTGCGGTGGGTCGGACGCTTCGCCGCCTCACCGGTAGGAAGCTCTGCATGATTTACTTCTTTTACTTTTTTTACTTTTTTTACTTCTTTTACTTCTGCTGCCTTCTCTCCGGCAGTGTGTTCATGATTTCTCAATCGTTATACCTTCTCCTTCTAGGAGCGCAGAAAAGATCTGCATCAATGCTTCGGATTCCTGATCATCTACAAACTCGTAGTCTGCCTCTGCATCCTCCGGGCCGGAAACGTCCTTCATGACGTAGCACTCGCCGTCCTCACCCTCCGGTGCATCCGTAACCAGAATATAATTCACGCCCTGGACGGTCGTCTCCTCCAGGATCTCAAGTTCCAGATTTCCATCTTCTGATGTCAGTCGGATAGTATTTTCCATGTCCGCTCCTTTGTCATGTTCATGGCCGCACCCGCGCGGAAGCCCGGCATGCGACGTCGATGTTTATCCTTGAAGGGTCTCAGCCCCTCAGATACTGTTCCAGGATGAGCTGTGCGGCGACCTGATCGATCACCTTCTTCTGCTCACTCCGCGGGATACCACTCTGATCGAGGATTTCCTCTGCCTCCATCGTGGTGAGGCGCTCATCGGTAAACTCGATCGGAACCGCCACACGTAGCTTCAGCTTCTCTGCGAAGTCTCTCGTTTTCGCTGCGCGATCCCCCTCGGTATCATCCATATTAAGAGGCAGTCCCATCACGATTTTCTTGATCTGGTACTGCTCGACGATTTCTGCAATTTCAGACAGGGTCTGCCGAAGCTTCGACTCCCGGTCCCGCTGGATGGTCTTATACGGCTGTACCGTCATGCCGAGCGCGTCGGTCATCGCGACGCCGACGGTCTTCGAGCCGTAATCGAGTCCCAGTATTCTCATAAATGCTTATCCTATCCGTATGTTCTGAGTGGATGCCGTCCCGCGCAGGTCCCTTCACGGGATTCCTGCGCCAGAATGCCGGTCTCCTCTTTTCATTACCCAAAAAGAGTCTGTCCCACAGGACAGACTCTTCATCATCAACACATTACCTGCTCAGCTTCGCGTCCACGTACGTCTTCATCAGCTCTTCGATGATCTCGTCGCGTTCCACCTTCATAATCAGGCTTCTCGCCCCCTTATGGCTGGTAATGTACGTCGGATCTCCCGACATAATGTATCCAACGATCTGATTAATCGGATTATAGCCTTTTTCCGTGAGTGCCTCATAGACACGGGCCAGAACCTCTGTCACATCCAGATCGCACTCCTGCATCGGTCGGATAATCTGTGTACTGCCTAAATCATTCATTTTGTCACGTCCTCTTAATAACTCAATTAATTTTATAACATTTATAAAACCAATGCAAGTACACATCCTCCACAGATTTCCTGTCCACATACCTGCATTATTTGGCCGATTTTACAAGCTCCCTCTGCCGCATCCGAAAGAGGAATCAGATAGCGCACATAGCACCGGTTATAGCCACGAAGATACGGGCGCCCCTCGATCTCGACGATTTCCTCCGGAATCACGTCCTCGTTCCGGCCGAGAAAGCGGCGGCGGAAGGCCTCGGACTGCTGCGCGTCAAGCTTCATCAGTCGTTCGGAGCGCTCGGACTTCACACGATCCGTAAGCTGCGCCGGCATGCGGTCGGCCGCCGTTCCCTGCCGCCGGCTGTACTTGAAAACATGCAGCTCGTAGAAGCCGATCTCCTCGACGAAGCGACAGGAATCCTCGAAATCCGCTTCACTCTCCCCCGGAAAGCCGACGATGACATCCGTTGTGATCGCCATCTCGGGCCAGGCTGCACGAAGAAGCGCGACCGAGTGACGGAAGGCTGCCGTATCATAGTGCCGGTTCATCGCTGCCAGGATGCGGTCTGAACCACTCTGGAGCGAAAGGTGGAAGTGCGGGCATAGCTCCGGAATCGCCCGCAGCTCCTCGACGAACGACTCCGTGATGATACGCGGCTCGAGGCTGCCGAGACGAACCCGCGCGATGCCCGGTACTGCCGCCACCGCACGGATCAGTGCGAGGAGATGCGTCGACGGAATCTCATGGTTCATCGCATATTCATAGTTCGCATGATCGAAATCGAGGCCGTAGGAAGAGAGGTGGATGCCGGTCAGCACGACCTCGTGATAGCCGCGACGGGCGAAATCTGCGACCTCCTTCACCGTGTCCTCGATGGAACGCGAGCGGATGCGTCCGCGCACGTATGGGATGATGCAGTAGGCACAGAACTGATTGCAGCCATCCTGCACCTTGATGAAGACCCGTCCCTGATCGGCGATCTCACCGGCCCGGAGCTTCGCGTACGGCTGTGGCTCTGCGATATCCGACACGAAGCAGGCAGCGTTTGATCGGTCCGCCTGCGCCTGGTCGATCACTGCAGTCCGGTCGGCGGCATCGTCCACGGACGAAGCGGCGGGCACACGGACCTCCGGATCGGTATATACGTGCCGCTCGTCTGCATCAGCGCCGGAAGCACGGAGGGACGCTGGAAGCCTGTCCGGGTGGGTCGTCCAGTACGCCTCGAGAATCGACAGCAGACGGCCCTTCTCCTGATTACCGACGAGGATATCCACCGCGGTATCCATCTGAAGCTCCGCGGCGCGCGCCTGTACATAGCAGCCGGCTGCGATTACGACGGCCGCCGGATTCATGCTCCGGGCCTTATGAATCATCTGCCGCGACTTCCGGTCGGCGATGTTTGTGACGGAGCAGGTATTGATGATATAGATGTCGGCTGCGGCGCTCTCCCAGGGCACGATCCGTATGCCGGCGCGGCGGAGCTCCTCGAGCATCGCGTCCGCTTCATAGGCATTGACCTTGCAACCCAGATTATGCATGGCAGCAGTTAATTTAAAGTATTCCATTCTATTGACTTTTGATAAGCGTTTTCCTAGAATTAATCTGTATTATGAATAATATTTTTAAGGAGGACTAAATCGTGAAAACCGTTCGTATCTCGCTTAATTCTATCGATAAAGTAAAGTCTTTTGTCAATGAGCTCGTGAAGTTCACTGATGTTGACTTCGACCTCGTATCAGGCCGCTATGTAATCGATGCCAAGTCCATCATGGGTATCTTCTCCCTGGACCTCAGCAAGCCGATCGATCTGAACATTCACGCGGACGCAGGTCGCATGGATGAGATCGTCAATGCGCTGACACCTTATATCATCGCGCAGTAATCGTATCATTAAGCTGATAAATTAACAAGTATCATGATGAGTGCGCGCTGTTCGGTGCGTACTCATTTTTTGTCTGGCGGGCACGGTGCGGATAGCATCGGCGGCTCGCTTCATCCCTGTACAGAAAGAGGTTTTATGCAGTATCAGAGCTTTCTCATCAAGTATGCGGAGATCGGCACGAAGGGGAAGAATCGTTATATCTTCGAGGATGCCCTCGTGCATGACATCCGGAAGAAGCTAGAGCGCGTCGAGGGTGAGTTCCGTGTCACCCGTGAGCGCGGACGTATCTATGTAACGGCGAAGTCGGAGAACTATGACTACGAAGAGACCGTGGATGCACTTCAGCACGTTTTCGGTATCGTCGGCATCTGCCCGATGATCCAGATGGAGAACACACATGACTATCGTGCGATCAGTGATCAGGTGCTTACGTATTTCGGCGAGGTCTACGGTGATCGTACGCTGACCTTCAAGTGCCGCACGACCCGTGCCGACAAGGAGTTCCCGATGAGCTCCACGGAAATCGACGCTGAGCTCGGCTACGATATCCTGACGAAGTACCCGAACACCACCGTCGATGTACATCATCCGGATGTGCTGCTTCGCGTCGAGATCCGTCAGTATGTCAACATTTTCTCCGAGGTGCTTCCGGGCGCCGGCGGTATGCCGCTCGGTACAAACGGCAAGGCGATGCTCTGCCTCTCCGGCGGTATCGACAGCCCGGTGGCCGGCTACATGATTTCACGTCGTGGTGCCGTACTCGAGGCGACCTACTTCCATGCACCGCCATACACCTCCGAGCGTGCGAAACAGAAGGTCGTGGATCTGGCCAATGAAGTCGCCCGCTACACAGGACCGATCGCGCTGCATGTCGTCAACTTCACGGATATCCAGCTGAAGATCTACGAGGAGTGCCCGCACGAGGAGCTGACGATCATCATGCGTCGTTATATGATGCGTATCGCCGAGGCCATCGCCGAGAAGCGAAACTGTATCGCACTCATCACCGGTGAGTCCATCGGTCAGGTTGCGAGCCAGACCATGCAGTCCCTCGTCTGCACCAACGAGGTCTGCCATCTTCCGGTCTACCGTCCGGTCATCGCCTTCGATAAGCAGGAGATCATCGACATCGCCCAGAAGATCGGCACGTATGAAACCTCCATCGAGCCGTTTGAGGACTGCTGCACCATCTTCGTCGCGAAGCATCCGGTCACGAAGCCGGTACCGGAGAAGATCCGCGCTTCCGAGCAGATCGTGTATGACGCGATGATCCCGATGGTTGAAAAGGCTGTAAACGAAGCCGAGCTCATCTGGTGTAACGGCAAGTAAGAAACATATCCGTATCTTCATCGAATCACCATTCAGATACGGTCAGAAAAAGGCGTCCCGCAGAGAACGGGGCGCCTTTTTGATGTGTTTTTCTGATGTGATCACTTACGGCGTGCGGTCACATTGACCCACTCGCCCTGGTGGTTGACTTCCAGTACCTCCCAGATGTCCTCATGCTGGCGGAAAGCCTCGAGGACCTCTGCCTCACGCTGGTCGAGGATACCGGAGGTGATGAAGAGGCCACCCTTCTTAAGAAGCGGTCCCACCTCAGCAGTCAGCAGTACGATGACCGGTGCCAGGATGTTCGCCACCACGATGTCGTACTTTCCGAGACCCATCCGGGTCTTGATATCCTCATCGCCGATCACATTGCCCACCACCATATCGAAGCAGCTCTCCGGGAGCTCGTTCGCCTGCAGATTATCGTGCACCGCCGGCACAGCTTCCTCATCGAGGTCCGTTCCGTAGACATGGCCGGCGCCGAGCTTCAGCGCGGTGATGCCGAGGATACCGGAGCCTGTACCGATATCCGCGATTTCATCACCTGCCTGCATGTACTTCTGCAGCTGGCGGATGCAGAGCTGGGTAGTCTCATGCATGCCGGTGCCGAAGGCGGTACCCGGATCGATCGCGATGACGAGCTTATCCCGATCCTCCTCCGGAACGGCTTCCCAGGTCGGCTTGATCAGGAGATCCCCGACGGTAAACGGGTGGAAGAAGGTCTTCCAGTTATTGATCCAGTCCTTATCCTCTGTGTCGGAGGTATCGATCGTGCCGAGGCCGATATCGACATACTGCTTCATCTCATCGAGGGTTTCCTGCACCTCCTGAAGCAGCTTCTTCAGCTCCTGCGGAGTATAGACGTTTGAGGTGTTCGGCATGTAGCTGGCGTCGACCGCTGGATCCTCCATCATCTTCTGTACCTTCGTGAGCCGGTCCTGCTTCTGCTCCGGATCCAGCACCTCGACATAGAAGCTTACCTCCGCTGTGCCGTCATCCGGTCCGATCTCCGGCAGGATATCGATAAACATCCCCTTCGTATCCTCCTCGGACAGCGGGATGCGATCTTCGATCTGTACGCCGTCAATGCCGAGCTCCGCCAGGTTTGCACTGAGGATATCCTCCGCCTCGGTCGTCGTATGAATCGTAAATTTTCTCCAGATCATCTTCTACTCTCTTTCTAGAAATTCACTTTCTGTGTTATAAAGGACACTTCGATTTTTGGGTCAGAATCGTGTAAAACGACGAAGCACCGGAAGCAGCTCACGGAGCGCGTCCATGCAGATATCGATCTCTTCCTTCGTATTTTCGGCACCGAAGGAGAAACGGATCGTGGAGTCCAGCAGCTCCGGCTTCACACCGATCGCCTTCAGCGCACCGGAAATACCCGGGTGATTGCTGGAGCAGGCACTACCGGAGCTGACATAGATGCCTTTCTCCTCGAGTGCATGCAGCAGTACCTCCGCACGCACCTTCTCGAAGGATACCGAGAGAATATTTGGTGCGGACAGTGCGCCGCGCTCGGAATTGATGGTGACACCCTCGAGGGTTTCCAGAGAATCGATGAAGTAGTCCTTCAGTGCCTCGAGGGAGGCCTTATTCTCCTCGAGATGTGCGCAGGCCATCTCGGCGGCGAGACCGAGGCCCGCGATGCCCGGAACATCATGGGTACCGGAGCGCATATCCTCCTGCTGACCGCCACCATAAATCAGCGGGCGCAGGCGGATCTTCTCGTCCTTATAGAGAAAACCGACTCCCTTCGGGCCATGCAGCTTATGACCGGATACCGACATCATATCAACATGCTGCAGCTTCGGACGAAGTGGAATCTTGCCATAGGCCTGGATCGCATCCGTGTGGAACCATGTATTCGGATTACACTCCTTCACGACACGTCCGATCTCCTCGATCGGCTCGATCGCACCCATCTCGTTGTTCACGGTCATGATCGTCACCAGGATGGTATCCGGACGGATCGCCGCACGAAGATCATCGAGGGAAATATGTCCCTTCGCATCCACCGGAAGATAGGTCACCTCGTAGCCGAGCTCGACGAGCACATCCAGCGGACGGTAGATCGCCGCATGCTCGAACGCGGAAGAGATGATATGCTTTCCCTGCTTTCGCTTCGCCATCGCCGTCCCGAAAATCACGGTATTGTTTGACTCCGTGCCGCCGGAGGTGAAGAAGATCTCCTTCGGCTTCACCTTCAGGGTCGCCGCTACCTGCTCCCGCGCATGACGGAAATACTTCTCGGCGTCGAAGCCCTTCGTGTGCTTCGAGGACGGATTTCCGTAATCCTCAGTCAGGGTCTTCATCATCAGCTCCACAACCTCCGGATACGGCTTCGTCGTTGCAGAATTATCAAAATAAATTTCTCTCATGTTTATGTCCTGTCTTTCTATGAACGGCCGTGACATATCCCGAAACATGTTCACCGGCTTTCGCTTTTCAGGCTTACGCCTCGATCGATTCCAGGGTCAGCATCAGGATGCTCATACTGGTGATTGCTGCTGTTTCTGTACGTAAAATGCGTTTTCCGAGGGTGATCGGCTCGATGCCATGCGCCATGGCATCCTCGATTTCCACATCCGCAAATCCGCCCTCCGGTCCGATGAAAACCGCGATCTTTCCATGCTTCGGAAGCTTCCGAAGCTCCTCCATGGTATGACGGATATCCTTCGCGTTTTCATACGGGATCAGCCGGAGATCGAAGTTTTCCACGAAGCGCATGGCATCCTTCCACTTCATGACCGGCATCACCTCCGGGATGATGGAACGCTTCGACTGCTTCGCAGCCGCCTCAGCGATCGCCTGCCAGCGCTCGACCTTCTTCGCTGCCCGCTTCTCATCGAGCTTTACGACGGTGTTTTTCGTATCGAGCGGGATCACCGCATGGGCACCGAGTTCGACGGCCTTCTGCACGATGAGCTCCATCTTATCCTGCTTCGGAAGCCCCTGAAACAGATAGATATCCGCCGGCAGCTCATGCATCTCCTCCACGAAATCGATATGGAGCAGCACCTCCTCCGCGCTCATCTCCGCCTCCGCGCACCCGTCCGCATCATGAATCTCTGAAACCGTGCACTCATAGTCCGTCCCCTCGCCATCGGAAATCAGAACCTTCTCCCCCGGCTTCGCCCGAAGCACCTGTCTGAGATGCCGGTAATTCTCACCCGTGAGCCGCACCAGCCGTGCCTCGGTATCGATGTCTGTTCTATCTACAAAAAAATGATGCATTTCTTCCTCACATGCGCACTCGCGTATCGCATCAAACGAAATCTGATGTTAAACCGCCGCTATTATAACAGACGATACAGAAAAGTGGAAGAATCTAAAAAAACAGCCCCGGAGGACAGCTACTGCAGTCCTCCGGGGAATCGGGTATCATCATGCGTCTACGGTCTCGCCGCAGGCCTCCGCGTAAGCCTTCAGTGCCTCACGCTGCTTTTTATTCAGTTTCGTCGGAATATTGACGACGATCGTCACATACTGATCGCCTCGAAGATTCGGGTTGCTCAGGCTCGGTACACCCTTGCCACGCAGTCTCGTCTTCGTATCCGACTGGGTGCCCGGCTTGATCTTCAGCTCCACCGGACCATCCACGGTCTTGATCACCTTCGTACCGCCGAGTGTCGCGGTCGCGAAGCTGATCTCCTCGGTCGAGTAGATATTCGTACCCTGTCGCTTGAAGAACGGATGCTGGGAAACCGCGACATCGACGAGAAGATCACCTCTCGGACCGCCATTGGTTCCCGGATCACCGCCACCGGAACGGCGCAAGGTCTGTCCATCATCGATACCGGCCGGGATCGTCAGCTCGATGTTCTTCTCCGTCGCGATGTAGCCCTCGCCACGGCAGTCCGGACACTTCTCCTTGATGATCTTACCCGAGCCATGGCAGTCCGGACAGGTCACCACCTGCTGCACCGTACCGAACATGCTCTGCTGTGTCATCACCACCTGTCCACGGCCGCCGCACTTCGAACAGGTCTCCGGCTGTGTGCCCGGCTTCGCGCCCGTACCATTACACTTCGGGCAGGTATCCTTATACCGGATCTTGATGTTCTTCTTACAGCCCTTGATGGCCTCGTCGAAGCTGACACGAACACTCGTACGGATCGACTGACCACGGGTCGGCTGGTTTCCTCGACTGGCACCGCCATAGGAGGAGAATCCCCCACGACCGCCGAAGCCGAACAGGTCTCCGAAAATATCGGAGAAGTCCATGCCACCGAAGTCGAAGCCACCATAGCCTGTACTCTGACCAGCTGCCGAGTTCGGATCGAAAGCTGCATGGCCATAGGTGTCATACGCCTTTCTCTTCTCCGGATCCGAAAGAACTGCATAGGCCTCGTTGCATTCCTTAAATCTGGCTTCCGCCTCCTTATCACCTGGATTCGCATCCGGATGGTACTTCTTGGCAAGCTTACGGAATGCCTTCTTTATCGTTGCGTCATCTGCGTTTTTATCCACGCCGAGGACTTCATAGTAATCACGCTTTTCTGCCATGTGTTTCTATCTCCTGCTGATTTTCTTTCTCACAAGACGAACGTATGCCTCCGGCGCATGCGCCGGAGGCTTTCCGTATGTCTTTCAGGAATTAAACTTCCTTGAAATCGCCATCCACTACGTTGTCATCCGGGTTGCTGTTTGCTGCACCCTGATCTGCTGCGCCCTGAGGGCCAGCCTGACCTGCTGCACCGGCAGCCTGTGACTGCTCATACACCTTTGAGAACAGGGACTGCGAAGACTTCATCAGGGTCTCCTGTGCAGCCTTGATCTTCTCTGCGCCGTCCTTCGTGATGGACTCGAGCGGATTTGCTGCGAGGACATCCTCGAGTGCCTTCAGATCCGCCTCAACCTGAGACTTATCGGAAGCAGAAACCTTATCACCAACCTCTTCCAGTGCCTTCTTGGTCTGGAAGACGATGGAATCTGCACCATTTCTGGTCTCGATGGCTTCCTTCTTCTCCTTGTCGGCTGCCTCATACTGAGCAGCTTCCTTTACGGCCTTATCGATATCATCCTGGCTCATATTCGAACCGGAGGTGATGGTGATGTGCTGCTCCTTACCGGTACCCTGATCCTTCGCGGATACATTTACGATACCGTTCGCATCGATATCGAAGCATACCTCGATCTTCGGAACGCCACGACGTGCCGGGAGAATACCATCCAGACGGAACTGGCCGAGGGTCTTGTTATCTCTTGCGAACTCACGCTCACCCTGTACGACATGAATGTCTACAGCGGTCTGGTTATCCTCTGCGGTAGAGAATACCTGAGAAGCATGGGTAGGAATGGTTGTATTTCTCTTGATGAGCGGTGTTGCCACACCACCGAGGGTCTCGATGGAAAGTGTCAGCGGTGTTACATCGAGAAGAAGAACATCACCGGCACCGGCATCACCGGCGAGCTTACCACCCTGGATCGCCGCACCGATAGCTACGCACTCATCCGGGTTCAGGGTCTTGCTCGGCTCCTTACCGGTCAGCTGCTTTACCTTCTCCTGTGCAACCGGCATACGCGTCGAACCACCGACGAGAAGAACCTTTGAAAGCTCTGCGGCCGTCATACCTGCATCACGAAGTGCATTCTGTACCGGAACAGCGGTTCTCTCAGTGAGGTCTGCGGTCAGCTCCTCAAACTTCGCTCTCGTAAGCGTCATATCGAGGTGCTTCGGGCCCTCTGCGGTTGCCGTGATGAACGGAAGGTTGATCTCCGTGGTGGTCGAAGCAGAAAGCTCCTTCTTTGCCTTCTCAGCGGCTTCCTTCAGTCTCTGAACGGCCATCTTATCCTGGCTGAGGTCGACGCCCTCTGCCTTCTTGAACTCCTCGATCATCCAGTTCTGGATACGTGCATCGTAGTCATCACCACCGAGGCGGGTATCACCGTTGGTTGAAAGAACCTCGATGACACCGTCACCGATATCGATGATCGATACATCGAAGGTACCACCACCGAGGTCATATACCATAACCTTCTGCTCGTCGCCCTCATCGAGGCCGTATGCAAGTGCAGCTGCGGTCGGCTCGTTGATGATACGCTTTACATCGAGGCCGGCGATCTTACCGGCATCCTTGGTTGCCTGACGCTGTGCATCATTGAAGTATGCCGGAACCGTGATGACTGCCTCGCTTACCTTCTCACCGAGGTATGCCTCTGCATCTGCCTTCAGCTTCTGGAGGATCATCGCAGAAATCTCCTGCGGGGTATAGTCCTTACCGTCGATGCTTACCTTATAGTCTGAACCCATATGTCTCTTGATGGAAGAGATGGTACGATCTGCGTTGGTGACGGCCTGACGCTTTGCAGGCTCACCGACGAGACGCTCACCATTCTTTGTAAAAGCAACGACCGACGGGGTTGTTCTCATACCCTCTGCGTTTGCGATGACGGTCGGCTTACCACCTTCCATAACGGCTACGCAGCTGTTTGTCGTACCTAAGTCAATACCAATAATCTTTCCCATAACGATATCTCCTTTATCTAAAACGAAATTATAAAAACTTGTAATCTATCTACTTGCCATCACCGGATTGCTTCCGCGCTCTGGTGAAGGTGCTTCAAACGCCGGTTTCCCGGCGGAATGAACATACTTTATTTTTTAACCTTGACCATCGAGTGACGAACCACCTGGCCCTTGTAGGTATAGCCCTTCATCAGGTCCTGGGTGATCGTATCCTCTTCGGCATCACTCTCAGTATCCGTCATCACGGCGTTGTGCAGGTTCGGATCGAACTTCTCGCCCTCCGCCGGAATGGCCTTTACATCGAGGTCCTCAAACATCTTCTCAAGCTGCTTATAGATGCCGCGTACGCCCTTCGTAAAGGCGTCGTCCTCATCCTCCGGATCGACGGTACCGAGCGCACGCTCGAAATTATCGACCACTGGAAGCAGCTTCTCGATGACCTCTCGTGCACCGAAATCGAAGTTCTGTGACTTCTCCTTCTCGGTCCGCTTACGGTAATTATCAAACTCGGCATAGAGGCGGATGTACTTATCCTTCTGCTCTGCCAGCGCGTCCTCATACTTCTTTTTCAGCTTTTCAGTTTCTGCATCCGAAGCTTCCGGTGTCGCACTCTGCTCAGCGCTCTCTGCCTCTCCGGCATCCTTTGCATTGCTTTCCTTCGTTTCTGTATCCTTCACAGCATCTGCTGCCGGAGCTTCCTGCTCCGCCGTCTTTCCTGCATTGGTCTCCTCGGTGCCCTGCTCCTCAGAAGACTTCTTTAACTCTTCGTCTATCAAGATAACCTCCTATCACATCCTGTCCGGATGTTCCGTTCATTCTCTGTACATCTCTATGACCGAAATGCCTGATCCATCTCTCCCTGAATCTTCGAGAGAACCTCCAGCACTTTTTCGTAATCCATGCGTTTCGGTCCGATGACACCGATCGTTCCTCGAAGCCCGTTACCGAGCTCGTAATTTGCGGTGACCACGGAGCAGTCCGCCATGTTTTCCATCGGCGATTCACTGCCGATGTATACCTGAATCTGATTTTTCTTTTCCGGCTCGTTTCCCTGCACTTCATGGACCAGCTCGGCGAGCTCATCCTTCGATTCGAAGGCATTGATAAGGCGGGAAGCATTGTCCGACTCCGTGAGCTCCGGATACTTGAAAATATTCGTAGCACCGGACGTATAGATGCGTGCATCCCCGGATCGGATATCCAGTATGTTGATGATTGCCTGAAGGATCGCACCCACTGCATCCTTATGCTGTGTCCGGGCGAGGATCTGTCCGATCCGCCCCTCGGTGATTTCTTCACCACTCAGGCCATCCAGTGTGTCGTTCAGGAGCATGTTGATACTCAGCATACGGTTAAAGTCCAGCTCATCCTGTCCGCTCAGCATCACCGTTGCGGTTCGAACGATGTTGCCCTGCATCATGATGACGAGAAGCACTCTTCTCGCATCCACGATCGACGTCTGGATGAACTTGATCTTATTCGTATGGATCGACGGCTCGGTGACCACCGCAGCGTAGTTAGTATCCTGTGCCAGGTTCTTTACGAGCTGCTTCAGGGTCGTCTCCAGCTTATCGACCTTCTCGAACATCTCCGTTTTCACATCATCGATTTCATGCTGATGATGCTCCATCAGCTGATCGACATAGAAGCGGTATCCCTTATCACTCGGGATACGACCGGCGGAGGTATGCGGCTGCATGATGTAGCCCATTTCCTCGAGGTCGCTCATCTCGTTACGGATCGTAGCAGAACTAAGGCTGAGTCCGGAATACTTGCTGATCGTACGCGAGCCGACCGGTTCACCGGTCTCCAGATAGTTTTTAATAATCGTTGTAAGGATGACCACCTTACGCTGATCCAGCTCCATCTCTGCCACCTCCTCTTTGCCTGTTAGCACTCGAAATATCGGAGTGCTAACATCTATTTGCTATATTACTCGATTTTGGAATGATGTCAAGGATTAGCCTCGATGAATTTGTGAAAAAATCGTGAAGAAAGGGAGCCGACCGCTATGGCCAGCTCCCCTTCTTCACGATATTCTGTTTTTTAAATCCCGTCGAATCGAGGGCGCTTACGGAAGGACGTATACGTCGGCATACGCAAGTATGTTTCGCGCCTCCGCATGGGTGTTATAAAACACATCGATGTGTGCCCCACGCACTCCACCGCCACAGTCCTCTGCGACGTACTCATGGCCGTTGATCAGAAGATGCGTACCATACGGAATCACACGTGGGTCGACTGCAACCGTCCTGCCGGCAGTCGCACGTGCGCCGGTCGCGGTACGTGTACCATAGCCCTCGGAGCATCTGGCGCACGGGCAGTAGCCTGTCAGCTTGAAGCGCCCCAGCGGCGTCGCCTGCCGGCCATCGATCGTCACCGTCTGTCCCGACAACGGTGTCGCCTGCTGCTGCTTCGCTTCTTCTACTGCCTGTGCAGCATACGTTTCCTGTACGGTGGTGAAGTGTGGGTTGGTGCTGGTATTGAAGAAAAGTACATTGCCCAGGCTCTGAGATGCATAAACGCCGGAGCTTGCGCTCTCATCTGCATACGTACGCATGGACATCGCCATCGTAAGAATCATCAGTACGATGAGCAGCATCATCTTCCCGATCATACCTCTCTGCTTCTGTAGATTTAAACTCAAAATAACCTCCTGTGTGTGCGCCGGTGTCTCTAACTTCTCTTTCCGTTTTTTCTCACATGAACCGGCATGAACGAAGAGCTCCGGATCGGAGCGAGCTCAACGCACGAAAGTATACGGACAAATCCAAAAAAAAGTCAAGCCCCTCATCTATCAGTCATACGCTTATACGCGTATGACTGCGCATTATTTCATCGGAGAGTCGAGTGTGTGATTATAAAAAGTTTATAAGATCGTAAGAATTAAAAAAGTGAAAAATCACGCATTTGCGTGTGATTTTTCACTTTTTTCAAGTCTTTATTTTACTGTTTTTTAGCTTCCCGCGTCCTCTTCAAGACCGAAATAAACGGATGAAAACACCCCCTGTTTCGTCTTGCTCCGGCAGCTGTATCGGGACGAATCTCAGCGCCTGTTTCGTGCATCCGCGAGGAGATCGATGTCCCGCTTCAGCTCTTCGGAACGGCCACAAAAACCTCTGCGAAACGGTGTCCGAGGGCGGTCACACCGAAGGCTTCTTCGTAGCTGTTGTAGTAGATATCAATCAGATTTCCCTTCACGGCACTGCCGATATCCTCAACCGTATACACCGTATGATGAATGAAAACCTTCGTCCCCATCGGCAGGATGGTCGTATCCGCCGCGATCGTATGATCTGCCTTCGGCCAGGTGCCGGAATTGGTTTTTCCGTTTCCGTAGTAGCCGGTGATCTGGAAGATGCCGAGGGAGCTGCCCTTCGTATACTTCGTGGACTCCTCGGTCACGACAGCCCCGATCGGTGTTTCGCCTGTGCGCGTACCGACGCTCGCCGCTGCTTCCTCCTGTGCGATCTGTGCCGCCAGGTCCGCTGCCTCCGCCTGCTCTGCCGCCAGTTTCTCCTGCAGTGCTGTGGACGGATCCGTCGCGCTGCCCGCTGCTGCCGTCGTCGCGATCGCGCTTCCTGAAGAAGCATTCGCAACCGGCGCCGGGCTCTCTGCAGATGACGCTGTCCCTGTCGTCACGGTCGTGCTCTCCGCAGCCGGCGTAGTGGTACTTTTTCCCTTGCGTCCGCTTCGCGCGGTCACCAGAACCGGCCTTTCTGCACCATCTGTCGTCGTTGTATCCTGCGGGTTCATCGTGCCTGTGTAATAAGTCGACTGACTCAGCTCACTGATGGAAACGCCATCCACCCATGCCGGACCGACCTGCGCTTCCGCCCATGCAGGTATCGCAAAGCAGGTGGCGAGGCAGATGGTCAGAAGCGTCCTCCACACATGATTCTTTTTCATCCTTTTCCTCCTGAAAATAAGGGAGTCGGGTGCACTTTTCAGGTAGAAACTGTGTTTTTTCCACAGAAATCTCCCACTTTGTGCACGATTACTATAAGAACCATAATACAGATCTGAAAAACCGTCAACTTACGTTTTTCTGTCGGTCTTACGTGGTGAGCAGCAGCTCGACGGCCATCTGGTCCGTCAGATTCCCACTCTTGATGGCTTCATCATATTCATAGAAGCGTCGGATATAGTCCTCGATACCATGGCGTGAGTACTGCCGCGCCTGATCCGTGAGCTTCCGGTAGATCCACGGACTCACACCGACATACGCCGCCGCTTCCTGGGCGCTCATATCCCTGTCCATCGCCTCACGTGCGAGCAGCAGCTGATTGAAGTTCCGGCGCATGAGATGCAAAAGACGCATCGGTGCCTCCTGCAGCGTCAGCAGATCCCGGTAGTACTGAAGCGCCTTCTTCGTATGCCCGAGTCCCATCTCAGACACCATGTCAAACACACGATCCTCGACATTCTGCGAGCAGATCGCCTCGACATCACTGTCCTCGATGACGTCCCGCACACCAGTATAGGCGATCAGCTTCTCCATCTCTGAAGCGATGTTATCCATGCTGGTGCCGGTCTTATCGAGGAAAAGCTCCATCGTCGAATTCCGGATCTTCTTCCCCGCCATCGTAAGATACCGCGCCGCCCAGCGACCGAGCTGTGCGCGGTCCTGCTCCCCGAGCTCACAGGCGAAGCCGTTCTTCTGCACGAGCTTATAGAGCTTACTGCGCTTATCGATCTCACCCTCGATGAACATGAGATGTGCCGTATCCGGATAGTGCGCGCTATCCTCGAGATAGTGCAGCAGCTTCTCCGGTGCCGGCTTCTTGAACCATTCACTGCCGCTGATGATCACGAGCCGCCCCGTGTTCTCTCCGAAGGTAAACGGAATCGTATTCAGAAGATCGATCAGCTCCTGCACATCCGGTGCACCATCATAAAACGTATAGGCCATCCCCTCCTCGCCGCCGAAGGCCGCACGGAACTGTTTCTTATAAGAAAGCTTCAGATACTCCTCCGAACCGTAGAGCAGGTAGCAGGGCCGAAAGCGAAGCGCCTTCAGATCCTCATTCAGTGCCAGATATTCCGTTTTCGACTCTTTCTTTCCGTACGCCATCGTTCCTTTTCTCTCCCTGTATGGAGGCCAATGCCTCCGACGTCACATCATCCTGTCCCGTTTCATTTTCCGAATACAAAATAAGGCCAATGCCTTGCGTGCCACCATTATAGCACGACAGAAGCATTGGCCCAGTCTCAATTTATGGAATGCTGAATCAGTGGTTCCGAATGCGCTTCTGAACCTCATCATAGTCCGCGGTCACCTCTGCATTCGGTGCCGGCGTCGCGAGGCTCACGAGGATGTTCACGAGAATCGCCACAAGGAAGGCCGGAAGCAGCTCATAGATGTTCCAGAGACCGCCCAGCGGACGGATGCTGTACTTCCAGAAGAAGACCATGAACCCACCCGCGATCATACCGGCGGTCGCACCATACTTGTTGGAGCGTCTCCAGAAGAGCGCGAGGAGAACGACCGGTCCGAAGGAAGCACCGAAGCCCGCCCATGCGAAGGATACGATCTGGAAAACCGAGCTGTCCGGATTCCATGCGATACCGATGGAAAGACCGGCGATCATCAGGAGGCAGACACGCGCCACGTACAGAAGCTGCTTCTCATCGAGATGAATGTGCAGCACATCGGTCAGAATATCGTTTGCGATGGAGCTCGACGCTGCAAGCAGCTGTGAATCCGCGGTCGACATGGTCGATGCCAGAATACCGGACAGGACGACACCGGCGATCAGTGCCGGCAGGACGCCATGGGTTGCAAGCAGCTTCGCGATCTCGACGATGATGGTCTCCGACTGGTTGCCGCCGAGGCTCGGGATCGCGCCGGCCGCCGTCATACCGAGGCCGACGATACCGATGAAGATCGCCACGCTCATCGAGATCACCACCCATACGGACGCGATCCGTCTCGAGAGCTTCAGCTTCTTATCATCACCGATCGCCATGAAGCGAAGCAGGATATGCGGCATACCGAAGTAGCCGAGGCCCCATGCCAGCGTCGAAACGATGGTGATGAG
The DNA here is from genome assembly GCA_004554245.1 of Oribacterium sp. Classification (GTDB taxonomy): domain Bacteria; phylum Bacillota; class Clostridia; order Lachnospirales; family Lachnospiraceae; genus Oribacterium. The sequence goes on along the minus strand of SFND01000001.1, from coordinate 151,679 downwards.
ACTGTATGGGCTGGAGGTCCCGCTCGTCGGATCATACACCAGCAGCATATCGAGGTAGCCACTGAGTCCAGATGCGTTCTGGAGAACGGCCGCGAAACCACCCGCTCTGTGCACACCGAAGACGAGGACGATCAGAAGTGCGAGCGACATGACGATGCTCTGGATGAAGTCCGTGGTTGACGCTGCGAGGAATCCGCCGAGGGAAGTGTAGCCGACGATGACGAAGGCACTCGCGATCATCGCCACATGATAGTCTGCACCGAAGAGACTGCCGAAGAGCTTACCGCAGGCAGCAAAGCCGGACGCCGTATACGGGATAAAGAAAATAACGATCACCACCGCCGCAATCAGGGTCAGGATCTTCTTCCGGTCATTATAACGGTTTGAGAAGAACTCCGGAATCGTGATGGAGTCATTGACCTCGGTATAGATACGGATACGCTTCGCAACGACGAGCCAGTTGATATAGGTACCGAGTGCGAGACCGATGGCGGTCCAGCCCGGATCCGAGATGCCGCTGAGATACGCGAGGCCCGGAAGGCCCATGAGCAGCCAGGAGGACATATCCGACGCCTCTGCCGACATCGCCGTCACAAAGGGGCCCAGGGAACGACCGCCCAGGAAAAAGTCCCCCGCCGTCGCATTCTTATCGGATACCTTGAATCCGATGAAGAGCATGCCGACCAGGTACAGGACCATGGCTACCATCATTCCGATCTGTGCTACTGTCATCTTTCTTACCTCTCTTTAATACAGGAAGTCCGTCGTTCTTTTTCGAGGCAACGCATGAAAGCGTGCAAAAAGGCCGCGTTCTCCCAACAAAAAATATGTGTATGATCATACCCCTTCAAAGGAAAGATTGCAAGGAGAATAGGACATGCGCGCGCATGTCTTTTTTGTATGGCTGTTATGCGCATGAACGTGAATTGCAGAAATCCGGCGCTTATGTTACATTATTCTTTAGATTTTTCAGGAGAAAACCATGCTGGACAACAAGATTATCGATTCAAACGACCATCAGCAGCTCGAGCTGTACATCCACATCCCATTCTGCGCACGAAAGTGCAATTACTGTGATTTCCTCTCTTTTCCGATGAAAGAAACGGAGCACGGACCCTACATCGATCAGCTCTGTGCAGAGATTCGGGAAAGTGCCGCGCTGGCGACGAGCTACGAGATCTCGACCATCTTCATCGGCGGCGGTACTCCGTCACTGCTGGATCCGAAGTACATCTCACGCATCATGTATTACATCCGCCGCTTCTATACCGTCCGTCCGTGCGCCGAAATCACCATCGAGTGTAACCCGGCCTCGACCATCGCGTATAAATTTGCGGCCTACCGCGACGCCGGCATCAACCGTCTGTCCATCGGTCTCCAGTCCGCCGACAACGACGAGCTCCGCACCCTCGGCCGTCTCCACCTCTTCGAGGACTTCCTGAAGTGCTACCAGAGTGCGCGGATGGAGGGCTTCCGGAACATCAACATCGACCTCATCGACGAGATCCCGGGGCAGACCGAGAAGTCCTGGCGCGAGACGCTCCGCCATGTGCTCATGCTGAAGCCGGAGCATGTCTCGATCTATAACCTCATCGTCGAGGAGGGGACGCCGTTTCGGGCAATGCAGGAGGCCGGTACGCTGGCACTTCCTTCAGAGGATACGCAGGCCGCCATCGACGCGCTGACCCGCGAGATGACGGAGCGCTACGGCTACCAGCGCTACGAGGTCTCGAACTATGCAAAGCCGGGCTACGAATGCCGACATAACTACGGTTACTGGTCCGGTATCCCTTACCTCGGCTTCGGTCTCGGTGCTGCCTCCTGCTTCCAGGGCGAACGCTGGAGCAATCTCCGAAGCTTTCCGCAGTACCTCGCACTCGACATGGCTTCAGAACTTCAGCAGGGCTGCCCGACACTGCACGCGGAGCATGCAACACAGCGCGTGCAGGATCAGATGGAGGAGTTTATGTTTCTCGGGCTTCGCCGCACCGCTGGTATCTCCGAGGTCGAGTTCAAGACCCGCTTCCAGGTCGATATTCATTCCGTCTTCGGCGAGCAGCTGCAACGCTACACCGACGAAGGCCTTCTGATCCACGAAGGCTACCGCTACCGTTTTTCCGAGCGCGGTATGGACGTCTCGAATTTCATCCTCAGCGATTTCCTGCTGGACTAAAAAACCGGAGGGCGGTCTCCGAAGACCTGGTCGCCTGCGGCGGAAAAAACTAGAATCGGACCTTTAAGAGGCAGTAAGCCCTCTGCAATCGACGGAGTTCCCTTGATGGGAACTCCGCGTTGCAGAGGGTGCTTAGGAAAAATGTCTAACTGCCTCTAAAAGGTCCGATTCTGTTTTTTTCACGTCCTCAGCTTAAAGGTTTCTGGAGACAGTCCTCCGGTTTCCTTTTTACTGACTTCCAGTTAATTATTTCAGTGGTGTCCGCGATCAGCATATGTGACGGATCCAGCCCTCCGGAGCTTCGATCTTGCCGCTCTGGATACCGGTGATGGTTGCGTAGAGCTCGCCGATGACTTCGCCGGCCTTCTCCATACCGGATGGAAGGTTGATGACCTCCTCGTGGTTTACGATCTTACCAACCGGAGAAATAACCGCTGCAGTACCGCAGAGACCGCACTCCTTGAAGCCCTTGATCTCCTCGAACTTCACTGGGCGCTCATCGACCGTCAGGTGGAGATAATGCTCTGCGATGTAAACGATCGAACGTCTGGTGATGGACGGAAGGATCGACGGTGACTTCGGAACAACCAGCTTGCCATCTGCATCGACGAAGATCGCATTGGATCCACCGGTCTCCTCAACATAGGTTCTGGTCGCTGCATCGAGGTAGAGGTTCTCCGCGAAGCCTGCCTTATGTGCAAGCACAGACGAGTGTAAGCTCATCGCATAGTTGAGGCCAGCCTTTACAGCACCGGTTCCATGAGGTGCTGCACGGTCGAAATCCGAAACCTGGATAGCGATCGGCGTTGCGCCACCCTTGTAGTATGGTCCTACCGGAGTTGCAAATACTCTGAACTGATACTCATCCGCCGGCTTTACACCGATGACAACACCGGTTGCGAACTCATATGGACGAAGGTAAAGGGATGCACCGGAGCCATATGGCGGTACCCAGTCGAGGTTTCCCTTTACGACCTGATCGATGGCATCAAGGAAACGATCCTTCGGGAACGGCGGCATCTCGATACGCTGTGCCGACGTATACATTCTGTCCGCATTGAGGTCTGGACGGAAGCATACGACCGAGCCATCCTCCCAGGTATATGCCTTCATACCCTCGAATACCTGCTGGCAGTACTGAAGCATGCCGGCTGACTCATTTAAGGTCACATTCGGATCCGAGATCAGGGCACCCTCATCCCAGTTTCCATCCTTCCAGTTTGATACATATCTCTTATCGGTTACACGATAGCTGAAACCGATATTTCCCCAGTCAAGGTCTTTCTTCGCCATTGTCTGTATCTCCTTTCGCTATGACATCTCGTCATGATTAGAGTTAGTATAGTCCTCGAAAAAAATGAATGCAAATCAAAAAGCACACAAAATACTCATGTCTGTTATAACACAGGCTGCGGCCCCGGAGGGCCGACAGCAGAAACCATACAAAGAGGTCGTGAAGAGTCAAAATCCCATCCATTAGAAGTACTTAGAGCATTTTTCCTTAGCCCCCTCTGCAACGCTGAGTTTTCATAAAGAAAACTCAGTGATTGCAGAGGGCTTAGTACTTCTTATGGATGGGATTTTAGAGCCTTCCGAGCTCGGCGTACTGTGTTTCTGCTGCTGGCCCTCCGGGGCCACGGCCTGCGCCATCACATTTTATTCTGAATCGAGCTTCAGTACCGACATAAACGCACTCTGCGGGATCTCGACATTACCGAACTGACGCATCCGGCGCTTACCTTCCTTCTGCTTCTCGAGCAGCTTCTTCTTACGGGAGATATCACCGCCATAGCACTTCGCGAGGACATCCTTTCGCATCGCGCGGATGTTCTCACGAGCGACGATCTGTCCACCGATCGACGCCTGCAGCGGAATTTCAAAAAGCTGACGCGGAATCTCATTCTTCAGCTTCTCGCACATCTTCTTTCCACGCTCATACGCCGAGTCCTTATGAACGATGAAGCTCAGTGCATCGATGACCTGACGGTTGACCATGATATCAAGCTTCACCATCTTCGAGGTCTGGTAGCCCTTGAGCTCATAATCATAGGATGCATAGCCCTTTGAACGGGACTTGATCGCATCGAAGAAATCATAGATGATCTCATTGAGCGGCATCTCATACTTGAGAATCGCACGGTTCGCCTCGATGTACTCGGTACTCTTATACACGCCACGACGATCCTGGCAGAGCTGCATGATGGCACCCATAAATTCCGGGGTCACCATGATCTCCACATCGACCACTGGCTCTTCGATATGATCGATCTCAGACGGATCCGGAAGGTTCGCCGGGTTCGAAAGCTCCATCATCGTGCCGTCGGTCTTATACACATGGTAGACAACCGAAGGTGCCGTCGTCACCAGGTCGAGATCATACTCTCTCTCCAGACGCTCCTGTACGACATCGAGGTGCAGAAGGCCCAGGAAGCCGCAGCGGAAACCGAAGCCGAGCGCCTGCGAGGTCTCCGGCTCATACTGAAGTGCCGCATCGTTCAGCTGTAGCTTTTCCAGGGCATCCCGGAGATCCGGATACTTCATCGTATCAGCCGGATAGATACCACAGTATACCATCGACTGCACCTGCTTATAGCCCGGCAGCGGTTCTGCCGCCGGATTCCGATCATCGGTCACCGTATCACCGACACGGGTATCACGGATATCCTTGATCGACGCTGTGATGTAACCGACCATACCGGCACTCAGCTCCGGACACGGGATGAAGCGGCCCGGTCCGAAATACCCGACCTCGGTTACATCGAAGGCGGCACCGCTCGCCATCAGACGGATGCGGGTACCTACCTTCACCGTGCCCTCCTTGATTCGACAGAAAATGATAACACCACGGTAGTTATCATAGAGGGAGTCGAAGATCAGCGCCTGCAGCGGCTTTTCCTTCGAGCCGGTCGGTGCCGGCAGCTTCTTCACGATGGCCTCCAGGACCTCCTCCACATTTTCACCGGTCTTCGCCGAGATACGCGGCGCATCATGTGCCTCGATGCCGATGATATCCTCTATTTCCTCCGCCACACGATCCGGATCGGCCGACGGAAGATCGATCTTATTGATCACCGGAAGGATCTCGAGATCATGATCCAGCGCCAGATAGGTGTTTGCCAGCGTCTGCGCCTGGATGCCCTGCGTCGCATCGACGATCAGAATCGCACCATCACAGGCTGCCAGTGAACGGGATACCTCATAGTTGAAATCGACGTGACCCGGGGTATCGATGAGGTTAAAGATATACTCCTCCCCATCCTGTGCCTTATAGACGATACGCGTCGTCTGTGACTTGATCGTAATGCCACGCTCACGCTCGATATCCATGTTGTCGAGCACCTGTGACTGCATCTCACGCGCCGTCAGCGTACCCGTCTTCTCGATGATCCGGTCGGCCAGCGTCGATTTACCATGATCGATATGCGCGATGACGCAAAAGTTTCTGATTTTACTCTGATCGATGTTTGTGATGTCTGCCATGTTCCTACCTATATAAATATCATTTCCGGTACAGTTCCCGGATTCTTGTATTTTCCGTGGAAATATACTAACATACTCCTGCATCTTTTGCCAACAGAATGTCACAGTTCAGCTAAGGGGCCTCGGCTTAGATTGAACCGGTCTCGGAGTACTGTGCCTCCATTGCCGCCCCCTCCGGGTCTCCTGCCGATCTGAACTGTTACACGTAGTCCGCGTGAGAGACTGAAAAAACGTGCTTTTCAGCTTGACACCGGCGGGGGTTTTATATATGATAGTTTAGCGTGTTTTCAAACTGTCCGTGTCCGGTATTTGAAAGCGCCGAGATCCGACGGATCTCCACACGATATTTGAAGGAAAGGAGATTTCACAATGGCAAACATTAAGTCCGCAAAGAAGAGAATTCTTGTAGCTCAGGCTAGAAACGAGCGTAACAAGGCTATTCGTTCTGAGGTTAAGACATACATCAAGAGAGTATACGCAGCAGTTGAGTCTGGCGATAAGGCAGCAGCTCAGGATGCTCTGAAGATGGCTCAGAAGAAGATTTGCATGGCACACAGCAAGGGCATCTATAAGGCTAACAACGCTTCCAGAAAGGTTGCTCACATCTCAAAGGCTGTCGCTTCCATGAACTGATTGCGCTAAGCGCACAGAAATCATGTACAGGATTTCTGCTTTTTCAAGTCGTTCTTGAAAATAAATATTTGTAAGTAACGTTACTCACAAAGCCCTGCGGTTAACCCACCGCAGGGTTTCTTAATTTCTGTTTATATCAGAGGTCTCGGAGGGCCTCTGACGAAACTGTTATCCTGATTTCCCCCATCACGCCGGTCTCGAGCATCTTTACGTCGTAGCGTCGCAGTCTCTTCCGCGTTTCTGCATGCGGGTGTCCGTAATCGTTTCCGACGCCGTAGCTGAGAATCGCATAGTCCGGGCGGAGCGCGGCGAGGAGTGCCTCTGAACTGCTCGTATGGCTGCCGTGATGCCCCGCCTTCAGCACATCGATCTTCGGGTAGCCTGCATCGGCCTCCCACAGTGCCGCGAGCATCTGTCGCTCACAGTCCTCGTCCATATCCCCCGTAAACAGCATCTGAAAATCCGGCGCGCGCAGCAGCATCCCGATCGAGTGATCGTTCGCGGCCTCCAGCCTCTCCGTCCCCGCCGGATAGTATCCGTGTATCTCCACTTCTCCGAGGTCAATACAGTCGCCCTGTCCGAAGTACCGGATCCGCACATCCCGTGCAGCCGCTACATCTCGAAGCGCATCATAACGCGCATCCTGCATGGCCACCCGTGGCAGCAACAGCTCTCCGATGCTCATCTTCGGCTCCTCCTCAAGAAGATACTGTATTCCAGAATAGTGATCCGCATCACAGTGCGTAATCAGCGCGAGATCGATGTGCCCGATTCCCTGTGACTCGAGATACGGGACGAGTACATTTTCCCCGAGGCGCTGGTCACTCGTCGAACCACCATCCACACTCATCACCAGTCCCTGATTTCGCAGGATGAAGCCATCCCCCTGTCCGACATCCAGTGCCGTGATCTCGAGCCCCTGCGGCTGCTTCGCCGGAAGGCACAGCATCGAAAGAAGCAACGGCAGCACGATGCAGGGGAGTGGCAGTCGACACGCCAGCTTCCCAGGATCCGGCAGTATGTTTATATTTTCGCAGAGCTGCTGTACCCATCGAGACCTTCTGCTCTGCGATACGGAGCTTTCCCGGACCGGAATCTCCGTTTGCACAGGATACCGCCGGACACGCTGCTGCCCGACGTGTTCGGCTGCATGCCGTTCCGCGAGCGCCCATGTCACAACGCTGAGCGCTGTATAGTAAAGAAGGATACTGTGCATCGACGGTCGACCGAGCAGCAGGGAGCTGTACGGAAGTGCTGCGCAGTGCGTACAGAGGAGCGTATACAGGCGAAGTATCCAGTGTCCACCACCGACGGCGATGGTCGCGAGCTTCTCTGACAGTCCGAAGAGCCCGACAGCGAAAACGCCACTGTAGATCACGCAGCCCATCAGTGGCAGTACGATGAGATTCAGGAAGATCCCGTAGAGCGGAAAGCGGAAATAGTGAAACAGAATCACCGGCAGCGTCAGGAGCTGCAGATAAAAGGAGAGCCACAGGCCCTCGAGGAGCGGATGCTTCGGTGCCGGGAGGACATGACAGAGGCCGATGGCGAGTACCGCAAGAAAGCTCAGCTGGAAGCCTGCACCGAAAAGCATGAACGGCTCCTTCCACAGGAGAAAGAGTGCGGCCGCGGCCATCGCCGTCAGCATATCATAGCTCCGTCCGACGGCAGCAGCGAGAAAGCGTAGAAGCAGCATCAGCACTGCCCGGAGAGCCGAGCCGGAGCAGCCCGTCAGAATCCCGTAGGATATGATCAGAAGAGCTGCGACGCTGCCGGATGCGGCCTTACTTCTGCCGAAGTGCCGCAGCAGCTCATAGACACCGAGGCCCAGAATCGACAGATGCAGGCCGGAAACCGCGAGAATATGGGCGATGCCATTCTCCTGATAGAGGGATCGGATATCCTCATCCATGGCCGATTTATCTCCCGTCAGCAGTGCACGGTAAATGCCGGCGTCCTGTGGCGGCAGCAGCTGATCGAGGATATCCCCCATCCGAAGTCGGAGCTCCTGCAGCCCCCTTGCAAAAGGCTTCGGCTCCCCTCCGACCACCCGGAAGGATGTCCCGTACATCGAACCCTGCACGGATATCGTCCGATAGTACAGACGAAAATCAAACACACCCTCATTCCGCGGCGCTTCCACCGGCGAGATCTTCCCATACACTTCGATCCGCTCCCCCGGCAGAGGCCGAGACGCCTCCGGATGCCGATCTGCCGTCGGATCCCTGTCCTGTTTTTCAGACGGTGACTGCGCCCTGCATGTACGATCCTTCTCGCTCCACTTTCCAGACTGCGACGCTGCATCCCCGGTCTCCATGTAGACGAGGATCGTCCCAACCGGCTGATCATAGCGCGCCCGCAGCGCCGCGGTGGCCGAAGCCGGCAGCGTATCCCGCGCACCGTACGCACTCGACAGCAGCGCGTTTCGCACGCGCAGCTTCGCCTTTCCCGCAGCCTCCGTATATTCCTGCACTTCTCCGCACAGACGCACCTTCATCCCGCTGAAGATACGGATCCGTTCCTCCGAACGCTGAAATGCGCGGGCTGCCATCCGATAGCGCAGACCCCCGGCGAGGAACAGCACAAATAAGAGTGCAAGCGCACCCTTCCGAAGCGTTTTCTTTTTTATCCCATGGAAAACGAGGCATGCGGACAGAATCACCGCAGCCCCTCTCAGAACGAAACCACATTCCCCGGCAGATACGCACACTCCAAGTACATACACCACGGCCATCAGAAGAAGCGGTCGTTTCACATTCATAAGAGCATCATAGCAGAAGAGGCCGGACCCATCAAGGTCCGACCTCTTTCATTTTCATACTATTTTATGGATTCAGCTCAGCCGGACGCTCGATGACGGCTGCACCCAGTCCGTCCTGGCCGATGTGACAGGAAATCAGCAGCGACAGCGGTCGAACAGCGATCTCCGGATTCAGTCGATCCGGAAAGGCTTCCTTCAGCTCCTCTGCGAAGTCGGCCGCCTGCTCCGGATTATCCGTATAGGCGATCGCGACATAGCAGTTCTTCATCTCCGGATCGCCGAGGCGACCTTCCAGCTCGCTCTTCAGTCCCTTGATGATCGCATCCTTCACCTGACGGGTCGTCCGCACCTTCGTATAGGAATCAAGCTTTCCGCCGTTTGTGATGCCGAGCACCGGTTTGATATGGAGCAGTGTGCCGATGGCAGCGGCCACCGGTGTGATACGTCCACCCTTCTTCAGGTACTTCAGTGTATCCACACCGACATAGATCTGGTTCTGCTCCGCATCACGGTTCAGGATGTCGCAGATCTGCTGTCCATCATAGCCGTGTGCAGCGAGCTCCGTCGCAAAGATCGCAACCTGACGCTGTACGACCGATACACCACGATCGTCCGGCACGAATACACGTCCCTCGTACTTCTCATCCTGCGCCAGCATCATCGCTGTCTGTGTCGAACCGGACAGTCCCGAGCTCAGTGGCACATGCACGATCTGGTCACAGGTCTCGAGGAGCTCGTCCCAGACCTTCATCACATCCTCCATACTCGGCTGCGATGTCGCGATGTCATGATCATTCTTCAGCTTTTCGAAGAACTCTTCTCTTGTAAGGTTGATGTTTTCGTAATATTCCTGATCATCGATCCGGAAAGGCATCGGAACGACACGGATGCCGAGCTCTGCACTCTCCTGTGGTGTGATACCACTACCGGAATCAGTTGAAACGCCAACGTTCATATATATTTACCTCAAACTCTCTGTACAGTGCCGTGAGGCCGAAGCCGGACGGCACGGCAGCTCAGCAGCGCTTACTTTTCAACGATGAGAGACTTGCCGCTCATCTCCTCCGGCTGCGGGATCTCCATCATCTGGAGCAGTGTCGGTGCGATATCGCAGAGTGCGCCACCCTCACGAAGCTTCCAGTTCGGATTCGAATTGATCAGAATGAACGGAACCGGATTCGTGGTATGTGCGGTCCATGGCTCGCCGGTCTCATAGTTGATCATCATATCGGCATTACCATGATCGGCGACGATCATCATCTGACCGCCGACCTCCTTGATGGCATCTACAACCTCTCCGACGGCATGGTCCACCACTTCGATGGCCTTTACAGCCGCTGGAATCACACCGGTATGACCGACCATATCCGGGTTTGCGAAGTTTGCGATGATCATGTCATACTTCCCGGACTTGATCGCCTCCACCAGCTTCTCGCACACCTCAGGGCAGGACATCTGCGGCTTCAGATCGTAGGTCGGAACGTCCTTCGGAGACGGAACGAGGATACGATCCTCACCGGCATTCGGTTCCTCGACGCCACCGTTAAAGAAGAAGGTAACGTGTGCATACTTCTCGGTCTCTGCGATACGAAGCTGCTTTAAACCAAGCGATGCAACATACTCACCGAGGGTCTTCGTGATGCTCTGCTTCGGGAACGCGATCTGCTTGTTCGGGATGGTCGCATCATAATCGGTGAAGCATACAAACGTAGTATCGAGACGCTTTCCTCTCTCGAAGAAGCTGAACTCATCATCACAGAAGCAGTGGGTCATCTCACGTGCACGGTCCGGACGGAAGTTGAAGAAGATGCAGGAATCACCATCCTGAATCATATGTCTCGGAGCGCCCTCCTTCTCGATCACGCACGGAACCACGAACTCATCGTATACCTTCTCATCATAGGAGCTCTGCATCGCCTCGGATACGGACGCAAAGTGGTTCCCGATTCCCTTCGTCATCGCATCGTATGCCTTCTCGACACGATCGTAGTTCTTATCACGATCCATCGCATAGTAACGGCCGGAGATCATCGCGATCTCACCGACACCGAGCTCTGCCATCTTCGCCTCGACCTCCTCGAGGAACGCCTTACCGGAATCTGGTGGTGTATCACGACCATCGAGGAAGGCATAGAGATATACCTTCGTTAAGCCATGACGCTTCGCAAGCTCAAGAAGGCCGAAGATATGCTCGAGGTGAGAATGTACACCACCGTTTGAAACGAGACCCATCAGGTTCAGTGCGGAGCCATTCTTCTTGCAGTTTTCAACCGCTGCCACGAGCTCCGGATTCGTAAAGAAATCGCCATCCTGGATGGACTTCGTGATTCTCGTGAGGTCCTGATAAACGATCCGACCGGCACCCATATTCATGTGGCCCACCTCGGAGTTACCCATCTGACCATCTGGAAGACCTACATACAGTCCGGAAGCCTGACCCTCTACGAACGGATACTCTTTCTCAAGCCGATCCATCACCGGTGTATCCGCCATCGCAATTGCATTTCCCTCTGGATTCGGATTGATACCATATCCATCAAGAATCATCAGTAAAACTGGTTTCTTCTCTGTCATAAATGCCACCTTCTATTTCTATCCTTCAACATAAACACGGGGTTTCAGTAGCGCTTAAAATGAAGCTTTTAAGCCATAATCGCTTGTAGTTTATACCAAAAGGAGGGCATCGTCAACGACTCTGCCCTCCCTTTGTTAAAAAATATACAACGCCATTTCACATGGTTTTTATTACTATATTAGCCGAAGTATCTCTTGAGAAGACCGGCAAAGGCCTTACCATGTCTTGCCTCGTCACGTGCCATCTCATGAACGGTATCATGGATCGCATCGAGGTTCAGCTCCTTCGCACGCTTCGCAAGGTCTACCTTACCAGCCGTTGCGCCGTTCTCTGCAGCGACACGTACGGTGAGGTTCTCCTTCGTGGATGGGGAAACGACCTCGCCAAGAAGCTCCGCAAACTTCGCTGCGTGCTCAGCCTCTTCAAATGCAGCGGTCTTATAGTACTCACCGATCTCCGGGTAACCCTCACGGTAAGCTGCTCTGGACATCGCAAGATACATACCAACCTCGGTGCACTCACCCTGGAAGTTTGCGCGCAGGTCTTCCTTGATATCCTCGCGAACATCACTTGCAACACCGATCACATGCTCTGCCGCCCAGGTCATCTCCTCTTCCTGCTCAACGAACTTCTCCGCCGGCGCATGGCATACCGGACACTCCTCTGGTGGAACCTCTCCCTTGTAAACATAACCACATACGGAACATACCCAAGTCTTTACCTTCATAATTCATTCTCCTTTTAAATGAGCAGCTTCTGCTACATAATTTTTCGTTTATCCGTTCTTACTCCATTCGCTGCCGATGAGCGCGGACACCGGTCACTTCCTTCATGTCCCCATCTCTTCGCGCTGAATCATCCGAGAGCATCGCCTGCAGACCCCTCCGCTTCGCCTGCTTCACAGCACCGCTCACAGATCCCATGAAATACCAGATCATGGCCGGTGACGATCCCCGGCACATGCTGTGCTGCCTCTTCATCCAGTGTATCCGCTTCCGGCATCGGCACATCGAAGACGCCGCCACAGCGGTCACATACGAAGTGCACATGCTTTTCTGCATTCGGATCGAAGTGATCCGCACCAGATACGAAGCTCAGCTTCTGAATCGTACCGTTCTTCGCGAGAAGCTTCAGATTACGGTAGACGGTCGCCAGGCTGATGTTCGGATCCCTGTCACGAAGCTCTGCAAAAATCACATCCGCTGTCGGATGATCCTTATGCCCGCTAAGCTGATCAAGGACTTCCTCGCGCTGTCTTGAATAATTCATCGTTGCTCCTAAACAGTGAACTCAAAATCAATAACCATTATTGATTTATCCGTATATTACTCCTTTTACACGCATTCGTCAAGTGAAATTAATAATTATTTTTATTTTTCTGTAGGATAGGGTCCCCGGCTTAGAGTTCACCGGTCTCGGAGTACTGTGCCTTCGTTATCACCCCTCCGGGTCCCACTGCCTGAACCGTTATGTCAGAAAATCCACTGTGGCTTTTTCTGTCGCGTCGCCTTATAATAGGTACGACTTCGGTCAGACAACCGATTCATGCTTATAAAGATGTAAGGAGATATATCATGGGACAGATCAAAGTTACCAAGGCACCGATTGAAGGCCTTTATGTCATCGAGCCGAGCGTTCATGGCGACGCACGTGGCTATTTTATGGAAACCTATAATCAGAAGGATATGCACGAGGCCGGCCTCGACATGGTCTTCGTTCAGGATAATCAGTCCATGTCCACGAAGGGCGTTCTTCGTGGTCTGCACTTCCAGAAGCAGTACCCGCAGGGCAAGCTCGTCCGCGTCATCAAGGGTTCTGTATACGACGTCGCCGTCGACCTCCGTGAAGGCAGCCCGACCTATGGCCAGTACTACGGCGTCGAGCTCACCGAGGAGAACAAGAAGCAGTTCTACATCTCCGAGGGCTTCGCGCACGGTTTCCTGGTACTCTCCGATGTCGCTGAGTTCTGCTATAAGGTCACCGATTTCTGGCATCCGGGCGATGAGTCCGGTCTCGCATGGAACGATCCGGAGATCAACATCCAGTGGCCGCAGCTCCGGGGCACCTACCCTGGTTCCGCAAGTGCCGAAGGCTACACCCTCGAGGATGGCACCCCGCTCAATCTCTCCGATAAGGATCAGAAGTGGCTCGGCCTCAAGGACACCTTCCACTTCAGCAGCGAAAAGTAATCCGATTTTGCTTCTTTTCCATGCAGAGCACCTTCTGCCGTGCACGGATCACTTCCGCTTCGGCAGAAAAGCAACTGTATCTCGCTGCATCCCGCAGTCCTCTATGAAAGTGAGATTATGGCAGAAAACCTGCGACAGATCGACTATATCATCCCAGAAAGCTTCCACGGCCACACCGTGGAGGCTTTTCTTCGTTCCGAGGGCTACTCCCGGACGACACTCTACCACCTTCGGAACACCCGTGCGCTCAGCGCAGCAGAGCACATCACCACCGATCTACCGGCGGCCAATGCAGACGACCAGAGCATCTGTGCCAGCACCGCGACGATCCACACTTTCGTCGATGTTTCGGCGGCCAATGCGAACAGCCGGACCACCTGTGCTTCCCCAGTCAGCATTGGCCACACAGCGGAAACGAAGGTGGACGGTATCGACGGGCTCGTCCTGAACGGGCACCGGAGCTACCTGAAGGAAGTCCTCGCTACCGGCGATCGGCTTCGCTGCAACATCCTCGAGACCGAGGACAGTCCGCATGTCGTCGAGACCGAGATCCCGCTGTCGATCGTCTATGAGGACGAGGATATCCTGGTCGTCGATAAACCGGCCGGGCTTCCTATCCATCCTTCGATGGGGCACTATGAGCACACGCTCGGAAACGCACTCTGCTGGTACACACACCACGTCCTCGGCTACGAGCATTATGTGAACCGTATCGTGAATCGCCTTGACCGCGACACGAGCGGTCTGCTGATCGCCGCGAAGAACATGCACGCAGCAGCCCGCCTCGGCGATATGATTCGCGCGCATGCGATCCAGCGCGAGTACCTCGCCATCGCCTCCGGAGATGTGCGGGACCTCTTCCGATGCGCGGATACAGGGGCTGCTTTACAGGCATCCACTGTGTCCCGCTGCACGCACGCCGACCAGTGTGAAACACGCTCTGTTAAAGAAAGTCCTCAGGATGGCATCCGCACACTAAGCGGCACCCCGCTTCCGAGTGGACTTTATCTGAACCGTTCCGCAGATCCAGTCTATGCGCGCGCCCGTCTGCAGAATCTGGATGGCCGCTTTCCAGACTCCCTTGCGAACATCCCGGCACTGTTCGATCCGACGAATCCTGTCCTCGGTCTGCACTTCACCGTCGACGCAGCAATCGGTCGGAAGGAAGATTCCGTCATCGAACGCTGCATCGACTACGTGCAGGGGGACTACGCCGTCACGCACGGCCTGCTGCTTTCTTATAATGAAGAAAAAGACCTGAGTCTCCTGCGCCTGAAGCTCGAAACCGGACGTACCCATCAGATTCGTGTGCATATGAAGTACCTCGGGCACCCGCTCCCGGGCGATTTTCTCTACCATCCGGATGAGCGTTTCATCACCCGTCAGCCACTCCACTCCTGGCGTCTCCGCTTCCGGCACCCGATCAGCGGGAAGCTCCTCGAACTGACTGCACCGCTCCCGGAGGATATGCTACGACTGCTATAGCCCCTGCAGCTCCGCCAGTCGCGTGAACACCTCACCGATTTTATCCTGGATGAGCAGGGTATCAGCACGCATCCGCACGGAAAGTGCATCCCGATTGATGATCACGAGATACTTCCCGCGGAAGTACTGGATATAGGAAGCCGCCGGATATACCGTCAGTGAGGTGCCACCGATGATCAGCATATCCGCCGCAGCGATGGCCTGAATCGCGCCTCGTACCGCAGTCTCCGGGAGGCTCTCCTCGTAGAGGGTGATGTCCGGACGGATCACACCGCCGCAGCTGCAGTGCGGAATCGGCTCCTTCGATTCGAAAATGTAGTCCGAAGGATAAGTCTTCCCGCAACGCATGCAGTAGTTTCGAAGTGCACTGCCGTGGATCTCATACACCACCTGACTGCCCGCCTTCTGATGCAGTCCATCGATGTTCTGTGTCACGATGGCGCTCAGCTTTCCTGTCTTTTCGAGCGCCGCGAGATACTTATGAGCCGCGTTCGGCTGCACTGCCCGCGTATCCATCTTCTGCCGGTGAAACTCGAAGTACACCTGCGGCTCATTTACGAGACAGCTGTGACTCAGGAGATACTCCGGCGGATACTGATCGAAGCGGACATCATGCTGATTGTAGAGTCCATCCTTACTTCGGAAATCCGGCACTCCGCTCTCCGTCGACACCCCCGCGCCACCGAAGAACACGACGCTCCTGGCATCGTCCATCCACGCCTTCAATTTCTCGATCTTTTCTTCGTCGATCATGATACACACTCCTTATTTTCGATGAAACAGCCCCTTCAGGAACGCACGGATCCCACCCGCCGGCAGCTCCTCCGCGAGCTCCTCCCGGAGATCGTCGCTGGCCAGTCGCGGATTATAGATCTTATCCTCGGAAAAGACACGGTTCATCGTGACGTCCTGCGCATCCACCGGCACCTCCGGCAGCATCTGCGCCCCATAGCAGAGACAGTACATATACATCGTCTGTCCCTGCAGGAAGCGGTCATAGTAGCCCGCCCCATGGCCCAGCCGCCGGCCATAGCGATCCGCCGCGATGCATGGCACCACCGCCAGCGCGATCTTATACGCATCCACCACTGGCAGCCCCGCCTTCGGCTCCAGCAGTCCATACGCCCCCGGCACGAGATCGTCCCAGCTCATGATCTGCACCGCCTCCATACGATGTTCCGGCCCAGGGATGCAACGTGGCACCGTTACGAGCTTTCCCATCTGCCAGGCCGTCTCGATGATCTCCCGCGTCGACGGCTCGTCCTCCGTATTCACGTAGCAGAAAATCGAATCCACCTGCTGAAAAATCGGATAGCAGAGAAAACGTGTCGCGATCTCCGCACTCGCCTGCGCACGGTACTCCTCTGTCAGTGCTTTCTTTTTTTCACGGATCAGTGCCCGCGCCTCATCCTTCGTCATATTCTCTCCATTCATATCCCGAGCTCCTCTTTCGGAAGCATCGATTCCGTATGGTGCGCACACAGGATCGCTCCGCCGGCGTTTCCACCTCGGTGCCGCATCCCATCCCGCTGTAAACATTGGCTTGCGTCAGAGCCAGCGCAGCAGTGTCGGCAGCAGCACGGCCATGTCGATCGGCTTCGCGACGTGTGCGTTCATCCCGGCATCGAACGCCGCCTGGCGATCCTCCGCGAAGGCGTTTGCGGTCATCGCAATGATCGGAATGCCTGCCTTTTTCACATCCGCCATACCGCGGATCTTTGCCGCCGCCTCATAGCCGTTCATTCCCGGCATCTGAATATCCATGAGTATGAGATCATAGTAGCCCTCTGGTGCCTGTGCCAGCATCGTGCAGCACTCCTCTCCATCCGCCGCACGCTCGATGAGAAGTCCTTCCTCCCCGAGCAGCTCGATCGCGATCTCGGCGTTCAGCTCATTGTCCTCCGCGAGCAGAATACGGCGTCCTCTGAGCTTCGCGTGCTCCGCTTCCGCCGATGTCTCCGGCGACGAGTATACTTCCTCCCGGGAAGCGAGCGTCAGCGTGAGGTCAACGGTGAACTTCGTGCCGACACCCTGGATACTCTCCACCTGGATCGTGCCACCCATCTGTTCGATGAGGGATTTGACGATCGGAAGTCCGAGACCGGTGCCGACGACCTTATTCTCCGTCGTGGTATGCTCTCTGGAAAATTCATCGAAGATGTGAGGCAGATAGTCCACACTCATGCCGATGCCGCTGTCCTCACAGGTGAAGCGATAACATGCCTTCTTCTTATCCTCGGACGGAAGCTCATGAATCTCCACGCGGATGGCGTGTCCATCCGGGGTGTACTTGATGGCATTGCTCACGATATTGAGATAGATCTCCTCCAGCTTCGTCTTGTCACAGTACGCAAACTTATGCGGCACATGGGCGTCCTCGGAGTACTGGATATTCTTTTTCTGGATGTCGGCTTCAAACACCGTATTGACGGAGTGGAACAGTGCACTGAGATCCGCCGCTTCGAGCTTCAGCGTCACAGTACCGCTTTCGATTCTGGCCATCTCCAGCACCTGATTGATGATGGTCAACAGCAGGCTGCTTGCGTTCTGAATCTTCCGAAGATAGCCTCTCGCCTTTTCCTGATCATCGAGATTTCGATTCAGCAGCTCCGTGAAGCCCATGATGGCGTTCATCGGCGTTCGGATATCATGGCTCATATTGAAGAGGAAGCGTGTCTTCGCTTCACTCGCCTCCTGCGCCTCTGCAGCCGACAGATGCAGCTTCTCGGCATACTGCTGTTCGTGATAGCGTTTCATAAAGAACAGATAGAACAGCGCAGCGATCAGAAGCGATAAAACATAGCAGATCACGACGTCAGAAATCCAGTAGGATATCGGAATCCAGCCATCCGATGGGATGATATCGAAGTACCAGCTGTCATTCGGAAGCGTGCAGTCTACCGTCAGTCGATCCTTCGGAAATGAATGCGGGCACTGCACCAGCACATTCGGCTCGCCGGTCACACTGTCCTCTTTCCAGATCCGATAGCAGTAGTCGGCTTCACTCAGACGGTCGAGTCCCATCTTCGCCACAAACTTATCCCAGTCGATGACCAGGACGATGAAGCCCCAGAACTCCCGCTGCTCCGCAGTATTCATCTGATATACCGGATTAAACAGAAGCGCACCGATGCCACCCTGTCTGAGCTCAAACGGGCCCGCGATGGTATATTCCATACTTTCTTTCGCCAGCTTCGCATCGACCGCCCGTTCATGCGCCGTCAGCAGATCGAGCCCGATCGCTTCTGCGTTTTCCTCCATCGGATAAATCTCCGCGACGACCCCCTTCGGTGCCAGCTCGAAGGCCTTCACCACACCATCTTCATTCGGAAGCACACTCGCCAGCGTAGAGAATCCCTCCTCGTTCAGCTCATATCCGGCCAGAATGACATTTTCCAGCACATTCGAGCAGGTCACATACTCATCCAGCTGAGACTGGATTCTGCGAACTGTATTCTGTGCGGTATACGTCGCTGCAGCCTGTTCATTTTTCCTGATATTTCCCAATAAAAAATAAGCCAGAAAAAGTGCACTCACGAAGGCGATCAACCCGACCACGTAGCACTTTCTCTGTATTTTCTTCTCCACCGGGTTACGTTTCACCATAGTATGCACTCCATTTCTGCTGTCTATGTTCATTATAAGGCGCATGGACTGCAGATGCAAAAATAAAAATATTTTCCTCTGGCAAAAGTATTGCTAAAAGTTTTTCCGAGTGGTACTATATAGACACAAGATAAAAAAAGATTCGTTAACAGAAAATCTTCTGACGAGAAAGGAAGATTCAGACGTTAACAAAGTGGTGATCCGACAAATCACCGAAACGATAAAAAAGGAAGGAGGTATGAAAACGATGATTCCAGCACAGTTCGTTGATAATATCTCCGGGCTTCACGAAAGATAAAATCCATCGATAACAGCGCATAAGCGGTCATGTTATTCAGCATCGGAGTGTTTCTCCAGATAAAGGATCTTTCACCAGGCCCGCGCGATATTATCATCTTTATAAAAACAAAATAGAACAGATATCCAGAAAAGATAGCACAAAGCTATTTTAACCATATAGGCTTAGTACCTAGAGGAGATACTCCGTTGTACTATTAAGTTTTTAAATCGAATATGGAACATAAAACATAAGCTTAAATGCTTAGCATATAAAGAGGAATCCCAGAGGGGGATTCCTCTTTTTCAGGTTCTGTTTCAATCGTAGCTCTTTCAGATCCGTCGTCCTCTTCGGATGGTTTAGCGAGCGCGCATACCTTCACGCAGCGATCCCCAGCCGTGACTTATATTTCATCCATCATAAAAGGGGGAGCAGACCTTTCGGTCTGCCCCCCTCTTCTCTTCATTCATCAGATCAGTGAATGAGATCCTCATAAAACTCGAATGCTTCCTTATCTGTAAAGCCTTCATGCACTACCTTATGAACCGCCTGCGCCATCTCTACCGGATGCTGGCTCTGGAAGATATTACGTCCCATGTCAACACCACGTGCGCCCTTCTGAATCACTTCATAAGCCAGGGTCAGTGCATCCTTCTCTGCAAGCTTCTTACCGCCGGCTACGACGATCGGTACCGGGCAGGCCGATACGACTTCTTCGAAGTGCTCACAGTTATAGGTCTTCACGATCTGACAGCCCATCTCTGCGATGATACGAGTCGCCAGCTTGAAGAAACGGTCGGTACGCTCCATCTCCTTACCTACGGCACATACGCCCAGGGTCGGGATGCTGTAGCGCATACCGGCATTGATCACCTTGCTCAGGTTATCGATGCTGGACAGCTGTCCATCTGCACCGATAAATACCTGTGATGCCATACAGTCCGCATTCATACGAATGGAATCCTCGATATCTACAGCTACGACTTCATGACTCAGATCATCCTGCAGCATGCTTGAACCAGAGGATACTCTCAGTGCAATCGCATTGGTGAATTCCGGTTTTAAGCATGTGCGAATCGCGCCTCTCGTGCCCATAAAGCAGTCAACGTATGGTGCCAGCTTCGGCAGTAATAAGTCAAGTCGCTCCAGGCCGGCCGTGCTGCCCATGAAATAACCATGGTCAAACGCAAACATCACGGTGTTTCCGCTCTTCGGATTAAAGATATTCGCAAGATGATGCTTCATTCCCCAATCCAGATTATTTGCGCCCTTAAGATAAAATCCATCCTGATTTGCAAATGGTGTATCTACGTGATAATCCTTCGCTACTTTAAGTCCCTCTAAATCTGCCATCGATGTGTTTCCTTTCGACTATATTCAGTTTGTTACAACATACATATCATAAGTTATATTCAGTTATATTCAGTTATATTTGTAGTATTTATGATTTAGAAATCATAATTGTTCATGTTCTCAGCGGTGAATACGAGACGCTCCGGAAGAAGAACGACACCATTATTCTCATCACCGGTAGCTGCACCAGCGGAGATGCTTTCGTTTGCAAGAACTTCGCAGGAGCCGATCTCAGGGATATCGATGGAATCGCCGACCTTCACAGTGTTACCTGCAGCGAGATATGCAGCGACGTAGCAGCCCATAGCGCCCTGAAGCTTTGCATCCCAGAGACCCCAGTTGTAAAGAGTTCCGTTTATGCAGTACTGCTTTACAGCGTTCGGAGTTGCGAAACCGGTGATGGTTACGTTGTCCTTGTTATAGCCCTTGTTCTCTGCAGCCTGTAACTGGCCAGGAAGAGCAGTAGAGTCGTTACAGATGATGACGTCGATATCCGGGTTTGCATCGAGAACAGCCTCACCTACCGTGATGGACTTCTCTGCATCCTGCTCAGAATAGTAGTTATCCGGGTGAACATTGGTCCAGTTCGGATAGGTCTCAGCGATGATTTTTTCACCTGCAACCTGCCAGCTGTTCTGATCGGTTACGGTCGCCTGTGAATAGTGCCAGCAGTACTTGATTTCATCCTTCTCCGGATCCTTGCCTCTTGCCTTTAAGCCATCCACAGCCATATCAACGAGCATCTGTCCTAAAACTTCCGGTGTTCCCTGGGAAACCATAAGGCTTCTATCCTCAACGTTTGCGTCCGAATCCCATGTGCTGACAACGATACCGGCATCCCTCGCCTCATTCAGTGCATCTGAAACACCTGCTGCATCTACAGTGGAGATACAGATAGCATCTACGCCTGAAGAAATCGCCTGGTTGATAACGGATACCTGATCTGCTACGGCTGCACTTGAGCTGCCCATGTAGTTTACGTTGATGTTCCACTTCTTTGCGAACTCCTGAGCACCATCATTGGCAACCTCGAAGAATGCGTTACCGGTCAGCTTCGGAATAAACGCAACGGTCTTTCCTTCTACGCTTGCACCGGATGTGCTCTCTGCTGCCGGAGCCTCGGTCTCTGCAGCTGCTGCGGTGGTCTCTGCTGCAGCTGCAGTGGTCTCTGCCTTCGCTGCTGCGGTTGTCTCTGGTGCCTTGGTGTTTCCACCACAGCCTGCGAGCATAGATGTCAGCATCGCACCTACTAATACGGTTGATAAAATCTTCTTCATTACATTTCCTCCTTTGGATGTTTGATATGTATGTTTAGATATGATCTAACTTGGTTTATGCAGCTGCCTTCTGCCGCTGACTTTTACATTTTGCACGGTAGTTTACAAACGCCGGATGGACCATCAGTGCACGTCCCAGCAGAACAACGACCAGCAGGATGCCGATCGGCGCATCCAGGTACTGTGCATTGATACCGAAGCACAGCGGAAGTCCGAATTTGATCAGTCCGATAATGATGGTCGCCAGCACGGTGCCGAGTACATTTCCCTTTCCACCGGTCGATAAGGTACCACCCAGCACAACAACGGTGATGATATTCATGGTGAATGTACTTCCGAGATCGGACTTTGCGATGTTGTAGTACGAGGTAAGAACGATACCTGCGATGGCCGCACCGATCGCACTCAGCACATAGGTAGAAAGGACTACTCTCTTCGTATTGATGCCCGAGAAGCTGCCGGCATTCGGATTCACACCGACGAGAAAGATCTTACGTCCATACTTGGTCTTATGAAGCACGATGCCCATGATGACGGCTACGATCAGAAAAACGATCGCCGGGCCCGGTGAGATCTTACCGATTTTAAACTTGGTCATCGCTCGGAATGCATCCGGAAAATTCGTGATACCCATGTAGGACGGTGTATTACTCATGGTGGATACCATCAGCGCAAGGCCGGCATACAGGAAGCTGCCACCCAGCGTCGCCACCATCGCCTGCACTCCACAGTACGCGATGAAGAATCCGGTCAGGATGCCACATAAGATAGCGATCACGACAGCCAGTGCAACCGCCGCCCAGATATTGAGTCCCCAGTCCTGCCACGCCACACCGATGATGATCGAGGTCAGTCCTACGATGGAGCCTGCCTGGATATCGATACCGCCGGTGATCATGACCAGTGTGACGAAGATACCGATGATACCGATCGGAACGAAGTCATTCATACTGCGGAACATCGACGAAACATTCAGGAACTTCGGATTGGTCACGCCGAAAATAAGAATTTCGATCAGAATGACGGCGATCAGGAACCAGTTCCAGTTCAGCTTTGCTTTCAGCTTGTTTTTATTTTCACTTGAAACATTTCCGCTCATCATGCATTCTCTCCTTCCGTCACCATATCATCCCGTGTTCTTGCCTGCAGTCTTTCATGTCTTAACTTCATTCTGGACCGAATCTGCATGACAGAATCGACGACGACGATCACGATCAGGATGCTTCCTGTAATCGCATCATTATAATTGGACGAGAAGCCCATAAATACCAGAAGGTAACTGATGGAACTCATGATGACCGCGCCGATGGCAGATCCGATCACACTTCCCACACCACCGGTAAGGCTGATACCACCCAATACACAGGCGGCCACGGCGGTCATCTCATATCCATTACCACTCGAGGTGGTGACGATACCGATACGGCTGCAGAACAGGATGCCTGCAATCGACGCCATCACAGAGCAGATGATATAGGACAGAAACTTGGTCTTGACCGGATCGATACCGACCAGCTTCGCACCATCTGCATTATCGCCGACCGCCTTTACGTATCTTCCCTTTCGCGTTCTGGTAAGAAGAAGATGGACGATCAGTGTAAGAATCAGCGCTCCGATGAAATAATAGGTAATCTTGATGCCCGGCAGTGCCTTCGCGGAAATATCCTTAAAACTCTTCGGAATATTATTTACATCTGCACCATTCGTGTAGATAAACATCAGGCCTCGTAAGATACCATTTACACCTAAGGTAAAAATCAGTGAAGGTGCTTTCATGATCGCCACACCGAAGCCATTGATGCAGCCGACGATGATACCGATCAGAATGCCGACCGCAAAAGCGACCGCCCAGCTGGCACCGTTACAGATCATGGAACCCACAACCACGGCGGTCATGCCGAGGCAGGAGCCTACCGATACGTCGATTTCTCCGACCATGATGGTAAATGCCATGCCCACCGATATAATGACGAAAACAACCGACGAATTAAAGCAGGCGGCGATATTACTTACCGCCAGAAACGCCGGATTGATACAGCCAACCACTGCAAAAAGTAAAATCAGGAAAAAGAAGCTCGTCATTTCTCTCTTTTTCAAGAGTGTCCGTAAACTGTTCATTATTCTTTCTCCTTTCCAACAACACCGAAGGAAGCTCTCGTGAGATTCTCCTGATTGATTTCTGATCGTGCAAACTCACAGTTCAGTCGTCCCTGGTGGATGGTCACTGCCCGGTCGCTCAATTCGATAATTTCCTCCATATCGGATGAAATCAGCAGTACAGCCAGGCCTTTCTTCGACAGACCCTTGATGATGTTATAGACATCGGTTCGTGCACCTGCATCGATACCTCGTGTCGGCTCGTCCAGGATGATCAGCTTCGGACCGGTCGCCAGTGCATGTCCGATGACGACCTTCTGCTGGTTACCGCCGGAAAGACTTCCCAGCTCCTGATCCTGTCCGGTTACCTTGATACGGAAGTCATCGATGTACTGCTGTGTCAGTTCCTTTTCCTTTTTTGTATCCAGGAAAACCTTTCCCATGAAAGATTCACCCAGGATTCCGCTTGTGATGTTATATGCAACCGATGAAATCTTGAAAATACCATCGGCATGTCGATCCTCGGAAACATAGTTGAGGCCGGCCTTCATCACCTTCTGTGTACTCAGTCCGGTGATATCCTGTCCATCCAGATAGACCTTACCACCCAGCACCTTATCCATACCGAAGATGGTCTGTGCCATCTCGGTTCGTCCGGCACCAACCACGCCTGCAACGCCCAGGATCTCGCCAGGGTACACCTTCAGGGAAATATCCTTAAACCCATAGCCGCTGAAGTTCTGAAGCTCCAGCACCGGTGCCTTCGTGTAATCAACATCGGTTTTGCTTACGACTTCCTGCTGATCTGTGGCATCCGGTAAAAGTCCCTTTACCAGCGCAGCCTTCGTGAATTCTCCGATCTTTCCCATCAGGGTGATACGTCCATCCCGCATGATGCCGACGTCGGTCGAAATTTCAAACACCTCGTCCAGACGATGGGTGATGTAGATGATGCCGATACCCTGTGCCTTTAAGTCCTTGATCACCTTGAACAGGCTTTCTACTTCCTTAAAGGTAAGTGCGCTGGTCGGTTCGTCCAGAATCAGGATCTTCGCGTGTCTCAGCAGTCCGCGCAGCAGCTCAACCAGCTGCTGCTCTGCGATCGAGAGCGTATTCGCCTTCCGGTTCAGCTCCAGGTTCCAGCCGATGCTCTTCATCGTATCGATCAGTTCCTTATGGAGCTCCGCCTGTGGTCTGGTAAAACCGATGAGGATATTCTCTTCCACGCTCATATGCGGGAAAAGCAGCGGCTCCTGTGGCACCATGTATACGCCGCTGGACAGGGCCTCGGTCGTTTTGCCTGCCGTCATCTCCTTACCATCGACATAAACCTTTCCACTGTCATGTGTATAGATGCCCATAATGATCTTCATTAAGGTACTTTTTCCAGCACCGTTACCTCCGATCAGGGAGAGGACTTCTCCGGCTTTCAGGCTTAATGTCATGCCCTTCAGAACTGCATTATCGCCAAAGGATTTATAAATATCGCAAACCTGCAGCAGATTTTCAGCTCCTGGTTTATTGTTATTCTCCATTATGACCTTTCCTCCATTGCATTGGGCACTTTTGTTCAACTAATGAACTTATATTAACGCCGTCACTATCATTTGTCAACATAGCAAGCGCGCATTCCAAATATTTTATTGTTCAGTTTAACAACTGTGTAAATGAACGCTTTATTTATATTGACATTTTGCACAATGCTCTTTATACTTTTGATAAACATATTTTTATGCCATGAACATTTGTTGCGTTTAGCCACCGATTTTTATACAGAGGATCTCATCATGGAGCAGAACTATAACTATGAAGAAGAATTAATGATTAAAATCGCCTGGTATTACTATATCGAGAACCTGACGCAGCAGGAAATCGCGAAGCTTCTGGGCATTAACCGTATCAAAATCCTTCGTCTGCTCGATAAGGCAAAGGAAAACGGGCTGATCACCTTCCAGATTCGAAACAGCAGTACCCGACGTCTGAATATGGAAAAGGACTTCAAGGATCTGTTTCATTTAAATGATGTCCTGATCATCCCATCGCCGCCATCCGGTGATTCTTTAAACGATTCCCTGGCACAGGCAGCCTCCATGTACATCAATCAGCGCATCAAGGATAATTCCTATATCAATATGGGCTACGGCGATACGCCGAGCCGGATACTGAACTATCTGGCCCAGCGCTCGGAAAGTCCGATCAATGTGATCTCGCTGACCGGTGGTGTCAATTACTACCTGCCGAACGCGCAGTCCAGTATCTTCAACGCCCGCCTGCATCTGATTCCGAGTCCGCTGATTCTGAGCTCTTCCTCTATCATGGAAGAACTGAAAAAGGAAAGTGATATCCAGCGCATCGCAAACATGGCCATGATTTCTGATTTCACTGTCGTTGGCATCGGTGGCATGGACACCAGTGCTGCCACCATCATCAAAAACGCCATCCTGACGCCGGATGACTACCTGTTTCTGCAGAAGCAGGGCGCCGTGGGGGATATTTTAAGTCACTTCATCGACATCCACGGACATCTCATCGACAGTGACCTCGAGAAGCGCCTGATGAGTCCTCCGCTGACCAAGATCGAGAACTTCAACAATGTCATCGGTGTCGCCGGTGGCCCGCATAAAATCGAAGCGATCTACGCCACCCTGATGGGCAGCTATCTCGACGTCCTGATCACAGATGAGGACACGGCTGCCGCTATTCTGGAGCTTTATCAAAGCAAACAATAATCATATATTTCGAAAGAAAGGATGGTTTATCAAATGAAGAAATATTTAATGGCGATCGATGCCGGAACCGGAAGCGTACGTGCGGTTCTCTTCGATGTAGAGGGAAACCAGATCGGCTGCTCTCAGCATGAGTGGACGCATAACGAAGACCCTCGTTTTCCAGGAAGCATGGACTTCGACTGGACCTTCAACTGGAAACTGGCCAGCAGCTGTGTTCGGAACGTCCTCGCCGAAACCGGCATCGATCCTGCAGACATCGCAGCGATTTCGACCACCTGCATGCGTGAGGGTATCCTCCTGTACGATCAGGACGGAAACGAGATCTGGGCCTGCGCCAATGTCGACGCCCGCAGCACAGATGAAGTCGCGGAGCTGATTCGGATGGATCCGGATCTGGAGCTTGCGCTGTATAAGAAGTCCGGTCAAAGCTATGCGCTCAATGCGATTCCTCGTATTCTGTGGGTTAAGAACAATCTCCCGGAGATTTACGAAAAGACCGCAAAGGTCGGCATGTTTAACGACTGGCTGATTTACAAGCTGACCGGCGTACTCGCTGTCGAGCCGAGTAACGGATCGACCACCGGTCTCCTGGATCTGCAGACACGTACATGGGATACCGACATCGCCGCAAAGTGTCATCTGCGCACTGACATCTTCCCGGACGTTCTGGAATGCGGATCGATTGCAGGTGCCGTCACCGCAAAGGGCGCTGCCGAAACCGGTCTCGCAGAGGGGACACCGGTCGTCGTCGGCGGTGGTGACTGTCAGCTCGGCACCATCGGTGTCGGCGCATGCAAGCCGGGCGAAGCCGCGGTATTCGGTGGCAGCTTCTGGCAGTATGAATTTAATACCGACAGCGGAAAGACCGATCCATACGGACGCGTCCGTGTAAACTGTCATGCCGTACCCGGCGTATGGCAGTACGAGGCGCTCGCCTTTAAACCAGGCCTCGTGATGCGCTGGTTCCGCGATGGCTTCTGTCAGGAGGAAAAGAGAAAAGCAAAGGAGATCGGTGACGATCCGTATAACCTGATGAACCGTGAAGCCGAGAAGATCCCGGCTGGATGCTATGGCATGATGTGCTGCTTCAGTGATGTGATGAACTTCATCAACTGGAAGCATGCCGCGCCGACCTTCACAAACTTCGAGCTTTTACCAGAGAAGTTTAACAAGTATACCTTCTACCGCTCCATCCTGGAAAATACCGCGATGCTGGTGAAAGGACATATCGAGCTCGTAAAGGAAGCCACCGGAAACGAGCCGGACAAGCTGATCTTCGCCGGCGGTGCATCCGTAAGTGATTTATGGTCGCAGATTCTCGCCGATGTCACCGGAAAGACGGTGGTTACACCGGTCGTGAAGGAGGCAACTGCCCTCGGCGCAGCCATCTTGGCCGGCTATGGCGTCGGGATCTATCCTTCTATCGCTGAAGGCGCTGCCCGCTGCGCAAAGATCGATAAAACCTTTACACCGAACCTCGAAAATAAAAAGATCTACGATGAGATGTATCCGGTATGGCGGGAGGTCTACAAGGCAAACCTCGCACTCTGCGATCGAAAGCTCACGAAGAATATGTGGATCGCGCCAGGCCTGTAAGCAGTACCTGATTCGTATAAAACATTTAAGTGAAACTCAGATTCAGAGTTCACAAGAAGAAAAGAAAGGAAATAGACATGTTTGTAGTAAATGAGAAAGATTTTGAATACCGTTTCGGTGACAGCGGCCCGAAGTATCTGATGAAGGGACCTCGCATGAACTATGCACTGGTTCAGTTCCAGCCGGGGCAGGATTTCCAGGCACACTATCATAATGTCATGGAAGAGAACTTCTATATCTTAGAGGGAAAAGTCGATATCGTGGTTGACGGCGTCTGCCACACCTTAAGCGAAGGCGATTTCATCCATATCGAGCCAGGTGAGGTGCACTATGTAAAGAACGCCTACGATCAGACGGTTAAGATGGTTTCTACCCTTGCACCTTTCCAGGAAGTGGATAAGGTCAATGTAGATAATCCTGTATACTAATGTCTGAATATCCATATCTGTATATTTATTTCTAAAGAAAACGGAGGCTGTCCATCAGGACTTGCCTCCATTTTTCATTGTCTTAATGTATGTATACTGCAAAGATGGTGCACAGCATCATGCGATGCCGTTCTAAACTCCTGTCCATATACGCACAGTGCCCGATTCAGGATCTGATTCAGGACTTCTTGCCGGCCATCATGATCGTATCACGCTCTTCTACATGGTCGCCCTTCAGATAGCTGTCTGCCTGTACCGGTGACAGCTCATGAAGATCATACGGGGTCTCCTGGTACACGAAGTTCAGCCAGTTCGTGTAGGTGCAGTTCGAGGTCGAACGCCAGCTGAGGATGGGTTCCTTTGACGGATCATCATCCTCATAGTAGCCGACCGGGAGCTTCGGATCGAGGCCCTTCTTCACATCGCGTTTATACTCCTTATCGAGGTCGTACTTATCATACTCGGAGTGGCCGGTGATGAAGATCTGACGGCTCGAGCAGGCGAGGATCATATAGCTGCCGCCCTCTTCCGGCTTCACCGCTTCCGCGACGACGTAAAGCTCTGGATTCTTCCGTACCGCCTCCTCATCGATGCCCGTATAGCGGGAGATTGGCACATTGAAATAATCATCCATACCGCGCATGATCATCTTCTTCCGGTGGAGCACCTTCTGACGATAGATCCCGGAAAGCTTTTCCGGGAGCAGACGCTTCTCGATGCCATAATGATAGTAGAGTCCGGCCTGCGCCCCCCAGCAGATGTGAAAGGTCGAGAAGACATGGGTCTCGGACCACTTCATGATTTCCGTAAGCTCCGGCCAGTACTCCACCTCCTCGAACGGAAGCTTCTCGACCGGTGCGCCGGTGATGATCAGACCATCGAAGTACTCCTGCTCCACCTGGTCCAGGGTCACATAGAACTTATTGAGATGAGAGGCGTCGGTATGCTTCGACTCGTGGGTCGCCACGGTCATAAAGGTGATCTCTGTCTGAATCGGGAAGTTCGACAGCACGCGGAGGATATCGAGCTCCGTGTCCTCCTTCAGCGGCATCAGGTTCAGAATCGCGATCCTAAGCGGTCGGATCTCCTGAGACTGCGCTCGCTTCTCATCCATCACAAAGATGTTCTCGTTCTCCAGGATATGCTTCGCAGGTAAATCATTCTGTACTTTAATCGGCATAGGGTACCTCGTTTATGTTTATGATCAGACCAGTATAGGCGATTTATGAATGAAAATGTACAGGAAAATGCATTTTCATGCAAATAAATGAAACTGAACCAAATTATATCTCGAAATCCTATTGCACACAACCAAAACTCATGCTATAGTACTATCCGCACTTGAGAAATCGGTGCGCAATTTCATAACTTATTCAGAGACGGTGGAGCTACATAGGAGCGATGAAGCCGCAGCAACCCCGGAAACGGAAGGTGCTAACCTGAGCGAACGTTTTGTTTCGAGCAATAAGATGCGGATTTTCAGCCTGTCGATTGTTCGGCAGGCTTTTTTATACATCAGTCCCCTGCCGGGAGACTCGTTCATCGAACATTCCGGCACCGTGCTTCACAGCGACTGATCCGCAAAAGACACTTCGAAACACCATTTGGCTTACGCCAGAAAGGATTTACACATGTTATTTTCATCAGAGCAGGTATCCAACGGGCATCCGGATAAGATCTGTGATCAGATTTCCGATGCCATCGTAACCGACATTCTGCAGCACGATGAGCTCAGCCGTATCGCAGCCGAGACCATCATCAAGGATTACGAAATCACCGTGATGGGTGAGATCACTTCCAACTATGAGCCGGATTACGACAAGCTGATCCGCGATGTACTCCGCAACATCGGTCTCACCGATGTCGAGAAGTACAACATCCGTTACCTGATTTCCAGACAGTCCCCGGACATCGCGATGGGTGTTGATAACGACGGTGCCGGCGACCAGGGTATGATGTTCGGCTATGCGACGAACGAGACCGCGGAGATGCTGCCGATTCCATACGTTCTTTCCACGAAGGCGCTGCTCAAGCTGCGTGCCTACAACCTGAAGGACGGCTTCCGGAAGTTTCGTCCGGATGCGAAGGCACAGGTATCCTTCGATTATGATACTCACCGCATCGACACCTTCCTGATCTCCACCCAGCATGCCGAGGAGACCTCTCTCGACGAGGTACGTGAGATCGTTTCCGGCATCATGAAGGAAACCGCAGAGGAGATGGGCCTCAACACCGACTTCCGTGTGCTGGTGAATCCGACTGGCCGCTTCGTTCTCGGTTCCTCCTTCGCCGATTCCGGTCTGACCGGTCGTAAGATCATCGCCGACACCTATGGTGGAGCCGCACATCACGGCGGCGGAGCCTTCTCCGGTAAGGATCCGAGTAAGGTCGATCGTTCCGCTGCCTATATGGCACGTAAGATCGCCCGCGACATCGTAAACGCCGGCAAGGCGGATCGCTGCGAGGTACAGCTGGCCTACGCGATCGGCGTCGCAGAGCCGGTTTCCGTATATGTCGACTGCTTCGGTACCGAAAAGCAGGATCGTAATACCATCTGGGAGGAAATCAAGCACAACTATGACCTGACTCCGAAGGGCATCACCCGTGCGCTGGATCTCCGCCACGTAGATTACAACCTGGTATCCAGCTACGGTCACTTCGGCAAGTCCGAGCTTCCATGGGAGAAGTAACTTGTCCCAGATGAAGTCAAAAGAAAAGACACTCTGGCATGATGGTCTTCAGTACGATCTGCTCCTCGGCATCGCCCTGGAGCTGATCGTACTTTTCGTTTCCATCCTCTTCTGGCATATGCAGTTCCCGAAGCTGGCCATCGCGAAGGCAGCGGTCCTGAACCTCCTGTATCTCGTGCTGGCACTCCCACTGCTCGTCGGCATCTTCGGGTTCTCGGCACGGTCGATGGAAAACACCTTCTGGACCCGGCTCCTCACACAGCTCGCGTGGCCGGCACTCCTTGCCGGTGTCCTCGCCGCCCTCATCCTCTGCCTGATCCCGCCCTACTGCTCCGGCAGTACGAAGCCGAAGCAGTATATGCAGATCGATCAGGGCATCGACGAAAACATGCTGGCCGACCTGCAGCAGCTCTTCCCGGAGACCATCCTGCCGACTGCCGGTGATGTCTCCTACCAGTACTATAAGTACACGAGTATCCTCGAGAACAGCCTGCACATAAGCCTCGGCGAGACGCTCGACGAAGCCAGCTTTCAGCGTGAAGCTGCCCGCATCGATGCTCTGCCGATGCTTACATCCGGCACCCGCACGGAAGGCGAGAACATCACGCTCATCGATCTCCAGACCCCGGAGGGTCTCCTCCTGCACCTGAGCCTCGACGCCGCCTGCCACCGCATCATCTACTCTGCCAGCTGCCAGCACCACTAATCTTAAGAATTTCGTAAGGGGGTCTGACCCCATAAAAAAAACGGAACCTTCAGCGGTTCCGTTTTTTTGTATGGATTACTTATTGTAGTTTACGATGGTGCCGAAGTCCGGCTTCAGAGATGCGCCGCCGATCAGTCCGCCATCGATATCCGGCTGTGCGAGGAGCTCCTTGCAGTTGCCGGCATTCATGGATCCACCATACTGGATGCGGATCGCCTCTGAGGTATCAGTGTCATAGATCTCACCGATGGTCTCACGGATCGCCTTACATACCTCTTCAGCCTGTGCGGAGGTCGCCGTCTTACCGGTTCCGATCGCCCAGATCGGCTCGTACGCGATAACGACACCCTTCGCCTGATCAGCGCTTACGCCCTGGAATGCGATCTTGATCTGCATACGGATCCAGTCCTCAGTGATGCCCTGCTCTCTCTGCTCGAGGGACTCACCACAGCATACGATCGGCTTCAGACCCTTCTCAAGTGCCTTCAGAAGCTTCTTATTGATGTCCTCGTCGGTCTCATGGAAGTAGCCTCTTCTCTCGGAATGGCCCATGATCACGTACTCTACGCCCGCATCGACGAGCATGTCTGCAGAAATCTCACCGGTGTATGCACCCTTATCCTCGAAATACAGGTTCTCTGCGCCTACATGTACATTGCTGCCCTTTACAGCATTGACCACTGGTACGAGGTCGATAGCTGGTACACAGTACACAACGTCCACGTCCTCATTCTGCACAAGTGGCTTTAATGTCTCGACGAGCTTCAACGCCTCAGAAGGAACCATGTTCATCTTCCAGTTACCGGCAATAATCTTCTTTCTCATATAGATACCTCTTTCTAAGATGATGAAAAAAAGCCGGAGGCACTCCCACGGAAGGCCTCCGGCCACAGTTCAATTAGTTCTTATCGTCTGCTGCAGCAACACCCGGAAGCTCCTTACCCTCAAGGAACTCAAGGGAAGCGCCACCACCCGTAGAGATATGGCTCATCTTATCGCCATAGCCGAGCTGGTTAACCGCAGCTGCAGAATCACCGCCACCGATGATGGTTGTCGCATCGGTATCTGCGAGTGCCTTCGCAACGGCCTTCGTACCAGCCGCAAGGGTCGGGTTCTCGAATACACCCATCGGTCCGTTCCATACAACGGTCTTTGCGGACTTTACAGCCTCTGCATAGAGCTCAGCAGTCTTCGGTCCGATATCCATGCCCATCTTGCCAGCCGGAATCTTGTCAATGTCTACAACCTCTGTATCGATCGGTCCATCGATCGGATCTGGGAAGTGATCGGTGATGACGGCATCTACCGGAAGAAGAAGCTTCTTACCAAGCTGCTCTGCCTTTGCAATCATCTCCTTGCAGTAGTCAAGCTTCGTCTCATCGCAGAGAGAAGAACCGATCTCGTAGCCCTGTGCCTTTGTGAAGGTGAATGCCATACCACCACCGATGATGAGGGTATCGCACTTCTCAAGGAGGTTCGAGATAACATTCAGCTTATCTGCAACCTTCGCACCGCCGAGGATCGCTACGAAAGGACGTACCGGATTCTCAACCGCCTGGCCGAGGAACTGGATCTCCTTCTGCATCAGGTAGCCGACCACATGCGGGCCATTGATGTACTTGGTAACACCAACATTGGAGCAGTGTGCTCTATGTGCAGTACCAAATGCATCATTTACGAATACATCTGCGAGAGAAGCCAGATCCTGTGAGAATGCATCACCATTCTTGGTCTCCTCTGCTCTGTAACGAGTATTCTCGAGAAGAATCACATCACCGTCCTTCATCTCTGCAACGGCTGCTCTTGCGTTTGCGCCGACAACCTCAGGATCTGCTGCAAACTTTACTTCCTGGCCGAGAAGCTCGGAAAGTCTCTTTGCAACCGGAGCGAGGGTCTTGGAAGGCTTATCCTCCTCTGTCTTCACCTTACCGAGGTGGGAGCAGAGAATCACCTTGCCACCGTCCGCGATCAGCTTCTTGATGGTCGGAAGTGCAGCGACGAGTCTGTTCTCGTCGGTGATCACACCATTCTTCAGAGGAACGTTGAAGTCGCATCTGCAAAGGACGCGCTTGCCCTTTACATCGATATCATCCACTGTTAACTTGTTTAAACCTGCCATAATAAATCTCCTTTTATAAAAAGAGGCCAGGCCCATGAAGGCCGGACCTCTTTAAAGTCATATCCCTATATATTCTGAGAGGAATTAGTCAGCAATCAGAGAACCGAAGTACTTGATTGTTCTAACCATCTGAGATGTGTAGGAGTTCTCGTTGTCATACCATGAAACAACCTGTACAAGAGTCTTGCCGTTGCCCATCGGGAGAACCTTGGTCTGAGTAGCATCGAAGATGGAACCAGCCATGGAGTTGATGATATCGGAAGATACGATCTCGTCAGTGTTGTACTCGAAGGACTCAGTCTCCTCAGCCTTCATCTGAGCGTTAACCTCATCAGCGGTTACTTCCTTAGCAACAACTGCATCAAGGATGGTAGTGGAACCTGTAGCTACAGGAACACGCTGAGCAGCACCGTTCAGCTTGCCATCAAGCTCTGGAAGAACGAGGCCGATTGCCTTTGCTGCACCGGAGGATGCAGGAGTGATGTTCTGAGCACCTGCTCTGGAACGACGAAGGTTGCCCTTTCTCTGCGGTCCATCAAGGATCATCTGATCGCCAGTGTAAGCGTGTACAGTGGTCATGAAGCCGGACTCGATCGGAGCGAGGTCGTTAAGAGCCTTTGCCATCGGAGCGAGGCAGTTGGTGGTGCAGGATGCAGCGGAGATGATCTGATCATCAGCTGTAAGAGTCTTGTGGTTTACGTTGTAAACGATGGTCTTCAGATCCTTACCAGCAGGTGCAGAGATCACAACGTGCTTAGCACCAGCGTTGATGTGTGCCATGGACTTCTCCTTAGAGCAGTAGAAACCTGTGCACTCAAGAACTACGTCGATGTCAAGATCCTTCCAAGGAAGGTTTGCAGCATCCTTCTCCTTGTAGATCTCGATCTCCTTGCCATTTACGATGATGGAGTGATCGGTAGCCTCTACAGTACCGTTGTATCTGCCGTGGGTCGTATCATACTTAAGAAGGTATGCAAGCATCTCCGGGCTGGTCAGATCGTTGATTGCTACAACATCATAACCCTCAGCCTGGAACATCTGTCTGAATGCGAGACGACCGATACGGCCGAAACCATTAATCGCAACTCTTACTGCCATAATAATATCCTCCTGATATTTTAATGAAATAAATGGTTACATAAACATTTCCATTAGCATCTGTTATTGTATGCTATCAAATGTCTTTTTGCAAGTACAAAACAGTGATTTTGTGAAAAATTTCACAGCAAATATACAAATTGGCCGATGCCCCTACGGGCACCGGCCAGAGCAGATTACTGCAACATAGATTTTACATAGCCCGCGATGTTGTCGGCGTGGTCCGAAATACGCTCGAGGTCACCGATGACATCGAGGAAGGCCACACCTGCGGAGGTACTGCACTTGCCCTCGCTGAGACGCTGCATGTGATGCTCACGCATCTCACGCTCCATCCTGTCCACGATATCCTCGGAGCGCTTCGTATCGATGACTTCATCGATGCTGTTATCTTCGAGTGCATTGATGGACAGGCTGAAGCTTGCCTGCGCCTGCTGTCCGATCTTCTGAAGATCCTGGATACCCTTTTCTGTGAAGTGCACGCCGTTGTCGAAGATATATTTCGCCTTTTCGACGATGTTCTCTGCATGATCACCGACACGCTCCATATCCGTCAGTGTATTCAGCATCCGGGTTACCTCAAACTTCTGACGCTCGCTGAGGGACAGCTGGTCGATCTTGATGAGATAATTCGTGAGAAGTCCCGTCATATGGTCGATCAGCTTCTCCCGATCATGCACATCCTGAATCAGCTTCTCGTCTCCGCTCTCCAGTGCACCACAGGCGTCGTTGATATTGACCGCGACGACACGGCCGAGGTTGACGACCTCGCTTTGGGTCGCCGCCAGGGCGATCGCCGGGGACTCCAGGATACGCTCATCGAGATGGCGGCGGAGACGCTGCTCTTCGATGTTCACCTTATCCTCTGCGGTCTGTGCGCCTTCGGCGACGGTTTTCTCCGGAACGAATGCGCCGGAAAGCTTCACAAGAAGATCACCGAACGGATAAAGCACGAGTGTACAGCACACATTAAAAATCGTATGGAAGATCGAAATCTCCACCGGCGTAAGCATGCCGTTGAAGAACTGCGGCACTGCGAAGGAGGCTGCAAAAATCAGTACTCCGAACATCACAGCACCCGCCACGTTAAACAGCAGGTGAATGCAGGCAGCCCGCTTCGCTGTGCGGCTGGTACCCGTCGCGGAAATCACCGCCGTCACGCAGGTACCGATGTTCTGTCCGAGGGTGATATAGAAGCCGGAGGCTCTCGGAACCGCTCCTGCAAGCGCCAGGGTCTGCAGGATAGAAACCGAAGCAGCGGAGGACTGGATGATACCGGTCACGACGGCACCGACCAGGATGCCCAGGATCGGATTTCCGCCGATCGCACGGAACGCATCGGAAAAGATCGGTGAATCCGCATATGGGGATACCGCACCCGACATGAACTCGAGGCCGATGAAGATGAAGCCGACACCGATACAGAAATTACCGATCAGGTCATCACTGCCCTTCTTGCCAAACAGGATACGGAACGCACCGATGGCGATCAGTACCGGTGCAAAGAAATCCGGCTTCAGCACCGTCAGCATATCGCTCGAAATCTGTGTCAGCGATACCATCCAGGCCGTGATCGTCGTACCGATATTCGCACCCATGATGATTCCGACCGCCTGTGAAAGATTCATGATGCCGGCATTTACGAAGCCAACGACCATGACCGTCGTCGCAGATGACGACTGCACCAGTGCCGTGATCGCCGCACCGAGCACCACCGCCATAAAGCGGTTCTTCGTCACGATGTCCAGGAATCCCGAGATCCGGTTACCTGCCGCCTTCTGCATGCCGTCACTCATGACCGACATACCATACAGGAACATACCTAGTCCGCCTAGAAGACGGAACAGACTCGCCACATGATCTACTGTCATAATCACCTCTAGATAAATGTCGATGTAAAATCGAACGCCAGGCAGCAACCCCTGCCAAGTCGGATTATAACAGACCGCAAATTTCGTGTAAACCGTTCGTAAAGTTCCTTCGCAGATACAAAAAAGAGGCGGAGGGACATCCTCCACCTCTGCCCGCACAGTGCTCAGCCCTGTGCAGCTGTAAAACCATAATAAATGTTGATGCCATCCAGCAGTCCGGCTGCGATCTTGTCGCAGGCCGCCTGGCTGTGGTCACTGGCCTTATCCCCGACCTCGATATCCACTGACGGTACCGTCGAGTAGGCGGTCTGGGTCAGATCCATGTCCATGCTGCCACTCGAGAACACCTTCATACCCGATGCCTTGAGTCCTGCGATGAGGCTCTCACCAAGCTTCTCATGCTTCTGCCAGTAGCTCGCCACCGGCTCCATCGACTTCAGTGCATCCGGTGTGCTCATGAAAAAGACGCCCTTGTTTGACTTCGTGGAATCGAAGTGGATCGCGATATGGCAGTCCGCCTTATTGTTTGCGATGACCGTACGTGCGATATTATCGAGCTGTACATCCTTATCATCACGAATCATGAGCACATCGTAGCCATCCGCCAGCAGCTTCTGCTTCAGACTCTCGGCGACCATCAGGGTCGCCACCGGCTCCGCCGTACCATCGGCGAAGGTCATGCCGCCGGAAACGGCCGTCGCAGTCGTGCTGCCGGCGGCCGTCGAACCGCCGGTTACCTTTTTCGATCCATCCGGATGACACAGGGTCCGTACCGATCCGCCGCCCTTCGTACCGTGGCCTGCATTGACCGCCACGGTAATGCCCTTTCGTGCACTCTCGGCGACATCTGTGGTATAGAGGACGGCCTTTCCGGTGTTGATCTTCGAATTACCGGCATACTTCCAGTCCAGATTCAGTCCGATTTCTGTGCTTGCGAGCGAGCTCATGCACATACATACGGAAAGAACAGCTGCCGTGATCAAAACGCTTAATTTCTTCATGTTCTTCTCTCTTTCACTCCATCGTATACATCATGGCACAGGGCGCGGATCATCTATACGATGCCCTGCCCAGCACGCCCCTCAGCCGCACCCACCCTGCGGATGGGCGACTGTATCCATCGCTGCCGGACATCTCTATGCTCGTTTTCTTTCTACACTAGAAGTCTACGCGAAAAAAAAGAGGCATGCAACAACGAAACACGAACATAGCTCTTACATATTTCTTACGTTTATCGCGCAGATCCGTCCATATCAGTGAAGCAGTGCCGAAATCGCGAACCAGATCAGGACGATGATGCCGAGGCCGATACGATAGTATCCGAAGATGGCGAAGCTGTTCTTCCGGATGTAGCGCATCAGGAAGTTGATGCAGTATACGCTCACGATATAGGCGATGACCATACCGAGGATCAGATAGAAGAGCTGCGGGCCGGTGAAGGCGAAGCCGAACTTGATGAGCTTCAGGAAGCTCGCACCGAACATGACCGGTACCGACAGGAAGAAGGAAAACTCTGCAGCCGGTGTACGTGCGACGCCGATCAGCATCGCCCCGAGGATCGTCGCGCCGGAACGGGAGGTACCCGGAATCAGTGCGAGGCACTGGAAGAGACCGATATAGATCGCGGTGCGCATATCCAGATCCTGCAGACGATTGATGTGAAAATCGACCGTTTCGTTCCGCTTCTCGATCAGAATGAAGAACACGCCATACAGGATCAGCATCAGCGCCACGACGAAGCCGTTATAGAGATACTTGTCCAGGAGGTCATCGAAGAGGATACCGATGACGGCCGCCGGGATGCAGGCGACGATGATCTTGATCCAGAGATCAACGCGGGATGGCACGAGGCCGACGCGTCCATTCGAGCGACGACGTGCAAACGGCCAGAGCTGACGGAAGAAGGTGGTGATGACCGCGAGGATCGCGCCCAGCTGGATCACGACCTCGAAGACCTTATAGTACTCATCCGGCTGGTTCAGCCGGATCAGCTCATTGACGAGAATCATGTGTCCTGTACTGGAGATCGGAAGCCACTCGGTGAAGCCCTCCACGAGTCCGAATACGATAATTTTTAAGGTTTCAACAAAACTCATTCTATTTCCTCCACATATTGCTTATGCCTGTCGATTTTCGATCTGCCAGTCGATCGGCGTGAGGCCGTGTGCCTCCAGGTACTGATTTGTTTTCGAGAACGGGCGTGAGCCGAAGAAGCCACGATAAGCGCTCAGCGGACTCGGGTGCGGCGACTTCAG
Organism: Oribacterium sp.; assembly: GCA_004554245.1. Classification (GTDB taxonomy): domain Bacteria; phylum Bacillota; class Clostridia; order Lachnospirales; family Lachnospiraceae; genus Oribacterium. The sequence goes on along the minus strand of SFND01000001.1, from coordinate 112,281 downwards.
AATCAGATGCTTCGGATTCCGCAGCATCGCCTCCTTCATCTGAGCCGGACGGCCCCAGAGGATAAACACCATCGGGCGGTCGATCTGATCCAGTACCCGGATCGCCGCATCAGTGAACGCCTCCCAGCCGATGCCGTGATGGCTGTTCGCCTGATGTGCCCGCACGGTCAGCACGGTGTTCAGCATCAGCACACCCTGATCCGCCCACTTTTTAAGATACCCGTTATCCGGGATCGTGCAGCCGAGGTCGTCATGCAGCTCCTTATAGATGTTCACGAGGGATGGCGGGATGGCCACCTCCGGCTTCACCGAAAAGCAGAGCCCATGGGCCTGTCCCGGCTCGTGGTACGGATCCTGTCCGAGGATCACCACCTTCACCTTTTCCAGCGGAGTGAAGGAAAAAGCATTGAAAATATCCTCTGCCGCCGGATAGATCGTCTGCGTTTTATATTCCTGATCGACGGTATGGTACAGCTGTTCATAGTACGGCTTGCTGAATTCCGCCTCCAGCGGCTTCAGCCAGTCATTCGTAATCATCATTTCTTTCTCCTGTGCACGCTTTCGTGCATTCTTTCGCCGACGGACCAACGCACATACCGATCCGTGGTCGATACGACGCGCGCAGCATATATTTATCCGTGATAAACATTGTGACTCCGGGACCTGGAAACATTCTTATAAAGATCATACAGGAGGGATCCCGTCTTTCCTTCCTCCGGATAATCATCGCCGCTCTTCAGATCCAGCACATACTTCCCGTAGCAGTTGATGATCGTCGTCCCGCTCGGATGCGTCCGTACGCGCTGAAAATCACCGCCGTAGCACGGATGTACATGACCATGAATCATGTATTTCGGATGGTAGCGTTCGAGCAGCTCGTTTAAGCAGCGGAAGCCCTGATGCGGCAGGTCGTCCATATCGCCGTAGCCCTGCGCCGGCGCATGTGTTACCACGATATCGAAGCCGTTTCGCAGTGCGATGGCCGAGCGAAGCCGGTCGATCCGCTTCTCCATCTCACGCTCCGTATACATATAGTTTCCTTCTTTATACCGCATCGAGCCGCCGAGGCCCAGGATGCGAAGTCCGCGAAAATCATAGATGCGATCGTCCACGCAGTCACAGCCGAGCGGCGGCATCGTATCATAACAGTTGTCATGATTTCCATGCACATAAAGCAGCGGTGCATGTCCAGCCGTCACCAGAAATTCGAGGTAATGCGGATTCAAATCGCCGGCAGACACGATGAGGTCGACATCCCTGAGCTCGGCCGGATCGTAATAATCATAGAGCTTCTTATCCTCTTCGTCTGCAATCAGTAATACCTTCATAATGAACCTTTCAGAAATCCGCTGATACGGATCAGCTCCTGTGCCCGCTGATTAAAGGCCTCGAGCTTCGGAATCTCACCGATGATGTTATCATTGAGCCAATGCATATTCACGATCTCTTCGCTGGAGAGCCGTGGTGCCTGCGCGTCCTTTATGAGGCCCTCCTGACTGTGGATTTCTCCGTCAAACGGATGGATTCGTCCGGATAGAACACCCTCGCGAAGCGCCGTCAGCATCTTCCGGGAGGCATAGTGGAGCTGCCCGGAAAGAATCACATCGATGACCCCGGATTCCATACCGAACCAGAAATTCAGTGCCTCATGTGACTTCGTAAGTCGGCTGTTGTCCCAGGAGCCTTCCAGAATCGAGCGGAGGATGATCTCATAGAAGCGTCCCCAGTCGAAGATCGGCGTGGCAATGTTGGATACCGCACCGTCCTCTGCTATCCGATAGACGCCGAACTCTCGCGACAGCTTCTTCGCCGGTGTCAGTTCCGGTCCGGAGATCGTCCGGATGCCCTGACTGAGCAGCGACTTCTTCCAGTCATGATCCCGGAGTGCCGACCACTCGAGATGGATCCGGGCATATGGATTGATCATCTGTGCACCGATGGCGAAGGCATTGACGTTGGAAAGCGTGCCATACAGCGGGCAGAGCTCCGCGTAGCCGATCTCGTCACCGTCCGTCACCGAGGCCGCGAGCGCGCCCATCAGGAACTTCGCCTCATACATACGGCCATAGTAGGTCCGGATCGAATTATAGCTGCTGTTTACTGAGCAGTTCAGGATATGGATTTTCGGGAAGCAGACCTTCGCCTGTACCGAAGCCTCCACCATCATGCCCGTCGTCGTAAAAATCACCTGTGCGCCGGCAGCTGCTGCCTCATCGATCGCAGCACTCACGCGTGCCGGCGTATCGCAGTCCGCCCAAGTCAGGGTCTCAAGCTGCGTGCCGAAGCGTCCGGCGATGTAGTTCCGTCCGAGCTCATGCTGGTACGCCCAGCTGGAGGTCTCCGGATTCTTCTCATAGATAAAGGCCACCGTCAGCTTCCGGTCCGCGCTCTGCTGCATCAGGCGCTTAAAGAAGGAGCTGTCCTTCTGGAGGACATCCGGGGTTTCCACGAGCCGGATATCCTCCGGCTCCTTCAGGAATTCATGCCAGATCTTATCGAGGTTCGCATCGATTTCCTGCGTCGAGATATGCTCGAGGCTCTTCGCGCCATAGATGCGAAGATAGATGAGGAAGGCATCACCACGGGTGATATCGAGATGTCCGCCGCCCTTTCGAAGAAAGCGCTCCGCAAAGCGGAAGAAATCTGCCTTTACATCATTTCGCACCTCCGACGTCCATGGCTTCTCCATGGACAGTCCGAGGACCTGACAGAGCTTCTGATAGGACCCCTCTTCCGAAAAGCAGATACCATAGATGCCGCTCACCTTAAAGAAATCGACGAACTCGAAGTAGATGCGGTTCGTCTTGTCATCGGTATGCTGTGGTAGCAGTCGGATGACGTCCGCGAGGATGGATACCATGCCGGTAAAGCGCGAAACCGATACGCGCTTGTTGCCCTCCTGCACATAGAAGCGCCCCATGTACTCATACACGAGGATCGCGTCCCGGATGCCCTCCTGAACAGCAGAATCATAGAGTGCCGACCACTTCATCGAAAACTCGGTCTTCGGCGGCAGCAGCGGCATGAAATTGCTGGCGAAGGCCTCCTGCCGGCCATGCGTCTTCGTGCCGGCGATGTCGGCGATCGGAATCTCGACCAGTCCGATATGATTCTCTGCAAGTATGCTTTCCGGCTTCACGATATCATCGAGCGCCGTAAGATATGGATAGCGTCCGAATGTGATATCTCGGCGGTACTGACTCTCCCCCATGTGCCAGGCCTTCGTATAATCTTCGATCATCGCGATCCCCCTCTCTGCTTCATCTGATGACTGCGTCTTAAAAACAAAGCTATAATACTCTATCTCAGCGGACAATGCTACAGCCTGCGGCATCATCGCGAAGCAAATTATACCGTTTGCCACCGTCTGACAGCAGTTCAGCCAGAGCCCCGAAGGGTTCTGGCTGAGTGTTTATGTCTGCTTCGATTATGTACTTTTCCGATTTGTTATTTTGATTTTTACATCGGTCCCGTCAGGCTGCCGACCTTCAGTTCCTCGATCGCGCCGGAGGAACTGGTCGTCGTGCTCACCGGTGAGGACGTCGTCACATTGCTGCTTCCGCTCACAGAGCCCGGTCCCGCCGCCTGCGTCGTTTCATACTGTGATACGCCGCCCGGACCGGCCGTCGTGCTCGTCCCCGGCTCACTCGTCGTGATGTTCGAGCTTCCGGTGCTGCCCGGTGTCGTCACCGTCGAGCTACTGCCGCCTGGTGTCGCTGCGGTCACAGCGTTGCTGCCAGAGGTGCTCGTGGTGGTGCTGCCGGTACTGCTGGTGCTGCCACCTGCGTGGGTTACAGAAACACCGCCGATCGCCGAGGTGCAGGCGCCGTTCGCATCGAAGCTGTAGTCTGTGCCGCCGATGGTCACGGTCTTTCCTGCAATCATCTTACCGTTGTTTAAGTAGTAGTACGCACCCTTCGACTCGAGCCAGCCTTCAATCATCTTGCCATTCTCGCCGAAGTAGTACCACTCGCCCTCGATCTGCTTCCAGCCCTGGGCCATCTTTCCGCTTGAAGTATCCAGATAGTACTTGTGTCCCGAGGTATCGGTCTTCCATCCGGTCTGCATCACGCCCTTCGCGTTCAGGTAGTAGTAGCTTCCCTCCTGTGCGTACCAGCCCGTCTGCATCACGCCGTTCGACTCGAAACGATACCAGCTGTTATCGATCTTCGCCCAGGTATCCATCAGCAGGGTGCCGTCACCCGGCTGGAAATAGTACCACTTATCGCTGATCTGACGCCAGCCGGTCGCCATCGAGCCATCGCCCTTCAGATAGTACCAGCGGGTCGTCCCGTTCTCGGTCAGCTTCAGCCAGCCCGTCTGCATCACACCATCCGTCTTCATGTAGTACCACTTGTTATCGATCTGGCGCCAGCCGGTCACCATGAGACCGTTCGAGCGGAAGTAGTGCCAGTTCCCGTTGATCTTCTTCCAGCCCGTCACCATATATCCGTCACTGCCGATATAGTAGTAGCCGGAAGAGGTATGGATCCACTTGCTGTAGATATACTTATTCGTGGAATCGTCCACGTAGTAGTACTTGCCATCCTTCTGGCCCCAGCCTGCAAAGCTCGGTGTCGCAAACGCCGCACATCCGATCGCCAGGGTGAGTCCCAGGACACGCATTTTCGCCTTCATATTCATAGTGTCGCCCTCCGATTGTTCATAGCTAGATTCTATCACGCTTTTGCGCGTCTGTTCCATAAGCTTCGCTTAAATTTTCCCCGAATTTCGTAAGAATTTATACGAATCCTTAAAGTATCGGTACATTCGGAGCGTGTAATCGCCGAAGCTCTCCCCGAGCGCCATCTTGTATACACACCAGAGAGCCCATAAAAGCCCGCCGAGCCCCATATAGGCGACGACCAGCGCATAGGCTTCCTCGTCGTCGAGTCCCTGGAGGGCAATGCCTCCGTCCGCCACATCGTCACCGGACGCTCCCGTCGTCGTTTCCGACAGGGACGGTGCTTCGCCGATCAGTGCCGTACGATAGAGCTCGATCAGCTGCTTCGTCTCCTCGAAGCTCATGTAGGAGTAGATCGCCGCCATCGCAAGATCCGTCAGCGGATCTGCCATGCCACAGTACTCCCAGTCGATCATCTTGAGCCCCTCGTCCGTGAAGATAAAATTATCCTTTACGGAATCGATGTGGGCGATCGTCTTCGGACGCTGCTGCGCCGCTACGAAGCGGAAGACCTCCTCCGCATGGAGACGCACCTCCGGATAATCCTCAAACGGGATCACCGCACCCGCCTCACGGATGTACGTCTCATAACGCAGCATCTCCTCATGAAGATCGAAATCATGCTTCAGCACGATGCCGGAATTATGCAGACGCTTCAGAAGTGCCATGCACTGCCGAAGCTCCACCGGATTCCCGTAGTCTGCATTGCGCGCCCCATGATAGTAGCGGGAGATCTTATAGCCGTTCTCCGGATTGAAGTACACGAGCTCCTCGGTGATGCCGAGCTGCGTCACTGCCTGGTACACCTCGCCCTCGTGGAAACGATCGATCAGCTTTTCTGTGCCCGGTCCCGGGATACGACAGATGTAGTCCTTTCCACGGTACTCCGCCGGTGCCTCCGGTGTATCCAGCACCGAAAAGTACCAGGACTTGTTCGTCATCCCGGCCTTCAGGCAGCGGATGTGCACGATACAGGACTCCGGGATGCCGAAGACCCGGGACACGAGCTGCATCGCTTCGGAACCGGAATGATTGACATACTTCTCATCGAACTGCCGAAGCTCCTCGAGATTTTCGAACTCATAGATCTCCCCCTCCGGCTGCTTATTGATATAGATCGGCGGCAGCAGCTTCAGATTCCGAATCAGTACATCCTCCCAGTAGAACTGCTCCGTGCCGGGCATCCGGTAGTAACTCTCGATGAACGGCAGAAACTGTTCCGAAAACTCCTTCGTAAAGAACACCGGCCCATACATGCACCACTGATCACAGCCACCGACCCGCACATCCCGGATCGCACCGTTTCGTGCGGTCTCGATCGCCCATTCCCGGGTCTCCCCCTTCATGAAGCTCGCCGCATACCAGGCATCCGCCTCATAGCGATGGTACATATTCTCCCGCATCCAGTTATCGGAGGACAGAATATAGCAGTTGTGCCCCCGGAGCACCGACGCCGCATGGTGCATCGTCGCCAGTGTGTTCTTCGTCGCATATTCCGGATTGTAGATCAGCTTCACCTGGTACTTATCGATGAGGTACTCGAACTTCTCCTTCAGGTACCCGACCATGATCGTGATATCCGTGATCCCCACCTCATGAAGCTGTCGGATCTGACGCTCGATCATCCGCTCCCCGAAAACCTCGAGCAGGCCCTTCGGTGTCTCATACGTGAGCGGCACGAAACGGGAGCCGAAGCCCGACGCCAGTACGAGCGCCGCGTCCACCCGATGGGCCTCCAGGTGCTGCTGCCCTGCCTCCGTCAGTTCATACAGCACATTCCGGCCACGCCCCTCATCATGGCTCAGCTTTCGGAGAAGCCCCTGATTCACCGTCTCCTGCAGGAGCTGATTCGTCTTCCCCAGCGACACTCCCAGCGCTCCCGCCAGGTCCCGCTGCGTACTCTCCGCACGCTCATATAAAGTCCTCAGAATAATCGTCGTCTCCCGCTCCAGCATCGTGTTCCCGCCTTTCACCTTTTGTTCATTTACCTCATATTTTTCTTGTTTTCGAACATGCTATCATATTTTTTATGTGATTTCAATATTCTATAGACGGCGGGGCGCCTCCACAAAGCTTTCAGCTTCGTGGAGGCGCCCCGCCGGTACTAGCGTTCGCATATTAAGGCTCGGAAACCTCGAAAATCATATCACCATAGCTCGGATACGGCCACAGATCCTTATCCACGATCTGCTCCAGCTCATCGACCGGTGTACGCAGTGCCCGCATATCCGGCACGATCGTATCGTGGTATAAACGTGCCTTCTTCTCGGCATCCTTCTCCGGACCATACAGCTCGACATCCTGCAGCAGCTTCGTTCTCGCCTGCTCCATATCTGAAAGCAGCTTCGACGCATGCAGCAGAAGTCCCTTCTGAACCGATACATCCGCCTCCGGGCATGCCTCGCTCACCTTGCGGATCGAATCCGCGAGACGCGTGGTGTAGTGGATGACCGCCGGGATGATCTGCTTGCCGGAGATGTTGATCATCGCACGTGCCTCGATATTGATGACCTTCGAGTACTGCTCGTACTCGACCTCCTCACGGCTCACCAGCTCGGCCTCTGTATAGATACCGAACTCCTTAAAGAGCTTGATCGCCTTCTCGGTGGTCAGGGCCGGAATCGCATCCACCATGGACGGAAGATTCGGAAGACCTCTGCGCTCTGCCTCCTCTACCCACTCCTCGGAGTAGCCGTTTCCGTTAAAGATGATCCGCTGGTGCTCGGTCAGGAGCTTCTTGATGTAATCATGACACGCATCGCTGAAGTTCTCTGCCTTCTCCAGTACGTCGGCGGCTTCCTTAAACTGCTCTGCGACGATGGCATCGAGGATGATGTTCGCACTTGCGATGGACTCGGCCGAACCCACCATACGGAACTCGAACTTGTTACCGGTAAAAGCAAACGGTGACGTACGGTTACGATCGGTGACATCCGCATAGAGATCCGGCATGGTGTTGACACCGGTCGGAAGGATCTTGCCCTGCTTCGACTCGGTCGCATAGCCGGTACCGATCAGCTGCTCCACGACATCCTCGAGCTGGGTGCCGATGAACGCAGAAACGATCGCTGGTGGCGCCTCATCCGCACCGAGACGATGCTCGTTTCCGACATCCGCCGCACTGAGACGGAGAAGATCCGCATGCTTATCGACCGCAGCCAGTACGCAGGACAGCACGAGCAGGAACTGAATATTCTCATGTGGTGTCTCGCCAGGATACATCAGATTGATGCCATCATCCGTTACGAGCGACCAGTTGTTGTGCTTACCGGAGCCATTGACACCGGAGAACGGCTTCTCATGAAGCAGGCACTCGAGACCATGGCGTGGTGCGGTCTTCTTCATGACCTCCATCACCAGCTGGTTATGGTCGACCGCAAGGTTCGCCTCATCATAGACCGGTGCCAGCTCATGCTGTGCCGGTGCGACCTCGTTGTGCTCCGTCTTCGCGGTGACGCCGAGCTTCCAGAGCTGCACATCCACATCGCGCATGAAGGCAGCGATGCGATGACGGATGGAACCGAAGTAGTGGTCATCGAGCTCCTGGCCCTTCGCCGGCATCACGCCGAAGAGGGTACGCCCCGTATAGATGAGGTCCTTCCGCTTCAGATACTTGTTCCGGTCGATCAGGAAATACTCCTGCTCTGCACCGACGGATGGCTTCACCGACTTCGATGTCGTGTTACCGAACAGACGGAGAATACGCAGTGCCTGCTCATTGATCGCCTGCATGGAGCGAAGCAGCGGGGTCTTCGTATCCAGCGCCTCACCACCGAAGGAACAGAAGGAGGTCGGGATGCAAAGTGTTACGATTTCGCCATGCTCTCCCTCGCGACGAAGGAAGGCCGGGCTGGTGCAGTCCCAGATGGTGTAGCCTCTCGCCTCAAAGGTCGCACGAAGTCCACCGGACGGAAATGAAGAAGCATCGGCCTCACTGCGGACCAGCTCCTTGCCGGAGAACTCCATGATGACCTTACCGTCGGCATCGGCGGCCGAGATAAAGGAATCATGCTTCTCTGCGGTGATCCCGGTCAGCGGCTGGAACCAGTGCGTGTAATGGGTCGCACCGTTCTCGAGTGCCCACTCCTTCATCGCCTGCGCAACCGCATCCGCGATGGTCGGATCGAGCTCGTAGCCCTCTGTGATGGTCTTCTTCAGCTTCTTATAGACTGCCTTCGGAAGACGCTCCTGCATCACCTTGTCGTTAAAGACATCCTCACCGAAAATTTCCGTAACATTTATAACTTCACTCATTTATTGTCTCCTTCTACTCCCCTATGAAAGGCAGGACATAGTGCGTGAAAAGAACCCGTCCCAGGATCTGGGACAGGTTCTAAAAGTAACCGTTAGATTAAGCCTTGTGTGCGGAACCGAATACAGCGATACGTGCCTTGCACTCCTCGATGATGGCCTCTGCACCCGGCTTCAGAAGCTTACGAGGATCGTAGCCCTTACCCTGAAGATCCTTACCAGCCTCGATGTACGCTCTGGTCGCCTTGGCAAATACGATCTGAAGCTCGGTATTTACGTTGATCTTTGAAACACCGAGAGAAATGGCCTTCTGGATCATCTCATCCGGGATACCGGAACCACCATGCAGAACCATCGGAAGATCACCGATCTGCTCCTTGATGGCTGCGAGTACATCGAAGTCGAGACCCTGCCAGTCTGCCGGATATACACCGTGGATGTTACCGATACCAGCTGCAAGGAAGTCTACACCGAGATCTGCGATGCGCTTGCACTCTGCAGGATCTGCCTTCTCACCGGCAGAGGTAACACCATCCTCTACACCACCGATACCGCCGACCTCAGCCTCCAGGCTGCAGCCATGCTCGTGTGCGAGCTTTACGAGCTCCTTGGTCTTCTCCACGTTCTCGTCGATGTCATAGTGTGAGCCATCGAACATAACTGACGTAAAGCCGGCCTCGATGCAAGCCTTCGCTCCATCGTATGTGCCGTGGTCAAGGTGAAGTGCCACCGGAACGGTGATGCCGAGCTCCTCAACCATCGCCTTTACCATCGCAGCAACGGTCTTAAAGCCGGTCATGTACTTGCCTGCACCCTCGGATACACCGAGGATTACCGGAGACTGCACCTCCTCGCATGCGAGCAGTACAGACTTCGCCCACTCCAGATCGTTGATGTTGAAGTGTGGTACAGCATAGTGACCAGCCAGTGCCTTATCAAGCATTCCCTTAGCGTTAACTAACATTGTATTTCCTCCTAATAAAACAGCATTTAGAAACTATGTGAATATATTAACACAGCCTGCATTGTATTTCTATAGAAACATAGACAAGCTCTACTTCGTTTTCCATGTTTCCTATACACATTTTCACTAAACACATCCCTGTCGCTCTCTCACAGGCACGATGCGCTCTCTGAAAAATCTCAGACGAAGAGGAAGTCCTCGACCATCTTTTTCATCTCGGAAATCTCGCAGACCTCGCTGTGACGGATCGCTGCGTTTCGTACCTCACGAATCGCACGTGGCTCCGGCACGCCGGAAATCTCCGACAGCTGGTCGATGACCTCGAACACATCCTGATGCTCCACATCATACCCAAGGGCCTTCATCACATTCGGTGCAAACTTATACGGGCTTGCGGTCGATGCGACCACGGTCTTACGGGTATCGCCCGTCTTTTCAGCATACTGCTTATAGACGGCAGATGCAACTGCTGTATGCGGATCCAGTACATATCCGGCCTCTTCCTTCAGATCACGGATGGTCTTAAAGACCTCCGGCTCCTCTGCGAAGCCACCGACGAAGTCCGCCATGAACTGACGCATATCCTCACTTACTTCATACACGCCCTTCGTACGAAGGTCCTCCATAAGCTGTGCGGTCTTCGCGCTGTTGCAGCCGGTGCTGAGATAGATAAGGCGCTCCAGATTCGAGGAGATCAGGATATCCATCGACGGGCTGGAGGTCAGAATAAACGGACGGTTCCGATTATACTCGCCGGTACCGAAGAAGTCCGTCAATACCTTATTTTCGTTGGATGCGCAGATCAGCTTCTCGATCGGCACCCCCATGTGCTTCGCGAGATACGCTGCCAGGATATTACCGAAGTTACCGGTTGGGACGCAGACATCGATCTTCTCACCCTCTGCGACATCACCAGCCTGAAGCATCTGACCATATGCATAGACATAGTAGACCACCTGCGGCACCAGACGGCCGATGTTGATGGAGTTTGCCGAGCTCAGAACGACGCCCTGTGCCTTCAGCTTCTGTGCAAATGCCGGATCATGGAAGATCTGCTTCACACCGGTCTGGGCATCATCGAAGTTGCCGCGGATCGCTGCTGCGTGGGTGTTCTTCCCCGGTTCAGTCCGCATCTGCAGCTCCTGGAAACGGGAAACACCTCCATACGGATAGAATACGATGATTTCCGTACCCGGTACATCCGCGAAGCCGGCCATCGCCGCCTTTCCGGTATCACCGGAGGTCGCGGTCAGGATCACGATACGATCCGTCACCTGATTCTTCCGTGCACTGGTCACCATCAGGTGTGGGAGGATGGAGAGGGCCATATCCTTAAATGCGATGGTTTTTCCGTGGAACAGCTCGAGGTACCATGCGCCGCCCTTCTTTACCAGCGGTGCGATCTTCGGATCCTCGAACTTCTCATCGTAGGCCGCACAGATACAGTGACGGAGCTCCTCCTCGGTAAAATCCGTGAAAAACTCCTTCATAATCTCATACGCAAGATCCTGATATGAAAGCGTGCTTAATTCCGAAAGTGACTTCGTAAGTACCGGCAGTTTCTCCGGCATGAAAAGACCACCATCCGACGCGAGCCCCTTCAGAATCGCCTCCGATGCGCGGAGGCCATTCTCTCCCCCTCGGGTACTGTTGTAAAGCATGCGGCTACCTCCCATTTTTCATATACGTGTACGTTTAACTGGCTGCTTCTATCCTACATCGGTCGATCTCGACCGTGAAGGGCTGTTAATCGGCTCCGTTCTCCGGTGTATCGAGAATCTTCTGAATCTTCGTACGCATGAGATCGAAGGCGACATCGTTCATACCACTGTTGATGACGATGTCCGCGAGTGCTTTCGTCGGCTCGACATACAGATAGTGCATCGGCTTCACGGTCGTCAGATACTGCTCGGAGATATCCTCGACATGACGGCCACGCTCCTTCACATCACGGATGATGCGACGGATGATACGCTCATCTGCATCGGCTTCCACATAGATTTTAATATCGAAAAGGGAACGAAGCTCCGGATTTTCGAGGACGAGGATGCCCTCGACGATGATGATTCTGCTCGGTCGAAGCTCGGTCGTCTCCTGCGAACGATTATGCTCGGCATAGTTATACACCGGACACTGTACGCACTCGCCGCGCCGAAGTGCCTTCAGATGTGCGATGAGAAGATCCGTTTCGAAGGCATCCGGATGATCGTAGTTCACCTTCTGACGTACCTCAAACGGGATGCCATCGTTCGACTTATAGTAATTATCGTGATAAATCACGGTAACCTGATCACCAAATTCCTTCTTAAGACGATTCGTAAAGGTAGACTTGCCGGAGCCTGAACCACCGGCGATACCGATCATGATACAGTTCATCTTTCACCTCTCCCATCTCTGTTCAATAGATAACATTTAAGCATAAACAGACTTCGTTTTCAAGAATTGCTTTATGTGCATAAAAAGAGAAACAATCGCGATTCCGAGCAGCACCCCGCTGCTGTCAATGAGCACATCGCTCACCCGCCCGGCACGTCCCGGCACAAACAGCTGATGAAACTCATCACTCGCTGCATAGAGAACACCGAGCGGAAAGGCCGTACAGAGCAGCCTTCTCCGCTTCGGTACCACCGCTACCGACAGTGCACTCAGACTGTACAGTATGCCGAGCACCGTATACTCGCTGGCATGGGCGAGCTTCCGCACCGGATAGTCGATCTGCATCGCAAGTGCCCGCTGCTCTCCTGCCGGCCAGTCACGATAGCCCGGCACCACGAGCTCTGCCACGAGCGTACCGGCCCGAAGGCTTGTTTCCGTCGACACATCTGCGTTCTGCTGCGACATCATAAAAATAAACACCATCCATAAGAGGCTCAGCAGGAAGCAGACGCGTGCCGCTTTCCGTCGTCTCGGAGCTGCAGCCTGTATTCTGTTTTCCGTGATATCCACCACTTCTTTCATTCTGTTCGTTCTGTCTCCTGTCGCTGTCGATCCTGCATGCTATGAGCCGAAATCTATCCCTGCGGTCGAAGCATAGGACATCTTCTGTCCTTGCCGCTCTTTCGTCTACGCTTTCCGGCGTACCGGATGCGGCTTCAGCTGTCGCATACTGAAGCCGAGTGCCAGAAGCGACAGAAGCATAAAAAACAGGAGGGCGATGACATACGCCTGTACCCCACCGATGCCGAAGCGTCCACGGAACTGAACGAACAGCAGCGCGGTCAGGATGCAGAGCGCCATGCCGGCATACGACACCAGCGTGGCCGCCGTCGTGATATAGATACTGACACTGACGAGTATGCCGATGCTCGTGGACAGCAGCGCGCATACGAAGGCCGTAAGCAGGTACATCAGGATATCGAAGAAGGTAATACCGCCATAGATGTATACGGTTGCGAAGATCGGAAGTGCCGTCGCAACGAGCAGCATCAGTGTACTCATCACACTCATCAGCTTGCCGATGATGATATCCGCCGGTGTCAGCTGAGTCGTCAGCAGAAGCCCCAGTGAACGCTGGTCCCGCTCACTGGCAACGGAGGACGCGGCCAGTGCCGGCGCGAGCAGAAGCACGAGCAGAAGCTCCAGCAGTGCTGCGATATAGTAGATACGCAGGAAGCTCTGATACGCGATCTCCCCCGTCAGCTCCGCCGTCGAGACGATATAAAACAGATTGATCAGAATCAGGATGCTCAGTCCCCCGTTCAGGAGTGTCACAAGCAGCGGAAGCGTCAGACTACGTGCATTGATGAGCTCATCCCTCCGGAAAATCGGATTCCGCTTCATAGTATGTCACCCTCCTTTCTTCACGTGCACCGGTCAGCTGCAGGAAAAGAGATTCCAGGTCGCCCTTCTCCCGATGGAAGCCGCGTACCGGCACACCCGCCTCGATCAGTCGACGAAGCAGTGCCGATTCCTCCTTCTGTGAGCCCGCATACGTAATCAGCAGATTCTTATCCCGGATACTGATCGATTTCACCAGACGATCATGCTTCAGTGTCTGCATCGCCGAGCTCAGATTTCCTGCGATGCTGATGATGATCGGATTCGACGCATCCACCCGATCCAGCACCTCATGGATTTTTCCTTCCATGACCAGACGACCGCGGTCGAGGATGCCGATATCCGTACACAGATCCGAAATCTCCGTCAGTGTACGTGAACTGATCAGGATGGTCTTTTCGGAATCCGCGAGGCTTGCGAGGATCTGCCGGAACTCGAAGCGCGTCGCCGGATCCAGATCGGCCGTCGGCTCATCCATAACGAGAATCTTCGGGTCATGGATCAACGCACGGGCCAGGCTCAGCTTCTGCTGCATTCCCCGGCTCAGCGAATCCATATACTGCCCCTGCCGATCACGTAACCCGACGAGATCGAGCAGCATCTGAATCTGTCGCTTCGTCTTCACACCGGACAGATCATAGCAGTCCGCAAAAAAGTCCATATACTCTGATACACGAAGGTTCGGGTAGGCACCGATGCGATCCGGCACATATCCGATGCGGCGCTTCAGGCGACGCACATCCGCGCCTGCCTCCATATCATCGATCCGTACCTGGCCGCTGTCCGGATATACGAGTCCGAGCAGCATACGAAGTGCCGTGGTTTTCCCGGCACCATTCGGTCCGACGAGTGCATACAGTGCGCCATCCTCCACATGCATCGTGAGCCCATCGAGCGCTGTCACATGGCCGTAGCTCTTTTTGACATTTTCAAAAGAAATCATGGATACGCTCCTTTCTCATCCGTGGCTGACCCCCATACAGATTCTTTCCGATCTCATCCGATGCCGGGCTCTGTTTCCTCCGACACACTGCCTTCCCCGACATACTCGGATGCCTCAAGTTCAGCCGCATCGATCATCTCCACCGGCTTTTCTTCTGTATTCCGTGCCGTCACGGTCAGCATCGGGAGATACCGTCGCTCATCGATCCCCGTGTTCTCCTCACTCGAGGTATAGCGCACGATGAGTATGTTGTCCTCATCGAGATAGCTGTTAAGCTGTGCCCGCGTCAGCACACCGTTTCCGATATCGATGACATCGAAGCCGCCGGTCGTATAATTATAGAAGCTCATGCTGCCACGGAACGGACGCACGCTGCCGATGGACTTCGCCTCCCCCGCATCTTCCGCCGAAAGACTCTCGATTGTGAGAGTCGTGATGTCACTGCCCTCGCCGAGATGGTACTCAAGCGTCGTCGGCCATGCACTCGCGACCGTGTTCTCCGTCGCATCATAATCACCCGACTGGATCTGCGGATCCGTCGAGAGTGCACTGTAGCTGTAGACATCCCCCACGCGGGTACTGAACGGCAGAGAGGAAACCACCATCGTGAAGCCATAGCTGTCTATATCCGTCTGCTCTGTGAAATCCAGTGGCTGCTTCTCTGGATTCTCCTCCCGGACGCAGCCGACGATGCGCGCATCACTGAAATAGCCGTTCAGGCTGTTCATCAGATAGTAGCGAAGGAAGCTCTGCCAGCCTCCGCTGGTGACACTGGCGGCGATTTTCCGGCTGTCACCCACCGGCACATTGATGGTCTCACAGCTTCCGAGGTCAATGCTGGCACCGGCATCCAGACGTCCGATCCGGATCACCTTTCCATAGATCAGCAGTGCCGCATCGCCGAGGTCATAGGCCGTACCATTTGTGAGCGTGCCACGTACACTGCCGTCCGCAAAGACGATATCCGACTGGAAGCTTCCATCGGCGTTCGGCATGTTGTTGTGAAGCTCGAAGTAACGGGCCGCAAACGGTGCCGCGTTCTGAATCGTGATCGTCTTTTTCTCACGACCGTTATCGATGCTCGTATGACTTACATTCTCCTCCATAGACAGCAGTCCCTGGATATCGCCTGTAAAGTCCGCGCCCTTCAAGATCGGATACACATCATACTCGGTCTTCACCGGAAGCTCATAGCTTCGGTAGTAGGGTGAGCGCAGATTCAGATAATCCGTCTCATCGACGCTCTCCGCCGAGATGTTTTTCAGACGGACACAGGTCAGGAACGGCCCCATGAAACGTGTGCCGAGTCCCATGACATACACGAGAATGATCGTCAGCGCCGTCACCAGCAGGACGCCCGGACGGTACATCCGAAGGACCTCCCGTTCACGCATGAAAAAGTAAAGTCCTGGACCGATCAGAAGAACATAGGCAGCGAGAATGACGGCATAGAGCAGTGGCTTCGGCACCTTTCGGAGATCACTCAGGTTCATAAGCTCCTGTACATTCCAGTAGCGGGCGAGACTCCGCTCCGAAGCCGTGATCGAGAGATTTTCGAGACGCGTTTTCCCGAGAACAGCAGAAAAGAGCTGGTCGATGTATCCACTCTGATCCGTGGCGAAACGCGTAAGGTCACAGAAATCATACCCGCTGATGGCGACGATACCCGCACCCTCCGAGATCTCCGAAACGATCGGCACACCATCCGAAAGCACGACCTCCTGTCCACCCTTGATCTGAACCGGGGAGGCCGTCAGTGAGAGGAATTCCAGATCTCCGTTCTCGTGATACGCGTTCCCCATTTCGAGACTCATCTCCGTCGGCTGAAGTGCATTTCGTAGATACCCTGCGTAGTATGGGCTCAGGGCATCCTCCCCACGCGCTCCTGTTCCCAGCAGCAGGATACCGCCATCCCGTACCCACTGTGCGATGACCTCTGCCTCGTTCTTACGTATCCTCTTCATCGAAAAGTTCGAAATCAGAAGAACGTCCAGCTGATCGAGCTCGTTTTCTGAATCTGGCAGATCATCGACCGGCAGAATCACACTCCGGGTCCTGAGAATACCGTTATTGATCCCCACATTATCCAGATAACTGAGCGCCTCTGGATGATCGGAGATGATCCCGATGATAAGTTCTGCATCGGAGCCTGCGACATCGAGGCCGATCCGCCGTGAGCCCAGCGTATGCCCCTCTCTGTCCTCCGCCGTCACCAGCAGCTGGCTGATACCGGAGCTGAGTGACACGGTTACATTCAGCGTATCCGAGGAACCGCCCTCGACGATTTTCTGATAGCGGTACTCATAGACACTGTCCTCCGACTCAACCATATAGACATGGATATAGCCGGAGAAGGTACTCTCCTGATGGTTTTCGATGCCGATGCTGAGCGGCAGACGTCGGCCGGCTTTCGCTGTGTTCTGGTAGCCATAGGTCACCGAGAGATCGACGGTATCCGCATAGCTACGCACTGAAAACAGAAGCAGCAGGCAGAGCAGGGTCAGTATGAACCACAGCCCCCGGCCGGTACTGCGGAAGCCAGATAGACGATATGAAATTCGCTGCATCGACATACTTCGCTTATATCCGGAACTCAAAATGTTCTCTCCCCATCAAAATGAATCTTCAGTCGGACCGTGAAGACCGTTCCCGAAAGATCTGAAGAAACCGACACCGTACCATGATGCATATCGGTGATGTTCTTGACGATGGCCAGACCGAGGCCCGTTCCACCGGGACCGGACGCGTTCGTCCGGCTGTGATCCGTCCGATAAAAGCGGTCGAAAATCAGCGGCAGCTCATTTGCCGGAATCACATAACCGTAATTCACGATTTTGATCGTCACGATCTCTCGATCCGCCCGGAGATTGACCCGGACACGCTTTCCTTCCTTACCGTACTTGATGGCATTGCCGATCAGATTGTCGAAAAGTCGTGCCAGCAGATCACCATCGGCTTCGATGATCTGCGACTTCCGATTCGATACGAAATCATAGCTGAGGCCGTTTTTCTGAAAATTCGGGTAGCTCTCCTCGAGAAGCTGTGCCAGCAGCTCGACGATGTCCACCTTCGCCACGTTCATATTGATTTTTCCATAGGATAGCTTCGTGAAGCCGAACAGCTCCTCGATCAGCTTCTGAAGGCGTACCGACTTGTTGTAGGCGATGTCCAGATACTTCTGCTGCATCTCCGGTGAGAGCTTCTGATTCTTCCGAAGCAGCTCGAGATATCCGAGGATAGAAGTCAGCGGTGTCCTGAGATCATGTGCGACATTGGTAATTAGATCCGTCTTCGACTGCTCCGATGTCCGCTCCTTATCGATGAGCTCCTGGATATCCTCCTCCATACGATTCAGATTTTCGGCGATATCCGTGAGTTCCCCCTCCCCCTCCAGCTCCAGGCGGGTACTGAGATCCCCCTCGGAAATCTGCTTCACTGCACGGGCGATCGTCTCGACATCCCGCGCCATCTTTCGTTGCAAAAGCAGGAAAATCAGGGAAAACAGGAGAATTCCGAGCAGCACAAAAAGCAGGACACTGATGGTCGAGCCGAGCGCGAAGCGCTGCAGGGCCTGAGAATCGTTTCCTGTCTGATAAAGAAAGCTGGTGATGGCTGTAAGATTCGTGATGAGAAACACGAGGAGGATGATCGTAATCACCGACGCGATGCCGATATGTGCCATCAGCTGCATCATATAGCCATGCCCATGGGTATGATTTTTCTGCTCGTTCTTATCTTTTTCCAAGGTCGTGATGCTTACTTCTCGATCTTATAACCGATGCCCCAGACGGTCGAGATGATCTTGTTCTCGCGGCTCTCCTCCCGCAGCTTTCCACGCAAACGGCGGATGTGCACCATCACCGTGTTGTTGGCCTCATAAACCTTTTCATCCCATACCTTTTCGAAGATCTCATCGGTGGAGAACACCTTGCCCGGATGGGATGCCAGCAGGAACAGAATCTCGAACTCGATCGGCGTCAGCTTGATTTCCTCGCCGTCCACCAGTACACGATGATTATCCTTGTTGATGGTGAGGTCACGGATCGTGATCTCACTGCTGGCGAACTGATCCGCTGCGTTCGGGTTCAGCTGCGTATATCGGCGAAGCTGTGACTTCACGCGTGCCGTCAGCTCCAGCGGATTAAACGGCTTCGTCACATAATCGTCCGCACCGCCGGTGAGGCCGACGATCTTATCGAGGTCCGTGGACTTCGCCGACAGCATGATGATCGGGATGTTGGACTTCGTCCGGATCTTCCGGCACATCTCGAGACCGTTCATGCCCGGCATCATGATGTCGAGCAGCACGAGATGGATCTCCTGCTCATCGAGGATCTTCAGGCCCTCTTCTGCATTGTAGGCCTTAAATACCTTATATCCGTCACTGACGAGATAGATCTCCACCAGCTCTGCGATTTCCTTTTCATCGTCAACGACGAGCACACTAATCTGTGACATAGTTACTCCTTTCCGTAATTCCCCAGGATACGAAGGGATGTGATCTGATCCTCGAGTCCGGCGAGTGCATTGATGACATTCGGCATGGACAGGTTTCCCTCGAGATCGACGAAGAAGCGATACTCGAACGGCTTCTCCTGAATCGGCCGGGACTGGATCATCAGCATATTGACATCATTGAATATAAAATTACCCAGTGCATTATAGAGCGTACCCGGCTTATGTGCTGTTTCGAAGCAGATACTGATCTTCTCTGCATCCGCTGTATAGACGCGCTCACGGCCGAGCACGATAAAGCGGGTCGTGTTGCTCTTTTCCTGATTGACTCCATGCTGCAGAATCGTCAGTCCATACAGCTCCGCAGAGAGCTCGGAGGCGAGTGCTGCGCTGCACGGATCCTGATGATCCCGGACGTACGCTGCAGCGACTGCGGTGTTCAGCACCGGCACCGCCTCGATCTCCGGATGTGCCTCCAGAAAGGCCGCGCACTGACCGAGTGCCTGTGGATGTGAGTAGATCCGCTTCAGTCCGTCCACGCTGGCGCCCGCCACGCTCATCAGCGCATGCGCCACATGCAGATCGACCTCCTCGACGATCGCGAGCGACGGATAGCGCACCAGAAGATCGAAAATATCTGAAACTGCCCCATGACTGGAATTCTCGATCGGAAGCACTGCGTAGTCCGCCTGTTCCTCCACGACCTCGTCCATGGCATCCTTCCATGTTTTCACATGGCGGAGTGCTGTCTCCGTGCCGAAGCACTGTCGTGCCGCAAGATGGGCATACGCACCCTCGACGCCCTGATAAACGACGCGCTTTCCACTCTTCGGAATCGCATCGAGCTTCTCGAAATCCGCATGGAAGCTCTTGCCATGTGCATACAGAATACCGAACTGCCGGCGTCTCGAAATCGTCATCATCTGCTGATAGAGCTCCCGGATCGCCTTCCGATCGAAATCCGTATCGAGATAGGACTGTACGGTATCCAGCTTCTGCGCCTCCCGTACTGGATCAAATACCGCTTTGCCGGTTTCGATCTTATACTCTGCCACCTTTTCGCAGAGGTCCATCCGCTGCTTATAAAGCTCTGTAATCTGGTAATCCAGTACATCGAGCTGGTCACGAATCTTTAAAAGTGCGTTTTTTTCTTCCATGTAATGACCCTTTAGTCTTTCTCTTCTGCCAGCAGTGTCTGGATATCCGCCTTCACCCTCGCCTGAACACAGGCGCCGATGTGCTTCTGCTCCTCTGCACCGAGGTTTTTCACCTCGATCGGAGCACCGATGCGCACCTTGATATGCTTCGGTCTGATCGCCGGGAACTGCGCCTCCAGAATATCGCGTGTTCCGATCATCGATACCGGCACGATCTTACATCCGGTCTTCTCTGCCACCTTGAAGGAGCCCTCCTTAAAGGTCTCCATGTCGAGCTCTGTCGCACCTTCTGAACGGGTGCCCTCCGGGTAGATCCAGATGGACTGTCCCTCCCGCACCTGCTTGATGGCCGTGATGATGACCTTCAGGGACTGCTTCAGATTATTTCGATCCATAAACAGACAGCCGAGCTCGTCCATCCAGCGCTTCAACGGCCGGATCTTCTCGATCTCTGCCTTCGCGATGAAGCCGGTCGGGCGGTCCACCAGGGTATAGGCGATGATGACATCGAAATACGAGCGGTGATTTCCGACGAACAGGACACCCTCGTCCTTCGGGATCGACGTGAGGTTTTCCATTCCCTCAACCTCCACCGTCACATGGGCTGTTTTCAGAATCTTCCGGAAGATGCCCTGCACGAGCGGCAGGGTATACTCCGCGCGCTTCTTCGGGTCCTGGATCGCCTCGATCTTTCTACGGTAGTAAAGACTTCCGAAGGTCAAAAAAAACAGTACATTTGCTAAAACTGCGATCGTATACAGCATATCGACTCCTTATGTGCGCTTCCATACTTCTGCACGTTCCGGCAGAAAGCATGCATACGCAGCTGTGTATCTGTAAACACCCGGTTTCAGGGTGCCTGGTCACATAGTTTCGAACGTTTCATCCGCCTGTGCGCTTACAATACATCCGAAAAATGCGGACGGAGCTTACGGAAAAACGAGAGGCCGACGAAGAAAATCACGAGCGTCACCACCCAGAAGTAAATGCCGAGGGTCGGGCGCATCCAGAACCCGGCTCCCGTCAGCATGGAATCACGGTACCCCGCCACGATATAGTAGAGCGGATTCAGCTTCAGCAGGGTTCCGACCCATGGTGCACGGCTCGTAAAGAGGGTTTCATCGTACATGATCGGGCACATCCAGATACCGAACTGGAGGCAGATTCCGACGATCTGCTGCATGTCCTTAAAGAAGACATTGACCGCACTCGTGAGATAGCCGAGACCCAGCACCAGCACGGAAGCAGCGAAGCTGTAGTAGATGATCTGGAGCCAGCTGAGCATCGGGGTTTTGCCGGACACGAGGAAGGCGACCAGCATGATCACGATGAAACAGAGGTGAACGAAAAAGCAGGACGCGAGCTTGATGATCGGAAGGAGCTCCACCGGGAAGACGACCTTCTTCACGAGGTAGCTGTACTCCTGCAGGATGCCGGTCAAGGTGTTCAGGCTCTCACTGAAGAAGAACCAGGGCACGAGGCCCGGAATCAGCCAGATCACGTAGCTCGTGTTCGGCACCGGCGGCGCGGACTTGAAACCATAGGGTCCGAAGATGAACGCATAGATGGTCACCGTCGCGAGCGGCTGGAGAAACATCCAGATGATGCCGAAGTAGGAGCCGACGAAGCGCTTACGAAAATCGGACTTTGCAAGGTCCAGGATCATCCGACGCTTCTCGGCCATGTGCTGTAATAATTCGATAAATGCTTTCATGTATAGTTTATTCTTTCCATCTTCCTGTGTTTATGTGAACACTTTATTATACCACCTTTCAGGCCCGCTGCACAACGGTGAGGAAACAGCCGAGGAGCACGAGTGCATCCATCAGCAGCATCACGCTGAGAAGCAGTGCGTCGAGCCCGATGCCGACGCGGCCAATCACCCGCAGGCGGTGGAGCCGTGGTGTACGAAATGCCAGCAGCAGAACCGGAAGGAACGGCAGGAAATAGCGTCCCTGAACGCCCAGGATATAGAAGGTATCCGCCGGTGTATAGGCGAGCAGCATGCTGACCATCAGGATGAAGCCGAGGAGCAGAAATACGAGAACCATCCACACTCTCCGTGGGATGGACAGTGTCGGTTCCTCCCGGCGTCCGGTGATGGCCAGCAGCAGTGTACCTGTCCAGAAGAGCACAAGCATCGGCACTGGCGTCGCCAGTCCCCGGTCGAAGGCGCCGAGCCACATGCCGACGGTCGTACCGAGGAACTGTCCACCCAGGATCTGAAGTGTATTCCGTATGATGCGGAACACGAGCGTCCGGTCATGGATGAGCTCGGCGAGGTCATGTAGCTTCACTGTGTTCACGTCGCCGGAAGAGGTAAATTCCGGTGCCTGTGTCACGCCGGAAGCATTGACATAACGGAGGACCTCCCGGAAATTCACGAGAAGGATGGAGCCGACGATCAGCGCACCGATGAGGAGTACGGACAGGATCCACTTCGGCCACGGCCTCGCGCCCCACTTCTGAACCGGGATCAGGAGGCAGAGAAGGAAGAGCGTCGCGTAGATCATCTTGCACGGGGACAGCAGCAGCGCGAGTGCGGAAAGCTCGATCACGTTTTTCCGCGTGATACCGGTCGATGGCTTCGCGAGCGCGAGATCGAGGATCACGGCGGTCAGATAAAAGCTGAGCGCGATGATATAGCTGTCGTAGCTGTAGCTACCAGCGAGCTCAAGGGTCATCGGAAAGAGCGAGATCGCGAAGAAGAGCTCTTTTCCGATCGGCGTACGGCGGACGGTCATCGCGCCGAGGGTCGCAAACAGGAGGAGGTTCATGAAGCGGCCGAGCAGCACGAGGCCGACGGCGCTGAGCTTCAGAAGGCGGGCGAGGGTGATGCCGAGGGCCGGCAGGAGGTACGCACATGGGGTCGTCTTCACCGGCTGCTGCAACGTGATACTGGTCCCGGTCTCCGTCGCGTGGAAAAGGCCCTTCTCATGCATCGCTTCATACACCGAGCGGTCAAGTGTCTGCCCGAGCACCGTCGCTTTACATGGGTCATCGTCGCCCGGCCAGTTGACGAGGTACTCGTCCTCCTCGCGGATGCGGACGTGGCCGTCTTCATCCCGGACCGACTGCCCCATCATCTGGTTAGACAGCGCATAGGCTCCGGTGAAGTGCAGGATCTCGTCCGGTGCGGAAAGCGGCGGAAGTGTGCACATGAAAACAAGCCCCATTGAGAACACCGCGATGAAGTAGATCTGGTGAAGCTTCCATCTGGATTTTTTAAACAGGCAGAGGCAGGTCGCGATGATCACGCATAGCGCGATCATCAGGCAGACGAAACGGCCGATCAGGAACTGATCGCCGGTGCCGATGAAACTCTGAAAAAGATGTAACATATAAGTCCTTCTTATTTATCCTGACGAAAATCGGCGCAGGGAGGGCACTGTCAGCGAAGTTTTGCGTACGGCAAAACCCTGAATACGTTCGCCACTAGGGCATCACGGGGGCCCCACGCCCTACGGGCGACACCCCCGTGATAAACCTTAATTCAAAGTACAGAACCCGTCGAAGTGTCCGTGACTGCCATAGCAGGCAAGCCTGTATGTCAGTCACGGACACTTCGGCAGAACCTGTTCTTTGAATGCGCAATTCAGTGCCCTCCCTGCGCCGATTTTCTGAGCACGACTTCCGTATTAAATGAGCTTATTCTACTATATATTGCGCATTCAGGCAATTTTTACTACATTAATGATGATCACTATAAATAAAGGAAATGATTATGGGAACTTCATCAAAGCGTTTATACTATCTTGATTCTTTAAAATATATTTTCTGTCTGATGATTTTCTGGGCGCATCTGGCAGGGGTGTTCTGGACGCTGTGTGATCCGCGACCGGCGCTGCGGCAGGAGCTCGAGCGGCTGTTTACGTATCCGCTGTCGGTGCTGCTGGATTCGAGCCTCGCGCTGTATGGTTTCTGTATCCTGTCCGGTTATCTCGCGTCGTTCAAACGGACGAGGGCGCAGCATCTGCTGCCGCAGCTGCTGGCGCGCTATCTTCGCTTCGTGGTGCCGTTTTTCTTCATCAATCTCGTCGCGTTTATCCTGTACTATACCGTGGGCTATCCGACGGCGGAGGCAAGTGCACTGCTGCACAACGCCTGGCTCGCGACCTACTACACGCATGCACCGACGATCCCGGAGCTGCTCCGCGCCACCGTCACCCTGGACGGGGATCTGAACGGTCCGCTCTGGATGATGAAGTACATTCTGCTCGGCACCTGCATCATCTACCTGTATAACGCAGTGGAGCAGAAGCTTCCGCTCCGCCTCTTTCAGTTCAGCTGCCTTGCGGTCTTCGTTTACAGCTTTTTCCATCTGCCGGAGCCGAACTTCTTCCATGTGCATCTCGTGTTGATGGGGCTCATCCTCCGAAAGCTGGATGACGCACTGAAGGCGTGGCTTACACAGCACGAAAAAGACGGGCACCCCCTGCTCCGCTTCTTCTTCCTGCTGCTCGTGCTGCTCCCGATCGCCCTGGATGCCGGTGGCCTGCAGCGCGTACTGTATCCGTTTTTCCGTGCACACTGTCCGGCGATCGCCCCAGTGTTTATCTGGAGCGCCTACTGGGTCATGCTGTTCAGCTTCAGCCTCATCGTCGGTGTCATGAACTGCCCGCCGCTCCAACGTGCACTCGAGTGGGCCCCACTGAAGCGTGTCGCGCCGATGAACTTCGCGGTATACCTCGTACACTTCCCGCTCATCGCGAGTCTGTCACTCCATCTCTACCTCCGTCTCGTGAATCGCATCTCCTACTCGAAGGTATTCGTGATCCTCACGGTGGTGAGCTTCGCGGCCCTCTTCCTCACATCCTGGCTCTATGAGCAGAGCATAGGGAAGCTTCAGGATAAAATCGTAAAAAAAATCACCGCGCGCCTCGCAATGTGATAGAACGGTACATCAGATGATGCCGAAAATCAGGATTCATGGTCTGCACTCAGCTGCACGTCCATACATCGGCATCGGATAAGCCACTACATCATGTGCATCCTCATCGATGCACGAAAGGAACATATCATGCAGATCAGTCTATTACTTGCGCTTCAGATTCTGAAGCTGTTTGCCATCATGCTGATGGGCTACGCCATCGTGAAGCTCGGTCTTTTAAAGGCCTCCGACAGTAAAGCGCTGTCGGTCGTGCTCGTCTATCTCATCATGCCCTGTGTCATCATCAACGCCTTCCAGGTGGAGGCGACGCCGGAGGTGCAGAAGGGACTCGCGCTGGCCTGCGTGGCCGCGGTTGCAGTTCATATCCTGTTTCTCGTCATCACGATCCCACTGCGGAAGCTGCTGCACCTGAACGCCATCGAGCAGGCGAGCTGCATCTATCCGAACGCCGGCATCCTCGTCATCCCGCTGGTGCAGGTGCTTCTCGGACAGGAGTACGTCATCTACTGCAGTGCCTTCGTGGCGATCCAGCTCATCCTCCTCTGGAGCCATGGCAAGTTCCTGCTCTGTGAGGAAAAGAAAATCGACTGGAAAAAGGTGCTGCTGAACGTAAACATCCTCTCGATCCTCGTCGGTGTCATCCTCTTCCTTCTGCACATCGAGTTGCCGGGCAGTGTCCAGGATGTCCTCGTGATGATGAACAACATGATCGGTCCGACCGGCATGATCCTCGCCGGCATGGCGATCGCCGAAACGCCACTGAAGCGCATCGTACTGACACGGCACAACTATGTGACCGTCGTGCTGCGCCTCATGGTTTATCCGCTCCTCGCACTGCTTCTTATGAAGCCGTTTCTCGATCTCGCGCAGATACCACATGCCGACGCCATCCTGCTCACCGTCTTCCTGCCATCCATCACGCCGGCCTGTGCCACCATCACCTCAATGGCCCAGCTGTATGACCGCGACGCCGCCTACGCAAGCTCGCTCTACGTCCTCACGACCCTGCTCTCGATCTTCACCATGCCGTGCATGGTCTTCTTATATGAAACACTAAACTAAAAAAGAGTCTGCCCCACGATCGGTGAACACCGTTCGTGGGGCAGACTGCGTTATTTATACTATTGAATCGGAAATCTGGTTTACTGTGGTTCGCCCTGACCGGCTGCGGCAGCGGATTCTGCTTCCTTCACGGCCTGCTCTTCCGCGGCGCGTGCAGCAGCATCCTGCTGTGCGGTTACAACCGGATCGGTCGGATCGTAGGTCTGCTCTCTCGGGATCGGCTGCTCGATGGCATCCTTCTCGATCGGGCCCTTATCCCACATATCGTTGTAGATGATGACTGGTGTGCCGTTTCCACAGTTGTTGTAGATCCATGCACAGTCGACGGCCTTCAGACGGATGCATCCACCGGAAACCGCGTCGTCCATGTAGTTATAGTTGATGGCGTCGAGCGTGTTGTGATCCGGTGAGCTGTAGAGCAGCGAGTGGAGCAGGTACGGTCCGTTAAAGCGGCTCAGGAACTGGCAGTAGCAGCCCTTATGCATGAAGTGCCATCTGTACTTCGCGTAGATCTTGAAGGAGCCGAGCGGTGTATCCGTACCGACGGTGACCATCAGGGTCTTATACGGGATGGTGAAGTTGCCGCTTTCATCCTTCGTCATGACATAGGCGGTTCTGGTCGCCTTGTTGATGCGGATCGCGTAGCTGGACTGTGCACCCATGACGCCGGAGAGATCCTTCAGTGCGACACCCTTCTCATCGAAGTAGATGTTGTAGCCATCGACGGCATGCCAGCCGGTGACCGCGACACCATCGACGAAGTAGTACTGGTTCGAATCCTCATCGAAGCCCCAGCCGGTATAGGCACGGCCATCACCGGTGATGTAGCGTGCGCCCTCCGAGGTGATGATGACACCCTCGTTGTTTGCATTGTCCAGCGGCTTGGTGGTCTCATATGGGAACGGAACGTCCTTGCGCCAGTACGCGAGCTTGATCGCGCAGATGTAGCGGTTCGAATCACCGACAACACCGACGGCCTGGCCCTCACGTGCCCAGTCGGTGACGGTACCGTCGTTCAGGACGGCTCTGTAGTACAGGGTGCCATACTTATGAGAGTTACCCTTTACACGGAGCTGCATCGCAGATACGACACCCTGGTTCGGTGTGTTTTCCTTCGATGTGGCCCATGGACCCCAGCCGGCAGTAGCGTTATAGGTTCTGTAGTACCAGCGGGCGATGCCGGCGTGCTCCAGAGAGAAGCTGGTGAAGCCGTTCGGTGCATAGGCGAAGGACTCGTTCTGTACGGTGGTTGCCCAGTCGATACGGTTGCCGTTCGCATCCTTGATGAAATAGGTGCCGAGCGGGATCAGGTTGAGTACCGGATCGGCCTGCATATCACCCGTGCTGTCGACCGTCATGTATGGACGGATCGTCTCCACGACCGGATTGATCTTCGGCAGAATCTTGTTGCCGGTGCTGGCGGTCATACCGGTGGTTGCAGCAGCCGCATCGGTTGTGGTCTGTGCAGCATCCGGCAGCACCGTGCCCGGTGCGGTGGTACCAGCAGGAACGACGGTGCTTACCGGTGCCTGTGTAGCGGCCGGAGCGGTCGTCGTGCCGCTGGTCTGATTTGAGAAATCCACCGTGGCCGTGGTGCCCGCGTCATGGATCTCGAACTGCGGGGTCAGGTTATCGCCCGGTGTGGCAGCGAGGGTGGTCAGCGGCTGTGCCATCATCATAGCGGCAGCGGCCACGATCGCAAGTGTACGCTTCATACTCATACATTAAATCCTCCAAGATTTAAAATGGTTAAATTTTCTGCCTAAAAGATAACACAAAAGCCGAGCGCTTTCCACCCCGGGTTTACATTTTAAATGCAATATTATAGAATCGTAACGAGTTCGTCAGAATGTCGAAATTTCGTAGGAAATTCGTAATTTTTACATCGGCGAAGCCGCAGAAGCGGCAGGAGAAAAAATCATGAGTGATTCAAAAATCATCAACGTCACGCGCGCCAGTCTGCCGCCGCTTTCCGAGTACGAGGAGCTGCTGCAGCATATCTGGGACACAGCGTGGCTTACCAATATGGGCGAGTACCACGAGACGCTTCGGGCGAAGCTTCAGGACTATCTGAAGGTCGGATCCGTGCAGCTCTTCGTGAACGGACACAGTGCGCTGGAGTTTCTGCTGCAGGCGATGGACCTCCATGGCGAGGTCATCACGACACCGTTTTCCTTCGCCTCCACGACCCATGCAATCGTGCGGAACGGCCTCACGCCGGTCTTCTGTGATATCAACATGCGGGACTATACGATCGATGTCGATCAGCTTGAGTCCCTGATCACCGAGCGCACCAGCGCGATCGTGCCGGTGCATGTCTATGGAAACATCTGCGATGTTCACCGGATTCAGAAGATTGCGGACCGCCATCATCTGAAGGTCATCTATGATGCCGCCCATACCTTCGGCGAGGAGCTGGACGGACAGGGGGTCGGCACCTTCGGTGATGCCTCGATATTTTCCTTCCATGCGACGAAGGTCTTTAATTCCATCGAGGGTGGCGCCGTCACGACCGGAAAACCGGATCCAGCGCTGATGGAGAAGCTCTACGAGCTGAAAAACTTCGGTATCCTCGGGCAGGAGGAGGTCGCGTCGGTCGGCGGCAACGGAAAGATGAACGAGTTTGCGGCGGCGATGGGCCTCTGCAATCTGCGTCATGTGGACGAGTACATCGCGAAGCGGAAGCTCGTGTTCGAGCGCTACCGCGCGCATCTCGCGGATGTTCCGGGCATCACTTTCCCGGAGATTCCGTCGAACGTAAAATCGAACTATGCCTATATGCCGGTACGCTTCCATGACTATACGTACACGCGGGACGAGATTTTCGACCGTCTGAAGGCGGAAAATATCCGTGCCCGGAAGTACTTCTATCCTTGCATCAATGCCTACAGTTGTTACCAGGATCACTATGATGTGAAGGATACACCACATGCACTGCTGGTGAGCCAGGAGATCCTGACCCTGCCGATGTATCCGGATCTCGCACTCGAGGATGTGGACCGGATCTGCAGCATCATCCTCGGATAGAGAGCCACTGCCGCTGCATGATGATGTGGCCGGATCTCCGACATTGACCTGAGATACATGATCGGAACCACGGCACGCAGGGCTCTGTAGATAGATACCGCGGGGGAGCCTCGCGGTGAGAAAGGTGATCGTATGAATACAACACAGCGTACCGCCCTGGTCACGGCGATCGGCTCCTTCAGTGCCGATACGGTGATCCGGACACTGCGTCAGGAGGGCTGGCGCATCATCGGCACGGATATATATGAAGCAGACTGGGTGGCGGCCTCCCTCATGGTGGACGCCTTTTATCAGGCACCGTATGCGAGTGAGGAGGAGAAGTACATCGACTTTATCCGGGACATCTGCACCCGGGAGCAGGTCAGCCGTATCCTGCCGCTCATCGATGTGGAGGTCGATGCATTGAATCGGCATCGTGCGGAGATCGAGACCGGGGACTGCCGGATCTGTATGTCGCCGGAGAAGAGCATCCGTATCCTGCGTGATAAATTCGAGATGAAGACGCTCGTGGACGGGGTGCTCGACGAGAGCCCGGAGGAGATTCGGACAGCGGTTCGGACGATTCCGACCGAGCGTGCCTCGGAGATCGATTTCGAGACGGTCAGCTATCCGATCATCCTGAAGCCGGTCGATGGCCGCAGCTCCAGTGGGCTCTACCGCATCTACCAGGAGGATCAGCTCGGCTTCGCGTTTTCGAGTATTATGGACCCGACGAAGCTTGAGGATACCAGCCTCGAGCACTATCTCGTGCAACCGATGATTAAAGGACATGTCATCACCGTGGATGTGATTCGTGATGCCGCCGGTCACTGTACCGCCGTTCCGCGTGAGGAGCTGCTGCGTACACCGAACGGCGCAGGTCTTTCGGTACGCGTGTTTGAGGATCCGGTACTGGAGGCAACCTGCCGCGCGATCGCAGCGCGGGCGGAGATTCTCGGCTGTGTGAACTTCGAGTTCATCCGGGGCGAGGGCTCCGGCATCTACTATTTCATCGAGTGTAACCCGCGTTTCGCGGGTGGTGTCGCTTTCACGGAGCTCGCGGAGGTACCGGCGGTGCACATGCATCTCGCGATTTTCGACGGTGGTGAAATCAGTGGAGAAGAGAAACCGGTGACGGGCTTCATGACCAGAAAATATCAGGAATTCAGGATGTGATCTCCATCGCCCACAGTCAGGGCGTGGCTTGCCAGTGATGGCAGAAGTGTTTAACGTATGAATGATGTACTACTTATCATCCCGGCGTACAACGAAGCCGGGAACCTCCCGCGGGTCATCGAGAACATCGAGACGCAGGACTTTCCGATGGATTATCTGATCGTATCGGATGGCTCGACCGATGGCACGATCGCACTCTGCGAGGAGAAGCACTATAACTATGTCGCACTGCCGACGAACCTCGGCCTCGCGGGCTGCTTTCAGACCGGAATGCAGTACGCGGCACGTCGTGGCTACCGCTATGCGGTACAGTTTGACGGCGATGGTCAGCACCGTGCCGAAGACATCCGCGCACTCTACGAGAAGATGAAGGAGGGGGACTACGATATCGTCCTCGGCTCCCGTTTTCTCGACCAGAAGAAGGGCGGCAGCATGCGGGAGATCGGTTCCCGCCTGATCACCGGCGCGATCCGGCTCACGACCGGTGTCCATGTGACGGACCCGACCTGCGGACTCCGGATGTACAGCCGCCGGATGATCTCCTGCTTTGCCTACCGTATGAACTACGGCCCGGAGCCGGATACGATTTCCTATCTCATGAAAAATGGTGCGCGCATCACGGAGGCACCGATCCAAATCAACGCTCGTCTGTCTGGTGAATCCTACCTGCGTCCGCTCACCGCAGCCCGCTACATGGCGCGCATGCTGGTGTCGATCCTGCTGGTGCAGGGCGCACGAAAAAGAGAAAGCTATGAATAACGAAAACAATCAGAAAAAGGATTTTCTGTGGAACGCCGTCGGCAGTCTTCTCTACGCGCTGGCCTCCATCGTGCTCGCCTTTGCCGTCATCCGGATCGCCGGGGACGACGAGGGCGGTATTTTTGGTTTCGGCTTCTCCACCCTGGGGCAGCAGATGTTTATCGTCGCCTACTTCGGCATCCGCCCGTTTCATATCACGGACCGGACACCGGAATACAGTTTCGGTGATTACCTCGGCACCCGCCGCCTGACCTCACTGCTCGCGGTCCTCGGAAGTCTCCTCTTTCTCGGCGTCCAGCTCGGCACAGGACAGTACAGCCTGCATAAGGCGCTCATCCTCCTGCTGCTCGCCCTGTATAAGATCATCGACGGCTATGCAGATGTCTATGAGTCGGAGCTGCAGCGCCAGAACCTGCTGTACCGCAGCGGCCAGTCGCTCGCCTTCCGTACGAGCCTCTCGGTCGTGACCCTGCTCGGCAGCCTCCTCCTGAGTGGCAGTCTGCTTACGAGCGTCCTGCTCGCCGATCTCATGCAGCTCTTCGGCACCTGGGCCTTCGCGATCCGCGTGCTGCGTGCCTGCCCGAAGGGACAGCTCGATACACAGTTCTCCTGGACGCATGCCGGAACACTTCTCCGCAGCACGAGCCTCCTGTTTTTCGGCGTATTCCTCGACTTCTACATCTTCTCCGCGTCGAAGTACGCGATCGATCGTCAGATGTCGAACGCAGATTCCGGCTTTTTTAACATCCTGTTTATGCCCACCTCCTTCATCTATCTGCTGGCGAACTTTCTGATCCGGCCAATGCTTACACGTCTGGCAGATCAGTTTACGGTGCGGGATACGGAGGGCTTCTGCGCCTCCGTCCGGGTCATGGTGCGGGCGGTCATGTTTCTCAGCCTCGGCATCCTCGCGGCGACACTGCTTCTCGGCCGCTGGGGCCTCGGCATCTTCGAGCTCATCCTCGGAGCGAGTGCGACCGGTCGTCTCGTGCCGGCCTTCCCGTCCTTCCTGCTGATCATTCTCGGCGGCGCGCTTTATGCGATGGCCAATGTGATGTACTATATTCTCGTGACGGTGCGCGAGCAGCGCCGGATCTTCCTGTGCTATCTCCTCACGACGGTACTCGCCTTCGTGAGCGCCGACCGCATGGTGGCGGCCCGGGGCATGCTCGGCGGTGCCATCAGCTATGTACTGCTGATGGGCGGGCTGCTGGTGCTGTTCAGCCTCTTCGTTTCCGTCACACTTCGGAGGATGAAAAATATTTAATGAAATGAGGAAACGACATGTACAGTGTGGATGTCATCATCCCGAGCTATAAGCCGGATCAGAAGCTTCGGAAGCTGCTGGAGCTGCTTCTCCGGCAGAGCTACCCGATACAGAACATCATCATCATCAATACCGAAAAATCACTCCTCGATCCGGCGCTGATTCCGGAGGATGCACGCATCTCGGTGACGCATATCCGGAAGGATCAGTTCGATCACGGCGCGAGCCGGAACCTCGGCGTGTCGAAGTCGGATGCAGAGCTTTTTCTCATGATGACCGAGGACGCAGTACCGAAGGATACCACCCTCGTCGAGAGGCTGGTGCGTGTCTTCGAGACGGACCCGTATAAGGACGCGGCACCGGTGCCTGCATCTGCGGATGACACGGCGCTTTTGGGAGAAACAGACACTGCGTACGGGTATGCCGATGGAGACATTGGACACGGAAAGGCAGCCCGCGGCCCGATCGGTGCGGTCTATGGCCGGCAGCTCGCAACGCAGGAGAGCTCCTATGACGAGCAGTATGCGCGGCAGTTCAACTACCCGGCGCAGTCCTTCGTGAAGACGCAGCAGGACATCGCGCGGCTGGGTATCAAGACCTACTTCGAGTCAAACGTCTGCTGCATGTACCGCCGCGACATCTTCGACCGGCTCGGCGGCTTCATCGATCATACGATTTTTAACGAGGATATGATCTACTGCGGGAAGCTGCTGCAGGCGGGCTACGCGAGTGCATACGAGGCCTCGGCGGAGGTTTACCATGCGCATCACTACAGCGGCTGCCAGCAGTTCCACCGGAACTTCGACCTCGGCGTGTCGCAGGCGGATCACCCGGAGATCTTCGCGGGGCTTCGCTCGGAAGGCGAGGGCGTGAAGCTGGTGCTCGGCAATGCAAAGGACCTCCTCCGTCATGGCCGCCTCTTCACCGTACCGAACCTCGTCTGGAAATCAGGCTGCAAGTACCTCGGCTTCCGCATGGGCCGCAACTACCGGAAGCTGTCTCGCCGGATGGTGCTCCGCTGCACGATGAACCCGCGCTACTGGGCGTATGCAGGCAGATGCATCGAGGAAAACGGCGATCACAGCGGCGACCGAAAGAACAGATAAAGTGAAAACCTGCCGTGACCGTGCCTTCGTGCGTCGGCGTTCGGCATAGTATGAAAGGAAGAAACGCGATGATGACCCCCCTCTTCCGCGTGGTACTGGTCGTAGTCTCGATCGGCACACTCGCGACGGTTCTCAAACGAATACAGAAGGCGAAGCTTACGATCGAGGACTCCATTTTCTGGATCCTCCTCGCGATGATGTTTGTCGTCTTCGCCCTGTTCCCGGTCGTGCCGGATACCCTGGCACGTCTGCTTGGCATCTACTCCACGGCAAACTTCCTCTTCCTCTTCATGATCTTCATCCTGCTGATGCGGATGTTCTCGATGAGCATGCGGATCAGCACCTTGGAGGATAAGATTCGGAAGCTCGTGCAGGAGCTCGCCCTCCGCGACAAGGATGCGCGGGATGAACGGACGGAAGCGTCGGCAGAGGGGTGCGGATGTGATCGCGCAACGCGAGCTCAGGATACAGCATCCTCGTCGAGCAGACATGCAGAAACGTGTATGGAGGAGAAAAACGCATGAAGACCACCGGACGAAGCCTCTACTGGGATATCTTCAAGGGCCTCGCCATCATCATGATCGTCTTCGGTCATACCGGACATGGCGGTGCCTTCGTGTACCTTTTCCATCTCGAGCTGTTCTTCTTCGTGACCGGCTTCCTGTATAACGAGATGAAGTACGGTGACCAGCCCTTCACCTTCCTGCAGAAGCGCATCGAGGGTGCCTGGCCACGCTATACGGTCTACAGCATTTTCCTCGCGCTCACGCATAACTACATGGTGAAGCACGGCCTGATGGCTCCGGGGACGGATGTGCACTACGCACTTCCCGAGATGCTGACCTCCCTTTTTCACGGGATGATCTTCCAGTCCCCCGAGCTTCTCGCCGGACCGATGTGGTTCGTGCCGGTATGGATCCTCGGCGCGGCGCTCTTCGGCGGCGTGGTGTGGCTGGCGCGGTGCATTGGACGCATGAAGGATGGAATCATCGTGCTCTGTGCACTTCTCGGCATGGGCATCGGCTACTACTTCATCGGGCAGGGCATCCGCCTGTTCTATGGCTTCGAGCTCTCGTTCTTCGTACTGCCGCTCTTCGCCGAGGGCTACTTCCTCCGGAAGTATGCCGGTGACTTCGCGACGAAGATCCGCGGACCGCTCGCCCTCGGACTGCTCGTCGTGAGCTTCATCGCACTGAAGCTCTTCGTGAAAAGCGGCATCTGGTTCGACCTCTCTGCCCGCAGTGTGCACGGGGCTTGGTTCTTCGTCGGCACCGCCATCGGCACCGTCTTCACCCTGATGCTGACGCTGCTGATCGAGAAGCTGCCACCAAAAATCGGCGAAGCCCTCGCCTACATCGGTCGCCACAGCTTCGACGTCATGGCCTTTCACATCTTCGTCTTCAAGATGCTCGACATGTTTCTCCGAAAGCTGTACTTCCGAAACCCGGCGATGGACCTGAGCGGCTACCCGTCACCACTGTCCGAGCACTACTGGATGCTCTACACCCTAGTGCCCCTCGCCGTCTCCGTCCTCGCCGGATGGATCCTCGACCGCATCGGCGCACGCTGGAAAAATACCCGATAAGAAAACTCAGTTGATCTGGATTCAAAACGCAGGCTGCCCCACGAACGGTGAAAACCGATCGTGGGGCAGCCTGTCGTTATTTACTATAACCAGGTCATCTGGCAACATGGGCAATGCTGATTTCTGGAATTTCATCCGTCTGTCAACACCAGCGTGGCTTTTTAGTCAAATTGCCCCGGCGCAGAGTAACAGTCCAGCCAGGTAAATTAGACAAAGATTGATGGTACTATCCAATAACTGGTTGATTTTGAAATCGTGGATATTTTCAACATCGTTTATCATTTTTGTGCACAGAGCTAAAATATCCATAATTTTGAAATAAGGCACTTATTGGATACTTTTCCGCGAAATCAGACATACGCATATAAGCGTACTATCCATTTTCCCTCGGTTTTTCAAATAATGGATATATATTTTGAGCTTCATAGAAGCATTTCTTTAAGCAGATATCCAATATAACTTCTTTTTTTAAATACTGGATACTCGAGCCCGGATTCCACTTATGAAATAAGGCTTTTCGTATCCAGCATTTTTGAAATCGCCTAAGAGTGGATACTTTACAATCGATTTTGATTATTGCAGCCAAAAAACATATCCAGTAATTTCAAAATCAAAACATATTGGATAGAGATGTAACATAGCAGTATGGGGCGAATGAGGACCAGCCTCAAACTTCCGGAGAGAAGCAAGGGGGGGCGGCAAATATCCGTAATGGCAAAAGAATCCCTGTATTCGTGTTTCTTCTATGCTATAATGATATGACTTTTAGCAGGAGCGTCATGAAAACGTCACACCCTCCGGTGTGTTGTCCACATCTGTTTTCATGACGCTTGTAACAGTTCAGGTAGTGGGGGGGAGACCTGAACTGTAACTGCCGTTTTCTGATCCTGTCCATCATCTGAATCGAGGTATCTGTCTATGCCGACATCTGAAACCACACACAACACGAGCCGTACCCTGGTCGTGATTCCGAACTACAACGGTCTTCGCTTCCTGCCGGACTGCATGGAGGCGCTGTCCCGCCAGACGGTGAGGGATTTTACGACCCTGGTGATCGACAATGCTTCCGGCGGAGAGGATATCACCTGGCTCCGCACGTGGCAGGCGGAGGATCCTGCACGACGGAAGCTGCTTCTGAACGACGCGAACCTCGGTTTCTCCGGTGCGGTCAACCAGGGCATCCGACAGGCGCTCGAGGAGCACTACGAGTTCACGCTGCTGCTCAACAACGATACGAAGGTCCGCCCAGACTTCATCGAGGCCCTCGAGAAGCGCATGGATCAGGATCCGAAGGGTCGTGTCTTCGCCCTCTCCAGTAAGATGGTGAAGATGCATGATCCGCACGAGATCGATGACGCCGGCGATGCCTATACCCTCCTCGGCTGGCAGTTCCAGCATGGCCTCGGCGAGTGTGCCGAGAAGCCGGTCTGGAACCGGGAAGCCGTCGTATTCTCGGCCTGCGCCGGTGCGGCGATGTACCGCACCGCACTCTTCCGTACGGTCGGTCTCTTCGACGAGCATCACTTCGCCTACCTCGAGGATATCGATGTCTCCTACCGCGCACAGCTCTATGGCTACCGCATCCTCTACTGCCCGACGGCCGTGGTGGAGCATGTCGGCTCCGGCACGAGCGGCTCGAAGTATAACGCGTTCAAGGTACGCCTCAGCGCGCGGAACTCCGTGTATCTTCTCTATAAGAACATGCCGCCGCTCATGCTCCTCGTGAACGCCCTCCCGCTTCTCCTCGGTTTCCTCGTGAAGCAGCTCTTTTTCCTCCGAAAAGGCTTCGGAAAGGAGTATGCTGCGGGTCTTCTCGAGGGGATCCGCACCCGGAAGCAGCTCGAAAAGGCCAAATCAAAAGAGGTACCGCTTCTGCGATACCTCTCGATCGAGTGTTCTCTTATCTATCAGACGCTGGCGTACGTCCTCCAGCTAGGCCGTAAATATACTGCAGGGGCTCGCGGTTAAAGAGGAGCGACAGCAGCAGATAAACGATCACGCCGACCAGCATCTGAACAAGCAGCATCGGGAGCACCCCGAGCGGCAGTCGATGCAGGAGGTAGACCACGACGCCCATCACGGCGGAGATCCCTGCACTCGGCAGGACATCGGCCCACTGACGGAGCGGTCCGTAGCCGATCAGCGCACGGTTCGGCCAGGCGTTGATGAAGGTGCAGAGATACTCATCCACCACCTTAAACAGAAGCATCGGCCAGATGCCGAGCGGTAAACTAAGCACCAGGATCACGATCCCGAGTGCTTTTTTTATGATCTCGAGCTTCAGGAAGAGATCCGAGCGTCCCATCGCGTTCATGACCTGCAGGTTGATGATGTGGATCGGATAGGTCGCATAGCTCACCGCGAGCAGTATGAGGTACGGGGCAGCCACCAGCCACTTCTCCGTGAGAAGCAGGGTCACCAGCGGCTCCGCTACCGCCGCGAGGCCTGCCATCATCGGAAAAAGCACGAAGGCGCTGAGTCGGATCGAGCGGCGTGCCATGCGCTGCAGCGTGTCCGGGTCGTCCTGCTTCTTACTGTAGGCCGGCAGGAGCACGGACTGGATGGCGGTCGCGAGGTTCGTCGAGATGATCTTCGGGAACTGCTCCCCGCGGTTATATGCCCCGAGATCAGCGCTCGTATATTTCCGGCCGATGATGAGGCCGTAGATGTTCTGCCAGAGGGTATCGAGAAGACCGGATACGAGGATCTTCCAGCCGAAGGTGAAGAGCTTCCGGAGACGTTCTGTCCGGATCAGGATGCGCGGATACCAGCGGATCGTCACAAACAGCACCAGCATCAGTGCGAAGTAGTAGACGATCTGCTGCGCTGCCATCGCCCAGACACCGAAGCCCCGCATCGCAAGTGCGATCGAGACGACGCCGGAGATCACGACGGCGACCATCGTCGACTGGAAGAGCTGACGGAAGCGCAGGTTCCGGGAGACGAAGGCGGTCTGAATCGAGACCACGGCCCCCGGGAAGAGCACGACGCCCATCACCCGGACGAGGGCCTCGAGGACCGGTGTACGGAAGTAGGCGGCGATCCACGGTGCACCGAGGAAGAGGGCGATGTACAACACGACCGACAGCAGCATCGAGATCCAGAAGACGGAGGAGTAATCCTCGTCCTCGACCTCCTTTCCCTGCACGAGGGCGGTCGCGAAGCCGGACTGCACGAGGGTGTTCGCGATGGTGATGAAGATGGTGATCAGGCTGATCGTACCGTACTCCTCCGGCGTCATGAGACGCGCGAGCACGAGGGCGACGATGAACTGGATGCCCTGGGAGCCGCCCTGCTCGAGCACCTTCCAGAAGAGCCCCTGCACCACCTTTGATTTCAGTGAATTCTCTGTCATAAAATACCGAATGCTGCCCATTCCGCGCAGTACTGTGCGGGACGGGCAGCCCTTTCTATGTTTATACGCTTCCCTTTTCTTCAATCTGCTTCGGAGCCCCGCTCTTCAGACGGCGGAGTCCATGATACAGTTTCGGGAAGCGATGCTCGAAGTCGATGAAGAAGCGATCATGACGGCTCAGTTCCTGCAGGAAGCCCGCATTTTCCGGCCGATAGATCACGTCGAAGTTTCGTGTGTTGACGGCGGTCAGGAATTCCACACGTCGACCCGCGTGTTCACAGGCTTCGTGGAAGCGTCCACCGGTTTCCACATCGAAGCGGTGATACATTTTCCACATATCGGCAGCATATTTCCGCTGCTTCTCCACATAGTCCCCGTTCATCTGGTTTTCCGTCCAGGAGCCGCGGATGCCGAAGCGGTACACACTCATCGGCTCATCGAAGTAGTAGCTGTCCCCGTAATCCGCCGCCATCAGCTCGAGCGGACGGTCGCCGACCGGGCAGTCCACATAGTAATCCGGCAGTTTTTCGACGATTTCACGCCGCAGGAGGAAGCTCGCGAAGGGACTGCCGGTGGCTTTATCCACAAGCTCCGCCGGTTTAACCACACGGGATGTGTGATACGGACGCATGAGCTCACCGTTCACGAGGGCACCATCCTCCGTGACCACCTTCGCCGAGTGAAAGGTAAAGCCACATTCCGGATGCGCCTCCATATAGTCCACCTGGCGCTGCAGCTTATAATCGTCGCACCAGTAGTCATCGCCGTCCGTCAGCGCGACATACTTTCCGACCGCGCGCGGGAAATTAAAGGCACCCGAGATGTTCGTGATGCCCTGGCTGTACTGATTCTCCACCCGGAGAATCGGCTTGATGATGTCCGGATAGCGTTTCTGATAGGCCCGGATCACGTCCTGCGCCCCATCCGTCGAGGCGTCGTCATGGATGAGGATCTCGATGCGGAACTTCCGGCGCTGCCGGAGGATGTGATCTAAGCAGGTACCGATATACTTTCCATGGTTGTAGGTCACGACACACACCGAGACCATAATGTCATTTACTGGATAAAGAGACATTCGCCCACCGTCCTGTGAAATAAATTATAGGTAAAGCCATAGCGGAGGATCGTACAGATCTTCCCGAGCCGACGCCGCTTCGGGATCGATGTGAACTCGTCGAGCAGCCGCTTCTGCTTCACCGAGAGCTCCGCATCGAAGCAGCGTCGGAAGCTCTCCGCCTGGAGAAACATCTCCCGGTACACGCGCTGCGAGTGTGCATCCATCTCCGCCTTCGTTTTTCCGTCCTTCCGGCCGATGCCAAAGCGTCCGAGGATCTCCATGATGCGGGAGCCCTTCCCGGCGCCGAGGACATTGTCCCCGTGCTGTCGGTAGAGATAGAGCGACTCCGGCACGAAATCGATGTGTCCGAAGGCACTCGCGACGAGCGCGATCCACTGGTCATGCATGACACAGTGCGCCGGGATCTCCGTGATGCGCTCTGCCAGAGCACGGTTCATCATGAGGGCACCGCCGACGACGTTGTTCTGCACGAGCAGCTGTTGGAGCTGACAGCGGGACGGCGTCATCTTCTGGTAGGCCACGAAGCTCGGGGCGATCTCCCGGAGTTCCCGGTCGACGATGCGTGAATCGCAGTGCACCAGGATGGGAGCATTGGCCTCCCCGGCGGTACGGCAGGCCGCTTCGTCCGCCTGCATACGTGCGAGCGTCTTCTCGACCTTTTCCGGAAGCCACACATCGTCCTGGTCGGACAGCATGATATAGTCGGCACGAACGCGTGTCCCGTCCGCCGATCGCTGCTCCGGTGCCGGCGCTGCATCATTTATGTCGCGCTGCACAGGATCTGCATCGACCGTCGTGGTCTCTGTGCTGCCCGGCACATCGTAGGCCCGCTCCACGAGGAGCTTCAGGAAGTGCCGCTCTGCGCTGCCGGTCGGCGGATCCTGCCGGAGGATCGTGATGCGCCCCGGATGCGCGGCCGCCATCGCCTCGACGATCGCCGGCGTCTCATCCGTGGAGCCGTCATCCGACACCACCACATGCAGGTCCTGCACCGTCTGATCGAGGATCGACTGAAGCTGCGCGCGGACGTACGCCGCACCGTTATATGTACATAAAAGGACCGTGACCATCCTGTCTTTTCTCTCCTTCTGTTTCTCGTTTCATCGCTGTACGTGGCCAATGTCTACAACGGAGCATCCTCGCTCGCCGCCACGTATGTCATATACGCATGTCTCTCCACCTCACTTCAGCCGAACAGCTCCTGCAGGAAGCCGTCGAGCCGGTAGCGATCATAGACTTCTGCCGGCAGCGGCCGATACGGGGTGTCCAGGAAATCCGCCGGGATCTCGAAGTGATCCGGGTCATAGACATAG
Organism: Oribacterium sp.; assembly: GCA_004554245.1. Taxonomy (GTDB): domain Bacteria; phylum Bacillota; class Clostridia; order Lachnospirales; family Lachnospiraceae; genus Oribacterium. Next base: position 71,452 of record SFND01000001.1, on the reverse strand, counting down.
ATGTTCTGTGGATCATAGAAATCCGCGTCCTTCACATGCGGGTTGTTCGTGAGGAGCTTGCAGTGGCAGCCCATGGCGTCGTAGGTCCGCATGCTGAAGCCGTTCTGCTGCGGGAAGGTATAGTCCACGATGCAGCGGGTGTGCGGATAGAGCGCATAGGTCTCCGCCTGCGGAAGCGGCTGGAAATGCAGTGCATCCCGGGCGCCCTCGTAGAGCGGATTATGCCGGAGCAGCGTCTCCCGGATGTACTGGAGCCACGGCACATAGATGTAGCTGTAGAGTGTTTTCTGCTGCTTCTCCGCGAGCGCCTTCAGCTTCCGGAGCACCTCCATCCGACGCGTATGCATCGAACAGATGAGGAGGAAGTCGTAGTGCTTCTCCTCCGACGGATGACAGATCTCCTCCTCGAAGAAGGTCGGCCGGTAGATCCAGCCGTACTGCGCAGCGTCCACCGGATCGAAGGTATAGATCTTCGTGAAGAAGCGGTTGATGCGGAGCTGATCCGGGAAGGTCGCGACACTGTCCCAGTGGTAGATTCGGAAATCCGCCGACGCGAAGCGCGCCTGCAGCGCATGCAGGACCTCATCGGTCATCCAGGTACCCTTGATGATCATGACCTCGTCGAGGGTATCCGGCACATCCCGGAGTGCGTGCTCATAGTAGCGGTACACCAGCTGGTCGCGGAGTGCCTTCGTATAGAACATGACGAGCTTCTTTCCGAGTCCGTAGGCATGGATGTTCGTATCCACGAGCCAGACCTCTGCACCGGCCCGCTCGAGATGCGCCCGGATCGCGTCCTCATAGTGATAGAAGAACGGCATGATCAGGAGTATCTTTTTATTTTTCAATCTGTTCATGATAGTACCTGTCTGAGATATACTGGCGTACCTGCGGGCACAGGAAGGTCGCGATGTTCATCGCATGGTAGAGGGCCATGTAGGCTTCCTTTCCCTTCACACGGGCAGCGCCGGCAAACGGGGTCTTCTTCAGGTATTTATCGTAGGCACGCGTATAGTGGTTGAGGTTTCCACGGTTCCACGGACGCTCATCCGAAGCGAAGTGCACGATGACCGGATGATGCTTCGCAAGATGGAAGCTCTCCTTCGACTCACCGCGGGCGAAGGAGGCTGACTTCGCACAGAGCGTCTCATAGCGGAAGTAGTAGTAATTCGTGATGAAGTCATAGGTCTGGCCGACACGCCGGATCCGTCCCTTCAGCACATGATTCAGGACATCCTGATCATTGAACGGCAGCTGACCGCCCATCTGATTATAGTAGGCGAAGCAGTTCGCCTCCATATCCTCGAGCCGCCATGCGGACAGATTCATGAGCAGCATACCGGCATTAAAGTAGGTATCCTCCTCCGTGAGGCCGATCTTCTCCTTCACCTCCGGATAGATGGTCGGCTCCGCCGCCATCGCCGCCATGTTCTCCTCGAGGCGCAGGCGATAGAGCGGTGCGATCGAACGCAGCACCACGGTATCACAGTCGAGGTACAGCACCTTCGTCACCATCCGTGGCAGAATCGAGCCCATCAGAAGACGCGCGAGCGTCGTGATGCGGAAGCGCCCCGTGTCGAGACCATAGATCTGGCCCCGGAGCTCCTCCATCAGATGCTCGATCGGATAGAATGCGATCTTCTTTCCATAGCCACGGACCATAGCACGAAGCTGATCCTCCTTCTCCATCGAGATCCCGTCGGACAGGATATGAAAGGTCAGCTGCTCACTTTTATTATGTTCAATCAGAGACACGATGGACACTGCCATATGCTGGCAGTAGCCCTCGTCAGATGCATACACGATATTCATAGTCGTCGCCTTTCTGCGCCAGACAGCGCATCATTGCATAATTCACACTATTATAACGTAATTTCAGCTAATAAAGAAGAGGCTGTCGCTCTGCGACAGCCTCTTCCGGCATGTTTATTTATGAATTTCCGAAGAGATCCCGCGGATTCTGTCCGGCCTTCTTCTGCTCGACACGCTTCTTTCCGGCCGCCTCTGCTTCCTCCGGGAAGAACATGCGGTTCACCGCACTGAAGAGACCACGGATCGAAGAACGTGTGATGTTGGAGCTTAAGCCGACACCATAGCTGGTCTTTCCGGTATTCACATCCAGCAGGTGGATGTAGGAAACCGCCTTTACATTCGAGCCGGAGCCCAGCGCATGCTCCTGGTAATCGAGGACCTTGATGTTGATCTTCAGCTCCTCGGCGAGTCCGGCGATCACCGCATCGATCGGTCCGTTACCAACACCATCGAAGTGCTGCATACTGCCGTGATTTAGATAGGTCACATGTGCCATCGTGGTATAGGTATCGTCGCCGTTCTCGGTATCGGTGGTACGGATGTTCTTGAAGTGAATCGGCTCCTTGGTCTCGACGTACTCTGCCTGGAAGATATCGTAGATTTCCTGTGGTGACACCTCGCCCTCCTGCTCCGACAGCGCCTGGATATAATCCGCGAACTCACGCTGCATGCCCTTCGGCAGCTTGTAGCCGAACTGCGCATCCATGACGAAGGCGACACCGCCCTTGCCAGACTGGCTGTTGATACGGACGATCGGCTCGTACTTTCGACCGATGTCGGCCGGGTCGATCGGCAGGTACGGAACCTCCCAGATCGTGCTCTGGCGCTCGTGCATCGCCTGCACGCCCTTGTTGATGGCATCCTGGTGCGAACCGGAGAACGCGGTAAATACCAGGGCACCGGCATACGGCTGTCTCGGTGGAATCGTCATCTTCGTGCAGCGCTCATAGACTTCCTTGATGCTGTTGATATCCTCGAGCGCAAGCTTCGGATCCACGCCCTGCGAGAACATGTTATAGGCGAGCGTCAGGATGTCAACATTGCCCGTACGCTCCCCGTTTCCGAAGAGGGTACCCTCGACACGATCCGCGCCGGCGAGCAGCGCAAGCTCCGTGGATGCGACGCCCTCACCACGATCGTTGTGCGGATGCACGGAGAGGATCACATGCTCACGGTACTTGAGGTGCTTCGACATATACTCGATCTGATCGGCATAGACATTCGGCGTATTCATCTCCACCGTGGACGGCAGGTTGATGATGACCTCGCGGCCCTCACCGCACTCCCAGGCGTCGAGCACGGCATTACAGATCTCCGCCGCATAATCCATCTCGGTGCCGGTGAAGGACTCCGGCGAATACTCGAGGCGGATGTGGCCCGGGAAGCCGGCGGCATACTTCTTTACGAGCTGGGTACCGGTCAGGGCGATGTCAATGATTTCTTCCTTACTCTTATGGAAGACCACGTCTCTCTGAAGGACGGAAGTAGAGTTATAGATGTGGACGATAGCCTGTTTGAGACCGGCGAGGCAGTCGAAGGTACGCTCGAGCTGCTCGGCACGGCACTGCACCAGCACCTGTACGGTCACATCATCCGGGATCATCTTCCGCTCGATCAGCTGACGCAGGAAGTCATACTCGATCTGGGATGCTGCAGGAAAGCCTACCTCGATTTCCTTGAAGCCCAGCTTTACAAGCATCTGGAAAAACTCGATCTTCTCCTCTACGCTCATCGGATCCACCAGCGCCTGGTTACCATCACGTAGATCGACGGAGCACCAGATCGGTGCCTCCGTGATTTCCTTATCCATCCAGGTTCTTTCCGGATATCTGAACGCCGGAAAACGTCTGTAACGCTTGTAATTTAACATAGCTGCCGCTTCCTTTCCTTGAAAGTCTTCTCTATTATGTCTCAGTCTATCACATATGCCGCACAGTTATATGTTCGTACATCTGTATAATTTCTTATTATAGCGTCACTGAACCGTGAGGACCAGCCCCTCTTTGTTCATAACTGTGATAACCTGATCGACATAGCGCTCACACTTCTCCTCGGTGTCTGCCTCCACCATGACACGTACGAGTGGCTCGGTACCGGATGCACGAAGAAGGATACGACCGTCGTTTCCGAGGGCCTCGGTCACCTCCTGTACTGCCTTCTGCACCGCCGGGTTGTTCTGTGCACTCTCCTTATCGAGGACGCGCACGTTCTTCAGCACCTGCGGGAAGACGACAAACGGAGCCGCCAGCTGCTTCAGAGACTGCTTCTTCACAAGCATCGTCTCCATCACCTTGATGGAGGTCAGGATACCATCACCGGTCGTCGCATGACGCAGGAAGATGATGTGTCCGGACTGCTCTCCACCGAGGGAGAAGCCGTTCTGTGACATGTTTTCATAGACGAAACGGTCGCCGACCTTCGTCTTTTCATACCGGATGCCGACCTCATCGAGCGCCTTATAAAGTCCGAAGTTCGACATAACGGTGGTCACGATCGTGTTATCCTGCAGCTGTCCCTGCTCCTTCATGTAGCAGCCACAGACATACATGATCTGGTCGCCGTTGACGACACGACCATCCTCATCGACGGCGAGGCAGCGATCCGCATCACCGTCGTAAGCGAAGCCGACATCACAGCCCTGCTCCACGACATACTTCTGAAGCGACTCGATGTGCGTCGATCCGCACTTGTCGTTGATGTTGGTTCCGTTCGGCTCGTTGTGGATGACATGGGTATCGGCGCCGAGTGCGTCGAAGACGGACTTCGCAACCGAGGAAGCGGAGCCGTTCGAGCAGTCGAGGGCGACCTTCTTTCCCTTGAAGCTGCGGGTAGCCAGCGAGATGAGGTAACCGATGTAGCGGTTCCGGCCGGCCGCGAAGTCGATGGTGCGTCCGATATCCGCACGGGTCGCGAGCGGCACCTCCGGGGTTACACCGTCGAGGTAATCCTCGATCTTCTTTATGACATCATCACCGAGCTTCTCGCCGTTTCCGTTGATGACCTTGATGCCATTATCATAGTACGGATTATGAGAGGCGGAGATCATCACGCCACAGTCGAAGTCCTCCGAGCGGGCCACATAGGCGACGGACGGGGTCGTCGTCACATGCAGAAGGTAGGCATCTGCACCGGTCGCAGTGATCCCTGCGGCGATCGCATATTCAAACATATAGCTGGAACGTCGCGTATCCTTACCGATGACGATACGGCAGTGCTCGCCGTTTTTTCTCTGCTGTCCATAGTACCATCCGAGGAACTTGCCTACACGGAAGGCACTGTCGGACGTCAGATTGACATTGGCCTCACCACGGTAACCATCGGTTCCAAAATATTTTCCCATATTTTCTCCTTTATGCTTCGCTGCTCTTCAGCGCCTCGAGATACCGTCCGACCGCATCCTGCCAGGTCGGGAGCGGTGTGAATCCGGCCTCACGAAGCTTCGACTTATCGAGGCGGGAGTTAAACGGACGGGCCGCCACGCTCGCGCCGTACTCGGCACTGGTCACCGGCACGACCTTCGTGGTATAGCCGGCCTGACGGTAGATTTCCTTCGTGAAATCATACCAGCTGATATAGCCGCCCTCGTTGGTTGCGTGGTAGTAGCCGTATTTCTCGGTCTCCAGCATGTCCACGAGCAGTCTCGAAAGATCCAGTGTATAGGTCGGTGTACCGATCTGATCATTTACCACGCGTACGGTATCGTGGGTCTTTCCGACGTTCAGCATGGTCTTGATGAAGTTCTTTCCGTTGAGGCCGAAGACCCAGGCGATGCGGACGATGAAATACTTCTCGAGGGTCCGCGCGACGGCCTGCTCACCGCCGAGCTTCGTCTCACCATAGTAGTTGAGCGGCGCATAATCCTTACAGTCCGGCTGCCACGGGGTCTCGCCCTGACCGTCGAAGACGTAATCGGTGGAGATATAGATCATCTTCGCATCTACGAGCTTCGCGGCATCGGCGATGTTCTGCACGCCGTCGACATTGATCGCCTTTACCTTCGGACGGTTCGCCTCATCCTCTGCGGCATCGACCGCGGTCCAGGCCGCACAGTGCACGATCACATCCGGATGAAGCTCGCGAATGATGGAGGAAACCTGGGCACGATTCGTGATATCCATCTGCACATACGGCATACGGGTCACCGCCGAATCATCCATCACACCGCTGTACACCGGCTGGATGTCCGTGCCGACACCCTCGTAGCCGCGTTTCGCGAGTTCGTTCATCACATCGTGACCGAGCTGACCATTGACACCTGTTACAAATACGTTCATAAAAAACCTCTTTCGTATGCCATCCACCGCCTGCAGGCTGCCCTGACAGACCGTATCCCACGCCATGATGGCGCTATGGCATCTTCGTGTTTTAGTTTCAGCCTTTAAAAAAGCAAATCCCTCACATATACATGCGAGGGATGAATCGGCTATTTACTGAAGACCCTTACCCTGTACATACATCTTCTCGAAGTAGCTCTGGTACTCGCCGGAAACGATGTGCTCCCACCACTCCTTGTTGTTGAGATACCAGTCGATCGTGACAGGGATACCGGTATCGAAGGTGTACTCCGGCTGCCAGCCGAGCTCGGTCTCGATCTTCGTCGGGTCCATCGCATAGCGGAGATCGTGGCCCGGTCTGTCCTTTACATACTCGATGAGCGACTCCGGCTTGCCGAGCGCCTTCAGGATGGTCTTCACGACCTCGAGGTTCGTGCGCTCATTGTGTCCGCCGATGTTGTAGACCTCACCTGGCTTACCCTTCCGGACGATCAGGTCGATGGCCTTGCAGTGATCGGTCACATAGAGCCAGTCACGTACGTTTGCACCGTTGCCATATACAGGGATCTTCTCATCATTGAGTGCTCTGGAGATGACGAGCGGGATCAGCTTCTCCGGGAAGTGATACGGGCCGTAGTTGTTCGAGCAGCGTGAGATCGTCACCGGGATACCAAAGGTTCTGTGGTACGCCATGACGAAGAGATCTGCACTTGCCTTCGATGCAGAGTACGGGGAAGATGCCTTGATCTTGTTGTCCTCGGTGAAGAAGAGGTCCGGACGATCCAGTGGCAGGTCGCCATATACCTCATCGGTGGAAACCTGATGATAACGCTGGATGCCGTACTTCTTGCAGGCGTCGAGCAGGGTCACGGTACCGCCGACGTTCGTCTGAAGGAAGATATCCGGGTTCGTCACGGAACGGTCTACGTGAGACTCCGCAGCGAAGTTGATGATGACATCCGGCTTCTCCTCCTCGAAGAGCTTGAAGATGAACTCGCGGTCAGCGATGTCACCCTTGACGAACTTGTAGTTCGGCTTGCCCTCAAGCGGTGCGAGGGTCTCGAGGTTACCTGCATAGGTCAGGGCATCGAGACAGATCCACATATCCTCTGGATAGGTGTTGACTGCGAAGTGCATGAAGTTGCCGCCGATAAAGCCGGCGCCACCGGTTACGATATATTTCATAGTACATTCCTTTCCTGGATCAACGGCTGTCCGGGCGCTTCGCACCGGATACGGCCGTTATGATCATCGCTGATTTCAAATCCTCATTCAGCTATGATTACTTACCGAGCTCGTTCTGCTCTGTGATCTTATCGACATACTTGCCGTCGAGCACGTCCTTCAGGTACTTGCCGTACTCGTTCTTCTTATACATCTCGTAGGCTTCCTCGACCTTATCGCGGCCGATCCAGCCGTTGAGATACGCGATCTCCTCGAGGCAGGCGATCTTCCGGTGCTCGTGGGTCTCGATGGTGCGGACGAAGTTCGTCGCATCGACGAGGGACTCGTGGGTTCCGGTGTCGAGCCAGGTGAAGCCCTGTCCGAGCAGTGTCACATCCAGCTCGCCATTCTCAAGGTAGATGCGGTTCAGGTCGGTGATCTCGAGCTCGCCACGTGCGGATGGCTTCAGGTTCTTCGCGTACTCTACGACACGGTTATCATAGAAGTAGAGACCCGTTACACAGTAGTTGGACTTCGGGTGCTCCGGCTTCTCCTCGATGGAGATGGCCTTTCCGTTCTCGTCGAAGGCGACGATACCGAAACGCTCCGGATCATCGACATAGTAGCCGAAGACGGTTGCGCCGGATTCCTTCGCTGCGGCCTGGCGGAGTGCCTTCTTGAAGCCGTGGCCGGAGAAGATGTTGTCTCCGAGGATCATCGCGACGGAATCGTCACCGATGAAGTCTGCGCCCAGGATAAAGGCCTGTGCGAGTCCATCCGGGGATGGCTGTACCTTATACTGTAGGTTGATGCCGAACTGGCTGCCGTCGCCGAGCAGGTCCTCGAAACGCGGGGTGTCGTTCGGTGTCGAAATAAGCAGGATGTCGCGGATGCCGGCGTTCATAAGGACGCTGAGCGGATAGTAGATCATCGGCTTATCATAAATCGGAAGTAACTGCTTGGAGGTTACTTTGGTCAGCGGATATAATCTCGTACCGGATCCACCGGCAAGAATAATTCCCTTCATAATGTCTCCTTTAGATGGGCGGGGACTGCGGAAATGGGCGCAGAAGCCCCGTATCTTCACATACTTATGTGGATTTTAGCACAATCATATCTCATATACAAATTTAAACTTCTTTAAAATCCGCTTAAGATGTACATTTTCGAGAGCACCTGAGGCCCTCCCGGGCCCTCGGCCTGCGCCGCTCTCCGCGTTAGCGGATCGCTTCGCGGATGGTGCCTCCGCCGACGACGGTGTCGCCGTCGTAGAGGACGACGGCCTGGCCGGTGGCGACGGCGCGTTCCGGCTGGTCGAAGCGGACGAGGACGCGGCCGATGCTGAAGCCGTGCTCGTCGCGGAGGACTTCGGCGGTAGCCGGGACTTCCTTCGCCTTGTAGCGGGTCTTTACGGTGACGCGGACAGCTTCGGTCGGTTCGTCAAATGGGATCCAGTTGAAGTGGTCCGCGATGAGGGCACTGCTGTAGAGGGCCGGGCCGGTGGTGAGGATGACTTCGTTTTTCTCCATGTCCTTTCCGCAGACGTACATCGGCGCCGGAAGGGCGAGGCCGAGGCCCTTTCGCTGGCCGATGGTGTAGCGGATGATGCCCTTATGCTCGCCGAGGATATGCCCCTCGGTGTCGACGAACTTTCCGGGTGCGAAGTTTTTTCCGGTATAGTGCTCGATGAAGTCGCCGTAGTCACCGTTCACGACGAAGCAGATGTCCTGGGAGTCGTGCTTACGGGCGTTGATGAAGCCGTACTTCTCGGCGACCTCTCGAACCTCTTCCTTCGAGGCGAAGTTCCCGAGCGGAAACATGGTGTGCGCGAGCTGCTGCTGGGTCAGAAAGTAGAGCACATAGCTCTGATCCTTTGCGAGGTTTTTCGCCTTCTTGAGGAGCCAGCGTCCGGTCGCCGGGTCCTGCTCGATGCGGGCGTAGTGGCCGGTGACGATGACGTCGCAGCCAAGGGTCTCGGCGCGGTGATAGAGCTTCTCGTGCTTCATATAGCGGTTACAATCGATGCACGGATTCGGGGTGCCGCCCTCCTCGTAGGTCCGCACGAAGCGTTCGATGACCTGGCGGTCGAAGTCTTCGGTAAAGTTAAAGACATAGTACGGCATGCCGAGGCTCGTCGCGACCTGGCGGGCATCCTCGGTATCCTCGAGGGTACAGCAGGTATTTTCGCGACAGACATCGACGGTTTCATTATCATACAGCTTCATGGTAACACCGATGGCGTCGTAGCCGGCATCGCACATCAGCGCGGCTGCCACCGAGCTGTCGACACCGCCGCTCATCGCCACCAGGGCCTTTTTCTTTGCTTCACTCATATATTTACCTCTTAAATCCACTTTTCGCACCGGTTATCAGCACGCGGGCGCCGATGCGGGCAAACTCGCCGAGCATGCGGCGGAGCTCCTGCTGCTCCTCCTTCGGGAGCGAGGCGGCGACGCGGAGCATGTCGGCGATCAGGCAGGCCTTATCCTCGAAGAGCTCCGTGAAGGTATGGGCACCGCCGGACTGAAACGCATCAAACAGGGTCTCGATGAAGAGGATCCGCTGGTCAATGCTGAGTTCCTCGAGCCAGGTCCGCATGCCTCGTTCAGCCGCAAGGGAGGTCGCCGTCCGTTTCTCTGCTTCCACGAAATGATTTCCATAGACCTGCCAGCTGAGGGGATCATGCTGCATGATGCCCATGCCGGTGGCCTGCACCACATGATGGTCGATGTCACTCGTCAGCAGGATGCCGATCAGGGAGTTCTCTGGAATCGTCGAGACGATCTTCGGCTGAATCTGCTGATACGCCGTTGATTCCGTGATTTCCGGGAGGAAGCCCGGGCCGTCATTCGTATAGATGCGGCAGATCTGCCGGCGTACCTCCGACGCACAGAAGGCGGAGGCGTAGACGGCGAAATTGCCGCCCTTCGAGTGGCCGCCGACCATGAGGCGGAGACATTGTCCCCGGAAAAGCGCGTCGAGATAATGCACGGCGGACTGCTGCCCCGGCGTGCGGAGCTGGTACGAGAGGTTCATATCCTCCTTCCAGCCGACGATGGAATCATCGGTGCCGCGGTAGGCGACGTAGGCCGTTTCTCGTTCATCTCCCGGGAGCTGTATGCGCGCGTGCGCGGCGTCGCCGGCGCCGCAGTCGAGGGCGATCGGCACCTCCCGCCCGAGCAGGAAGGTGATGGCCGAAAACTGCGCGTCCTTCGCCTCGTCGATGACATTCACATAATTTGCGAGGCGAAGGTTCTGAAAGCGTCGACTCGCGATGAGATGATCCATCACGAAGGGAGCCATGTGATAGAAGGTCGTTTCGGCTTCGATCTCTGCGCGCGTATGACGCTGATAGAAGGCCGCATACGCTTCGCGGAGCGAGATGCTCTCACCGCTGCCCGGCGGTGGCACGATCCCCTCGAAATCGGTATAGGCCAGCTCACTCAGGATGAGGTTATCCACATCGTTAAAGGGGTCGAGGCTGAAGGGCACATCGCCACGCCAGTCCAGATATTCATTGATATTTGCCATCTTACACCTCCGGTCGCCTGCAGCGGCCGAAGCACCTCGAGGGTGCCCGGCACGCTGCAGGTGGATCGTTATGGTAACAGTTTAGGCAGGGGCCCCCCTGCCTGAACTGTTACTCGTTATGCTTCTGTATTTTCTGCGGAGCTCTCCGACTGGAGGTTCTGGCGGATCTTGATGCCGTTTACCTCGATGTCGTCCGCGATCGGGATGAGGAGGTACTCGCGGCCGTCAATCACACGTGTCTCGACGAGGCCGGCGTTCTCCGACTTCACATCGAGCTTCATCGTGAGGGACTTCACCACCAGGTTTTTCTGACTCTGCACATTTTCTGCGAGCAGCGGGGTCGTGTCGTCGCCGACTGCCTCATCATAGATGCGCTCGAACTGATGGAGCTGCTCGTCGTTTGCGCCGTTTCGGGCGAGGAGCTTCTTCATCTCGTTCTTATCGAGGGCGACCTGATCATCGGTTTCCTTATCCTTCTTGTTCTCCTCGATCATCTCCTTGAGATCTTCGTTGATGTTCCGGATGGTCTCGAAGGTACAGTCGCCGGAGAGGGTCGTCTCGATGATCTCACGGAAGACGTTCTGTTGGTCCTTCTCGGTGCGGCTGAGCTCGGTGCCGAGTACGTCGACGGCGATCTCCTCGTGGCGCTCCTCCGGGTGACGGGTGAAGTACAGCGCGCTGTGGATGTCGGTGTTTCGGAAATTGTAAGCCGGGAAAAGGAAGGCCGTCTCCGGATTCTTCACGCCCCAGTCGTCGGTGCGGTTCCGGAAGGTCTGCTCTGCCTTATCGTAGCAGAGGCCGTCGTGCAGGAGCTCGACCGGGCAGATGGAGCAGAGAATGAAGCTGTAGACATACTCACTGTCGAGCTCGGCGCCGTCCTTCATCTTCATCGGGATGTCGTAGACGCCGTGGCTTAAGAGGATAAGGTACTTTCCTGGGAAGGTGTAGCTACCGATCACGCGGTCGAAGAACTGCTCGACGAGCGCGTCGTCCCGAAGCTCGGACTGCTGGAGCTGGTACAGGAAGGCCTGGTGGCCGCCCTCGACCTCCTCGGCGTACGGAAACTCTACATTATATAAGTTGCGTCCGAACTTGCCGGACATAGAGCGCTTGAAGATCTCGCAGTACTTCGTCTGCTCTTCATCCGCGAGCTGGAGGAACATGTCGTGAAAGGTCGAAAGCTTCTCCTTCTCCTCGTTGACGTAGCAGGCGCGCATACGATCGATGCGGCAGTTCTGACGATTGAAACACTTCGTCTTGATCTCACTGACTGATTTTTTATCCATAAATTCTCCTTTACTCCGAATCCGGACAGGAAGGGCGCCACTCACTTAGTTCAAAGTACAGAACCCAACCCAGGGTTCGTGGCGGCCATAACAGGCAAGCCTGTATGTCCTCCACGGACCCTGGGCCGGAACCTGTTCTTTGAATGCGCAATTTAGGCGCCCTTCCTGTCCGGATTCTCACTGAATATCCACTATTCAACAGAATCTTTTAGTATTTTGATTTCGTCCTGCCGGAGTTTCCTGAACTCTCCTGGTGCGAGGTCCGGGTCGAGTCGGAGGGCGCCCATCGTGATGCGGCGGAGGTAGAGGATTTCTTTTCCACCGGGGAGGGCCTTCACCATCTTTTTGATCTGGTGGAACTTGCCTTCCTGGATGGTGATTTCGACTTCGCTTACGAGTGTGTCGTCCGTGATGTCGGCGGGTTCTTCGGCGCCGATGAAGGCCGGGCCAGCGAGGCGGGTGCGGAGCAGGCGTTCACTCGTTGCGGTGAAACCGAGCTCACGCCGGAGGGCGGCGACGGTTTTTCCGGTGCTGAGGACGCGGAGGGTGGCCGGGAGGGCAGTCAGCTTTTCGTCATAGCGGATGCCGCGGGTGAAGGCGCACTGGTCGTCTTCGGTGATGGTGCCGGTCACGATGGCGTAATAGGTTTTATCGATGTGGTGCTTCGGCACGAGGAGCTGGTGCGCGAGGGGGCCGTCGTTCGTGATGATGAGGAGGCCCTCGGTGTCCTTATCGAGGCGGCCGACCGGGAAGAGATCCTTCCGGACGCGCGCGTCCTCCGTGCTTCGGGCAATGCGGCCATCGGCATGCCCGTCCGCGGCGGATTCGGCTGCGGTCGCGGCGTGATGATCTGACGCAGAGGCATTAGCCGCGGATGCATCTGTCGATGCAGCGTCACGAATCAGGTCGACGACAGTGGTCTGTCGCCGGTCCTCGCTCGCGGACAGAACGCCCGCCGGCTTGTGAAGCATATAGTACTGCTGCTCGGCATAGCGGATCTCCGCGCCGTCGAAGCAGATGCGGTCCTCGGCGGACACCTGCGCACCCGGGTCCTTCTCCACCGCGCCGTTCACCGTCACGAGGGACTTTCGGATGGCCTTTTTCAGATCGCTGCGGGAGCCGACGCCCATATCCGCTAAAAATTTATCTAATCGCATAGGATTCCTCTTTCTCTACTTGTTTTCATAGTGTAGCATATCTCAGCGATTTCGCACTTGTCGATTTTTTAAAAACGATAGATTCCACGCGTTGAACTTGTTTGAGTAATATGTTACAGACAAGTTGAGCGTGAACATAGGGGTCAAAAAACACAAGCATCAAAATTCAAATTGTGATTGAAAAATTCTGATATTTGGCGTAAAATATATGTATTATGCGGCTGTAGTACATCGGTAGTACGCTGGCTTCCCAAGCCAGATAGGCGGGTCCGACTCCCGTCAGCCGCTTTTTTGTTGCCCGGAAATCGTCCGGCATGCCCTGTGCCATTTTTCGATGTCCGGGAATCACCCGACACATCACCCCTGCTTTCTTTCGATTTCTGAAATCAGGTGGGCGTTACATCTCCTTCATCCCCACGATTCTTATGGTGACAAAGAAGGCGCTTGCGTACCCGGATTATCCAATCTGGGCATGCAAGCGCCTCGTTGATTTCTGGTATTTATGTTTCTGCGACAGGGCTTTCTGCAGCACTGCTCCCATCTACAGGTACCGGGGCTGCTTCCGAGGCGGCGACTGATGCCGCTTCGGTAACCGGTGCCGCTTCGGTCGGCTGCGGGCGGAAGGCGCTGTACTGCTTGCCGTTTCCGCCGGCGACGTTCGCCTGACGGAACTGGATGAGCTCAGACACCGTCACCATCTGGTAGCCCTGCTGATTCAGCCATGGAATCACCGTGTCACAGGCCTGCGAGGTGGCATCATACAGCTCATGCATGAGGATGATGTCTCCATCCTTGATGCTTCCCTGGATGGCATCGATCGTGGACTGTGCGTTTTTCGTCTTCCAGTCGAGCGTATCGATCGACCAGAAAATCATCGGCATCGTAAGGGTACTCTTCACATCCTCGGATGCGATGCCGCCCGGAAGGCGGGCAAGGGTCGGCGTGACGCCGGTCAGCTCCTGGACCTTCTGATTCGTTTTATCAAATTCACTGCGGATATAGTCGACGCCCTTCTTCGACAGCTTCTCATCATGATCCCAGCTGTGGTTTCCGACCTCGTGGCCATCTGCCACCATGCGCTTCACTTCATCCGGATCCTTATCGATGCGTTCACCGACGACGAAGAAGGTACCGCGGCCGTTATTGGCTTCGAGGACATCCATCAGATGGTTTCCGACGGACGACTTCGGACCGTCATCCCAGGTGAGCGCCACCATCGGCTTCGTGATGTCGAGATAGCGGCCGTTCGAGAGAACATGGGTCGGGTCGGCGATGTCGGCACCGGTCGTGGATGCACTTCCTGTTTCGCCATTCGCCAGATTCGTACTGATGCCATCCCCGAGTGCACTCGCATCACTGGCAGCATCACCCGGTGTGTTCGCCGTGACGGCGTCGCTCATCGCGGCACCGGTGCTTTCCGTTACATCGATGCTGCTGTGATCCCGCTGGATGTCGATATCCTGCATGGCGTTGACAGCATTCTGACGACTGGTCTCGATGTAGTTCGCGATGTAGGAAAGTCCCTTAAAGCCCAGGAAGCAGATGAGAATCAGTGTGATCAGCACGAAGGCTCTCGCCTGATATGCCCGCTTCCGTGCCGCCTTCCGGCGACGCGCCAGCGCCCGCTGCCTGCGGTAGTACTCCTTCTCAGCTTCCGTCAGCACACGACGGCGGCCACGCGCAGTGCCCATCGAAGCGCTTCGGGTCTGTGCAGAGCGCGAAGAGGCTGCGCTGTTCCGATACTGCGTAGAACGCTGGGCAGATGCACCGCTCCGGTTCTGCGTTGAACGCGAAGAGGACGTACTACGCCCGCTTCCCCGATTCCCGCCGCCGGCACTGCTTCTGCCAGATGAGCGACGTGCAGTGGAAGCATAGACATCAGAAGAAGACCGCCGTCCGTTCGAACTGCGACCACTCTGATTCCTGTTCAGATTTTGATTCATTTCCCTCGCCATGCGACAGTACACCTGCTCCCTGCACGAAAATCGTCACTTGATGCATTCATTTTATCACAGAATGTCCCGTATAATTATTAATTAGTCTTAACCTTTTGGAACGGAAGTGCCCGAATAGTATAACTTCATTTTCTGTGTCATGAAATCTCGCTGCAACATGTTTCTTCTATAAGATCAAAATGCCCCGTATGACTCAACAAATTCCTTAAATCTCGGCAGTGCAAAGGAAATCTTTCCATACTGACTAACATCGATGATGCCGTGATCCTTTAAGCGTCTGCGGTACTGGTTAAATTTATTGCCATCCATCTCTGCCTGCATGGCAATGTCTTTCGTTTTTCCACCTTCATTCCCCGCGATGCTCATGACCACCTTCCGATCCATATCGGACAGATCCATCCAGAGTCGGTGATAGGACGCGTCAGCCAGCTGCGCATCGAACTTGTCCAGCAGACTTCGCGTCGGAAAATCACCCGGTTCATTCCAGTATAGATAGCCCAGTACCTGAAACGCATACGAATATCCCTTCGTCATCGAGGCCATAGCGCCCGCCTGCTTATCCGAAATATCAAATATTCTCTGATAGGTCTGCGCCATCGCTACGATATTCAGCGGCTCCATCGTAATCTTCGGTGTTCGATACAGAAACGTTAAATTCGGAACATTTTTCAGCTTCTCGATTTCTTCAAATAAACCAGTGCCGATAAAATAAATCGGCCGGTTATTCGTGATAAACATCTGAAGCGCGCTGGAAAATTTTCGCATCTGCGGTGTATCCGTGATCTCATCGATGGCTACCAGAATACTCATCTGTTTCTTTTCGAACAGCTCAAGCAGCCCATCAATTTCGGCATTTACACTCTGCTCCGTGCTCTTCATACTGATATTAAGATGGGAGGTTCCAAAGGTGATGGTGGATTCTTTTCCCTTCCCGCCGGCTGTTTTCAAGGTTTTCAGAAGCGTATCCAGGATATCATCTAGCGGACTGATCTTGATCACCATCCAGTGATCCAGCTCTTTGATACGCTCACATATCGCCGTCATGGTCACTGTTTTACCACTTCCACGTACACCGGTGATCATATAGTTCTGAATCGTTACCGGCTCACAGGTAAAGGTTTCAACCACCTGATCGATGACACTGCTTCGCACGATATATTCCGGTGGGATACGCCCAAACGATAAACTGAATGGATTCTTACCGCGACTCATCCTCATGCTCCTTTCGCTTCTTCACAGTGGATAGTCTGATTTCATTTCTGCATTTCCAAATTTGTTTTACATCCTTTTACATCTCTAGATTCATTTTACATCCTTTTACATTTTTTTACAAGTTTTCATATTATAAAGACTCCGACAGTATCCATATTATACAGAATCCAGTTCTCATATTATAAAAAATCCAACCGTTTCCATGACGAAGAGAACCCGACACCGTCGATGCTTCATTCTGCATCCACTGCGTCGGGTTCATTTTGGCTCAGATTTTTCCGTTTCTGTTCTTTGATGGCGAAGTTTTTCTGTCTTTCGTAAACTTCCGTGCGTTCGTAGCTTTCACGACTGACTTCGAGCTTTCAGATTGCGCAGGTGCTGCTTTTTTATTCTTCTCTGGATTTGCAGATTTCGTGACTTTTCTCGACTTCGAAGATTGTGCGGATACCGTTTTCTCGATTTTTGAAGACTTCACCGTTTTCGTAGATTTCACTGGTTTTGCCGGTTTCTTCCGAACGGAGTAGCCGAAGCTGCCGAGCTTCTCGCCGAGGGACATGTAATCCCCATGGCTGTAGGCGACGAGCCCTACCTGATCCATATGAAAGGCACCCTTTTCATCGATGTAGCGGTCATCGACATCGACCGCAACGACCTCTGCGAGGAACATGTCATGCGTACCAAGTGGGAGCACCTGTGTCACCTTACACTCGATGGAGACCGGTGCCTCCTCAATGGTCGGCGCAGCGACGACACTCGCCTGACCCTCATGCAGATTCATTTCTTTCCACTTATCGACCTGATCGAGGCTTCGGACACCACAGTAATCGAGCGCACGCACGAGTTCCTCACTCGGAAGGTTGATGACGAACTCGCCGCTCTCTATCAGCATCGGATAGCTCGCCCGGCTTTTTCGCACGGAGATATAGGCCATCGGCGGGGCGGAACAGATCGTGCCGGTCCACGCAATCGTGATGATGTTCGACTTCCCGGACGCATCCCGGAGGCTCACCATCACCGCCGGCACCGGATATATGAAATTACCTGGTTTCTGAAATGTGATTTTACTCATAAAACTCCTGCTGTTCATCTGTTATGTTCTTTTTCAGCGCACTTGCGCTGATTCATCTGATTTTCAGTATACTATTCGAAAGGTGACTTTTCATCTTAAATATCGCGACGCACTGTAGTAAACTGTTTATCCGGGTAACGCCACACAAAAACCGTGGGAAGCATTGTCGAAACGTATTTAAAAAGTTATAATAGCGCGTTGTAGGAAGACCATGGAGAGCTGCCGGATCAGCGGCGGTTCCATTCACTATAGTATAGTAATAAGGGAGATTGATTATGAAAAAGAGATTTATGACCGTGGCTATGCTGGCTGCTTCCATGCTGGTGCTGAACGCCTGTGGCTCAGGCAATGCGGAAGCCGTGACAACGGCGGCGGTCACCAGTGCAGCAGCGGAAACCACTACAGCGACCGAGGAAACCACCACAGCAGCAGAAACCGCGGTAGCGGAGGAAACAACGACCGATGTGGAAGAAACCACTGCTGCAGCGGAGGAGTCAAAGGACGAGAAGGAAAGCGCCGAGGCGGAGTCGAAGAACGAGAAGGCCGTAAAGGATGAGACAAAGGCAGACGAGAAGAACGAAGCCGCTGCACAGGACGCGAAGGCGGAGGAAACCACCGCTGCTGAGACGAAGGCGGCTTCCACCGGTGCCGCACCAGCGGATATCTACAGTAAGCTCACCAGCTACCTGCCGAGCATGGTCAGCTTCGATGACAGCTATATCTCAAACTACTACGGCATCGACGCCTCTCAGCTCGACGGCTATGTCTTCGCTGCCGCCGAGGATGTCACTCAGGCCGATACCGTCGTGATCTTAAAGGCGAAGGATGTATCCAGTGTCAGCACGCTGTCGAGCCAGCTCGCGACCGTAAAGCAGCAGAAGGAGGCGGAGCTTCAGGACTACAACCCGACCGCTTACCAGGTGGCTGCTGCCGGCTTCGTAAAGACCTCCGGCAACTACGTTTATCTCATCATGTCCGGAAACGCATCCCAGATCGATCAGGTGATCTCCGCAAACGTAGGCTGATCCACAGCTTTTCGCCTGACAGCACACGAAAACGAATAAACCCTCGGGCCACACTGCCCGAAGCTTCACGAAGAAGCCGAACCCATAACACACAGGGCTGTCACAGAAGCGCAGGCCGCCGGTATCGGACCCATCCGATGTCGCTGCCGCGTCCCTGTGGCAGCCTTTTTAAGTTACCACCCAGTTCAGTGACCCCGGATGCCGGCTATGGACGCGCAGTGCTCCAAAGCCGACGAAATTCAGGCCGGCTCCCCTCCCTGCACGGTCACTTTTTTCAGGAGACATTTTATGGTTTTCAGCAGTATCCCGTTTCTTTTTTACTTCCTGCCGCTCTGCCTGATCCTCTACTATCTGGTACCGTTCCGCTGGAAGAACTATGTCCTGCTCGCATTTTCCCTGCTCTTCTACGCCTGGGGCGAGCCGGTCTATATCCTGCTCATGATTTTCGAGACCCTGTCCGACTACACGCTCGGCCGTGTAATGGACCGCGCGGATCAGCGTCCGGCCATCCGCCGGCTCTGTCTTCTGCTGTCGGTGCTCATCGACCTCGGCTGTCTCGGTTTCTTCAAGTACGCCGATTTCCTGGTGGAGACGGTCAATGCCCTCGCCGGTACTACCATCACGCCGCTCCACCTCGGTCTCCCGATCGGCATCAGCTTCTTCACCTTCCAGACCATGAGCTACACCATCGACCTCTATAAGCGTGAGGTGGCGGTCGAGAAAAATTACTTCTACTACCTCACCTACGTGTCGATGTTCCCGCAGCTCATCGCCGGCCCGATCGTCCGCTTCTCCACCGTCAACGAGGAGCTGCACGCGCGCGCCATCACCTTCGACGGCTTCGTCGACGGCGGTCTCCGCTTCCTGCAGGGCCTCTTCAAGAAGGTCCTCCTCGCGAACACCATCGGTGCCGTCTGGGAGCTCATCAAGTCGAGTGCCTTCACGATTGGCCCGGCAGCTGCGTCGGCCGATGCTTCGGTCCAGGGCATCGTCACCTCTCTGCAGACCGTGCTCGGTCCGGGGGCGACGATCTCGGTGCTCGGTGCCTGGCTCGGCGGCCTCTGCTTCACGCTCCAGCTCTACTTCGACTTCAGCGCCTACAGTGACATGGCGATCGGTATGGGCCGCATGCTCGGCTTCCACTACCTCGAGAACTTCAACTATCCGCTCTCCTCTGTCTCCGTCACCGATTTCTGGCGTCGCTGGCATATCTCGCTCAGCACCTGCTTCCGTGATTATGTCTACATCCCGCTCGGCGGCAATCGCCACGGAAAGTGGAAGCAGCTTCGGAACATGTTCGTCGTCTGGTTCCTGACCGGACTCTGGCATGGTGCCGCCTGGAACTTCGTGCTCTGGGGCCTCTACTACGGTGTCCTCCTCGCGTTCGAAAAGGATGTCTGGGGAAGCGCCCTTCGGAAGCTTCCACGCATTCTCCAGCACCTCTACGCGATCCTGATCGTCATCTTCGGCTTCATCATCTTCGTGTTCGATGATATGACGCAGCTCGGACAGTACATCCGGATCATGTTCGGCATGGCCGGTGTACCGCTCGTGAACAGCACACTTCTCTGGTATCTCCGGAACAATTTCGCGACCCTCATCGTCGGCTGCATCCTCGCCTTCCCGGTCTACCCGTGGCTCCGCGCGAAGCTGCAGAAGCGCATCGACCTCTGCGCCGGCGCTACGTGCCACGCTGAAGAGACAGCGTTTGCGGAGAACCATCCAAGTGACGCCGGAAGCATTGTACATGGAAATGCAAACGGAGATGTCACTGCAAAGAGCCATACGAGTAGCGCCAAATGCATTGACCATACAAACACAGGTGGAAGCATCGTAGCGGCACATCGTATCGTAACCCTCAGCACCGTGCTGACCGCGCTCGGCTACCTCGTACTTTTCCTGCTCACGACCGCGTACCTCGTGAACGACAGCTACAACCCGTTCCTGTATTTCCGTTTCTAAGAGAGCGGACCCACCGCTGCTATGTCATCAAACATCGATCCGATTTTCCAGCCGTCCTGTCGACTGGAAAACAGACGAGCATTTATCATCGATTAAAAGGAGGAAATCATGGATCACAGCGCATCGCTTGCCACTTTTCCGATCAGGCGTCTGCGGCGCCGGGCCGAGGTCCTCACCGTAGGTATCATCACCGCCTTCATCCTCTGCTTCAGCGTATGGTGTCTCGTGGCACCGAAGCAGACCTTTTCAGAGAACGAGAACCGCGCCCTTGCGAGCTGGCCGGTCTACAGCTTTGACACCCTGAAGGACGGCTCCTACATGAGCGGCATTCAGACCTATCTCTCCGACCACTTCCCGCTCCGGGATCCCTTCATGACCCTGAAGACGAAGTATGAGATGCTGACCGGCCGGGAGGAGATCAACGACATCTACCTCGCGAAGGATGGCTACTACATCGAAGCCTACAAGACGCCGAAGCAGCAGAAAAAGATCATCACGCAGTTCCAGAAGCTGCAGGATGCCATCACGACCGGCGCGAAAGAAAACGTCCGTGTGATGCTCGTCCCGACCGCCATCAGCACCTACAACGCGAAGCTCCCGAACTGCGCACCGGACCGGGGCGTGCTTCGGCAGGTCGACACCATGAACGAGATCTACGCAGCGCTGCCGAACATGCAGAAGGTCGACGCCTGGAGTGCACTGCAGGCCGCGGCGGCGCAGGAAGAGACCGCCCGTACCCTCGCCTCGGATGATGCAGACGGCGCACAGCCGGTGACCGACGCGGGGGATACCGACCGCACACAGGCCTCGGGTGATGCAGACGGCGCGCAGCCGGTGGCCGAGGCGGAGGATACCGGCTGCGATACTTCCGCTATGGACGGCCTCTACTACCATACGGACCACCACTGGACGACCCACGGAGCCTACGTCGGCTATCAGGCCTACTGCAGCGCCGCCGGGCTCTCCCCGATCCCGGAAGCAGACTTTCAGAAGACCTGCGTAACGACAGACTTCCATGGCACGATCTTCTCGAAGCTCCATGACAGCACGGTGCCGGGCGACGCGATCACGCTGTACGAAAATCCGGCAAACCAGCTGACGGTAAGCTATCCGGATACCGGCGAGGTGACGGACACGCTGTACAACCGCGACTATCTCGCGCAGAAGGACAAGTACTCGATGTTCCTTAGTAATCTGCATCCACTCGTCGAGATCACGAACGCGAGCGCGGATTCGGACCGCCAGCTCGTCCTCATCAAGGACAGCTACGCGAACTCCATGGTACCGTTCCTCGTGCATCACTATCAAAAGATCTATGTCTTCGATACACGCTACTACCGCTTCGGACCGTCTTCGTTCATCAACGAGCACCCGGAGGTGACGGACGTGCTGCTGCTCTACAACATGAACACCATCGACACGGATCTCGGCGTCGGAGGAATCTTCTAAGGGCGCTTGCTTTCAGCTTCATTTCAGCATATAGTGTATCTGTGCTGCATCTCGCTGCATATGCGGGGGATGGAAGCACAGATATTTTTTACACAAAATGCGCAGTGCACTGCGCTTAAAAAGAAAAGGCGGCGGGCTTCGCCGCCATCGAAGAAAGGGCATGTTTATGAAAAAGAGTTTCAGAAAAAGGGCCGCTGCACTTCTGACCGCAGCGATGGTATCCTCTACCGGCTTCTCTGCACTGGCAGAAGTCGGCCCGATGGCAGGTCCGACCGTTCCGACGACGGCGGCGACCAGTACCGTCACGGGCAGCAGTGCTGTACCGACCACGACACAGACGGTCACACAGGCAGCCGAAGCGAGCGCACAGACCACGGCCAACGGTCTCCCGCTGCAGGAGGATCAGCGCGTGCTCGATTTCTATCAGGATTCCGTCATCATCGGTGATTCCGTCGCCGATGGCTTCAAGCTGTTCGCACAGGGCAATAAAACGAATCCGCTCATGGCTGAGCTTCAGTTCCTGACCGCCTCCCGCTATAATCTGATCAATGCACTGATCCCAGAGGAGCAGGATAAGACGATCGCACATCCGATCTACAAGGGCCAGTTCCTGAATGTATGGAACTCCATCAAGCTCATGAACGCGAAGCACATCTATATGTTCTTCGGCTTCAACGACCTCGGCGACCGTACCGATAAGATCGTAAACCGCTATGTACAGCTCATCCACCAGATTCAGGCGGTCAATCCGGAGGTCGACTTCACGATCATCAGTACGACCTACATCTATCCGGGCTATACGAAGAGCTTCCCGGGTGTGAAGAGCTGGGCCTTCGATAATCCGACCGTCCGCAGGCTGAACACCGAGATGCAGAAGCTCGCACAGCAGAACGGCTGGGGCTACATGAACATCGCCGATGCGCTCTCGGATGGCCAGGGTAACCTGAATCCGAACTTCTGCACCGATCAGATGATCCATCAGAACGCCGCCGCGTATGTCGTATGGGCACAGTGCTTCCGCGACTACGCTGCAAGTAAAAATTTTAATCATTAAAAAGAACCGGTCCCTTGCGGGACCGGTTCTTTTTGGTTCAGGCTATAGAACCTATGAAGAAAAATGAGATGTGTGAATCGGGTTTATCCCTTGACACCACCTGTGGTAACACCACCAACGATGTACTTCGAGAGGATGAGGTACACGATGATGACCGGGAAGATCGAGAAGGCGATCATGACATAGACCTGGCCCATATCGAACTTCAGGAAGTCTGCGGAACGAAGCTGAGCGATCAGGATCGGCAGGGTCTTCTTCGTGTCGGTATGAAGGATCAGGGCCGGCTGGAAGTAGTTGTTCCAGCTGCTGACGAAGGTGAAGATCGCCTGCACGGCGATGGCCGGCTTCATCAGCGGAAGCACGATGGTGTTAAAGATGCGGAACTCGCCGGCGCCGTCGATGCGGGCCGCCTCGACGAGGGACATCGGAAGTACCGAGTCCATATACTGCTTCATATAGAAAAAGGTGACCGGTGCAGCGATCGACGGAACGATCAGCGGGATGAAGCTGTCCATCAGCTTCAGCTTCGTCACGAACTGGATGAAGCCGAGCGCTGTGACCTGCGTCGGGATCATCATGATCATCAGGATGAAGGTGAACATGAACTTCTTGAGCTTGAAGTTATATGCGTGGATCGCATAGGCGGTCATGGTCGAGAAGTAGGTGCAGAGCACCGCACTTAAGCCGGCGACGATGAAGCTGTTGCCCATGCCGCATACCACCGGAAGGGTACCATTCAGCAGGTTCTGCCAGTTCGTCAAGAGGTAGCTGCTCGGGATCGGCGTGAAGCCGCGGGTCAGCTCTGCGTTCGAACGGGTCGCATTGATAAACAGGATGTAGAACCAGATGAGGCACAGGAAGGACAGGAGGATCAGTACGAGATACGAGATAAATCGTCTGGCATGGATGTTCATTCCATGGCTTTGCTTCATTTCTGTCATAGCGCTGCCTCCTTAGTTTACTTCGCTGCTGGAAGATGTCTTATAGACGATCATACTCAGCACACCGGTGATGATGAAGAGAAGAACGGAAAGGGCACCGCCCATGCCGAAGTTCTTACTGTACAGATGCTTGTTGAGCCACATGATCATGGTCATCGTACTACGTGCCGGGTCACCGCTTCCGTTCGTCAGGATCTGCGGTACATCGAACATCTGGATACCACCGATGAGGGAGGTGATGAGCACGTACACGAGAATCGGTCGAAGCAGCGGCAGGGTGATACGGAAGAAGATCTGCGTCGAGCTCGCGCCATCGACCTGCGCCGCCTCGAAGAGTGCGGTATCGATGCCCATCATGCCGGCCATCAGGAGGATGGTCGTATTACCGAACCACATGATATAGTTCATGGCACCGACGAGGGATCTCGTCGCCGTCGTACTACTCAGGAAGGTAAACGGCTTACTGAGGATGCCAAGCTGCATCAGAATCGAGTTGACTGGTCCGGAATCGGAGAACAGGGTGAAGAACAGCATCGCGAATGCACTCGCCATGATCAGATTCGGAAGATAGATCACAGTCTTAAAGAAGCGCTGGCCGCGAAGGCGAAGCGAGGGATCCGTAAACCAGGCACCGAGGAGGAGCGAGGTGATGATCTGCGGCAGGAAACCGATGATCCACATGATCATGGTGTTGCCGGCGTACTTCCAGAGATCTGCGTTCGACAGGATCTTCAGGTAGTTTCCGAGACCGATGAAGTTCGGCCCGATCTGCTTTAAGCCCGAGCGATAGTTCTCGAAGAAGCTGTTGTAGATCGTCGTTACGAGTGGCACGAACTGGAACAAAAGATAGACAACGATAAACGGGATCAGAAAATAGTAACCCCAGCGGTTGTACTGTACAACCTTACTCTGTTTTTTCTTCATAATCTGCAGCCTTTCTGAATTTTGAAGGTAAAAATGCCCACCCGGCCTCTCCACCGGGCGGGCATTTATGTCGATTAGTGTGAAAGCTCCGGATACTTCTCCTCAACTGCTGTGTAGAAGAGGTTCAGTGCGTCCTCGTAGGAAGCATTGCCATCGAAGTAGTTCTTCATCGCCTTCTGGAACTCCTCGTTGCAGCCCTGATCGTAGTTGGTCATGTTGGAAAGGTCGATCTTATCTGCACCTGCACAGAAGAGTGCGAGCGGGTTCTGTCCACCCAGTACCTTGAATGCGAAGGAATCATCCTTTGCAGCGGCATCCATCGCCGGCTTGTTGTTTACGAAATCACTATCCTTCTTTACGATGTCGGTCATGATCTGCTCGTTGGTGGTGAGCTGTCTCATAATGTCGGCAACGAGTGTCGGGTTATCGGTTCCCTTCGCTGCACAGATCCATGTGCCGCCCCAGTAGAAGCCCTGCGGTCCTTCAACAGCACCCCAGCCGCCCTGGTTTGCGATCGATCCATCTGTATCTGCAGCCATCGAGAAGTTGATGAGCCATGCCGGTCCGAAGTAGCAGAATACCTTACCATCCGGATAGAAGCCCTTGCTCCAGTCATCGGACCAGAGCTCGTAGGTCTTGGTCTCGCCTGCATCAACGAGTGCCTTGGAATCGTCTACCCAGTTCTTGATGTTGTCATCGATGGTGATCTTGCCATCCGTTACCCACGGAGTGGTGACGTTGTTCGAGTATACACGGTAGGAGTCATTGACCGAAGATGTGATGGTATAGCCGCCATTCTTCATCTTCTTCGCCGTCTCGTTAAAGCTAGCCCAGTCCTTCACCGCAGCCTGTACATCTGCAGGATCATCGGAGCCGAGCACATCCTTCGCCGCCTGACGGTTGTAGATCAGCACGCCCGGGCAGCCCTGCCATGAAACACCACGGAGATTGCCATCGCCGTCGGTCACAACGTCCTTCGTGTACTGATACTGATTCTTAAGCTCATCCTCTGTGAGGCCGAGATCCTTGACCGGAACGGTAACCTCAACATCAGAATCTACATACTTCTTTGCATAATCGGCCTCGACAAGGAAGAGGTCTACCTTGCTGTCCGCAGACGCGTTCTCATTTTCCGGAAGTACGGTATCGAGATTGTTCTGGTATGCGTTATCAGTGGACGGTGTGATGGTCCACTTCACGGTCACATCACCGATCTTACCGGTCGTACCATCGACGGCCTCATATCCTGGATAGTGGTCGGTCAGTCTGGACTTGAACTCCTCGTTCCAGCACTGGATATTGAGCACCTTACCCTCATCAGAAGCTGCCTCGGTCGCCGCCTCGGTGGCTACCTCGGTCGCTGCTGCGGTGGTCTCTGCCTTCGTCTCTGCCGGTGCAGCGGTCGTCGCTGCAGGCTGTGATGATCCACAGGCTGCCAGTGATGCAACGGTCATCGTCGCAACAGTCGTCATACTAAGCCAACGTTTCACATTCTTTTTCATTATTGAGTCCTCCCTCAAAAAGATTCTTATTATGTAAAGTATCCTTCGATACTTCATGTACATTCTTACGTGCCTGTATTTCGTCTGATCCGTCCAATGCTTCCGGCGGAAGATCATCCCGCGTCTTCACGTTTCTTCAGCGCTGTCCTATGCTTCTTCCCGAAGATCCTTTACGCTGTGCCCCGGCAGGAGCTTGCCTCTGATCATGATCTGCTCTGCGGTACAGCTGTCCTTCTCTTCGATCTCCTCGACGAGCTTCCGTGCGGACTGATGACCGATACCGGTGGAGTCCTGGAAGTAGGTCGTGAGCTTCGGGCGAATCACCTGGGAAAGATTGATGCCATCATAGCCGGTGATGCTGATGTCCTCCGGAATCCGAAGCCCCATCTTCTCAAGCTCGGTCAGCGCTCCGAGCGCTGCGTAATCATCCGGACACATCAGGATGGTCGGTGGCTCTGGAAGTGCCATGAGCTCACGTACCGCCTCCGCGGTCCTCATCACATCATGGAAGGCTCCGGCCTTCTCGTACATCGGATTCAGCTCGACACCGAACTCCTTCAGTGCTCTCCGGAATCCATTCAGTCGCTTCTTCGTAACCATGGTCATCTCACCATGGATGAGACCGATTCTGCGATGTCCCATCTCCAGCACGTACTTCGTCAGCTCGTACTGACCTTCGAGGTTGTCGGACATCACCGCACTCTTATCATTAAACGGATAATCGATGGTGACGGTCGGGATCTCGCTCTTTACGAGCTCAACCACCTGCGGGGAGGTGAAATCCACACTGGCGATCAGGACACCATCACAGTTTCTGTAGCGTGCATGCTCCAAGAAGCTGGCCTTCGTGCCGGCGATGGTGTCGGATATGAAGGTCACATCGTAGCCGAGCTTTTCGAAGGTTTCCTTCGCGCTGTTCAGAATCGCTGCGAAGTACTCATGGGTGAGTCCTGAGTTTGTTGCATCTACAAACAGGACACCGATATTATGAGAACGATTGGTTTTTAACTGTCGGGCTGCTATATTAGGAAGATAGTGCATTTCCTTCGCTGCGGCCCGGATCCGTTCAGCGGTCTGTGGATTGATATCGGAATATCCATTCAGTGCCTTACTGACGGTCGCCGGCGAAACCCCCAGCGCTTTCGAAATGTCTTTAATCGTTACCATAATACTGATTCATCTTTCCTTTCGGATGCTCCTGGTCGAAATTACTTTTCTTTCGTTTCACTTCTCGAATTTGTCATCCGAAATCCTTTTCGTATTTTCATTCTAAATCGATTTCGTCTTCTTGTAAACAGCTAGTATTTCACAGATATTTAAATGCGTTTTTGTACGAAATATACATTTCGTTGATTTTTTCGCCGGCTCTATTTACAACTTTTGTCCAGGAAAATATAATTATGTGTAGCGAAAACGTATTCGTGAATTTGTTAATTTCAGACTCTATTTTTTGTGTTTTAGAATTATATAGAAGGAGGCTTTATGAAATTCGGTCATTTCGATGACGCACAGCGAGAATATGTCATCACGACTCCGAAGACCCCTCTCCCATGGATCAACTACCTCGGGTCCCGGGACTTCTTCAGTCTCATCTCGAACACGGCAGGAGGCTACTCCTTCTATAAGGATGCGAAACTCCTGCGTCTCACCCGCTACCGTTACAACAACTGTCCGCTCGACCAGGGTGGCCGCTACTACTATATCAAGGATGGCGACAGCATCTGGAATCCGGGCTGGCAGCCGACGCAGACTACGCTTGATTCGTATGAGTGTCGTCACGGTCTCGGCTATACCGTCATCACAAGCCGGAAGAATCAGCTCGAGGCGAAGCTCGAGGCCTTCGTGCCGGTGGACGACGCCTGTGAGATCAACCGCATCACCCTGCGAAATGATGGTGTGACGGCCAGAAGCATTGACCTCTTCAGCTTCGTCGAGTTCTGTCTCTGGAACGCGCAGGACGATCAGACGAACTTCCAGCGGAACTTCTCGACGGGCGAGGTCGAGGTGATCGGCAGCACGATCTACCATAAGACAGAGTATCGCGAGCGTCGGAATCACTATGCGGTATTTTCCGTCAACAGACCGGTCGTCGGCTTCGACACAAGCCGTGACGCCTTCATCGGTGTCTACAACGGCTTCCATAATCCGGAGGCAGTGCTCGTCGGCGAGAGTCGCAACTCCATCGCCCATGGCTGGCAGCCGATCGGCTCGCATCATCTGAAGGTTGAGCTCGCACCGGGCGCATCCGAGAGCTTCATCTTCGTGCTCGGCTACTGTGAGAATCCGGTCGACGAGAAGTGGGAAGCGCCGGGCATCATCAATAAGAAGCCGGCGGAGAAGCTTCTCGCGAAGTATCAGACGGACGCGCAGGTGGACGCTGCGCTCGCAGAGCTGAAGGCCTACTGGGATGGTCTCCTCAGCAGCTATACGGTACACAGCAGCGACGAGAAGCTGAACCGCGTCGTGAATATCTGGAATCAGTATCAGTGCATGGTGACCTTCAACATGTCCCGCTCCGCCTCCTACTTCGAGAGCGGCATGGGCCGTGGCATGGGCTTCCGTGACAGCTGTCAGGACCTGCTCGGGTTCGTCCATCTGATTCCGACCCGCGCACGCGAACGCATCCTCGACATCGCGAACACACAGCTTCCGGATGGCTCCTGCTATCATCAGTACCAGCCGCTGACCAAGAAGGGCAATGCTGACATCGGTGGCGGTTTCAACGATGATCCGCTCTGGCTGATTGCCTGCACACATGCCTATCTCGCGGAGACCGGCGACTTCTCGATTCTCGATGAAGCCTGTGCCTGGGATTCGGATTTCACGGATGCGAAGCCGCTCATGGAGCATCTCCGTCGGAGCTTCCATTTCACCGTCACGCATAAGGGACCGCACCAGCTGCCGCTGATCGGTCGCGCCGACTGGAACGACTGTCTGAACCTGAACTGCTTCTCCGAGGAGCCGGGTGAGAGCTTCCAGACCACCGGTCCATCCGAGGGTCCGGTCGCGGAATCGGTCTTCATCGCCGGCATGTTCGTGAAGTACGGAAAGGAATATGCAGATATCTGCCGTCATATCGGTCTTTGTGAGGAGGCTGCCTCCGTCGATCAGGAAGTCGCCGCGATGGTCGAGGCCGTCGAGACCGCTGGCTGGGACGGTGAGTGGTTCATCCGTGCCTTCGATGCATACTCGAATCCGGTGGGCTCTCACGTCTGTGAGGAGGGCCAGATCTTCATCGAGCCACAGGGCATGTGTGTTATGGCCGGCATCGGTGTCGAGGATGGCAAGGCCGCGACGGCACTCGCGTCCGTGGAGAAGCGCCTCGAGTGCAAGTATGGTATCGTACTGAACCAGCCGGCCTATACACGGTATCACGTGGAGCTCGGTGAGATCTCCTCCTACCCGCCTGGATATAAGGAGAACGCCGGGATCTTCTGTCATAATAATCCATGGATCGCAGCAGCCGAAACGATGATCGGTCATGGAAACCGTGCCTTCGAG
Organism: Oribacterium sp.; assembly: GCA_004554245.1. Taxonomy (GTDB): domain Bacteria; phylum Bacillota; class Clostridia; order Lachnospirales; family Lachnospiraceae; genus Oribacterium. Next base: position 41,634 of record SFND01000001.1, on the reverse strand, counting down.
GTCTTCAAGAAGACCTGCCCGATCTATCTCGAGGACATCTCGGAGATCCACCGTACGGAGCCGTATGTCTACTGCCAGATGGTGGCCGGACGTGATGCGGCGACCCCGGGCGAGGGCAAGAACAGCTGGCTGACCGGCACCGCAGCCTGGACCTTTACCTGCATGAGCCAGTACATCCTCGGCATCCAACCGAGCCTGGACGGTCTCCGCATCGACCCTTGCATCCCGGATACACTCGAGCACTACACCGTCGATCGGCTCTACCGTGGCAGTCACTACCACATCACGATCGACAACCACGCCCACGCTGAAAAGGGCGTCACCTCTATGACGGTGGATGGCGCTCCGGTCGCCGGCAATGTCATCCCGCTGGGGCTCAGCGGCGAGCAGCATGAGGTCGTGGTGACCTTAGGTTAAGAGCCCGGAGGACCTCTTTGCCGTGAAATCAGTCACATCTGTTCGCGCTCTACCTTATGAATCAGATGCAGGAGCATCGGGATGAGGTAGGCGCAGGCGGCGAGCCAGGCGGCCTGGTCGGTCCAGCAGATGGCGCTGTAGCCGAAGAGCGGGACGCAGATCGTGGCGACGAGGATACGGGCGACCATCTCGAGGGCACCACTGATGACGGACAGTGCGCTGAAGCCGAGGCTCTGGATCGCGTAGCGTGTGACGTCGAGGATGGCGAGCAGCCAGTAGAGGAGGCCGAGCGCGCCCATATACCGGGCAGCTGCGTCGATGACCGAGACATTGGCCGCATCGACGAAGAGGCTGCCGAGGAAGTGTCCGCCGAAGTTCATGATCACACCGGCAACGATGCCGTAGCCGACCGCAAGTGCGAGCGTCACGCGGATGCCCTGCTTCACACGGTCCATCTTATGCGCGCCCATGTTCTGACCGACGAAGGTCGCCATCGCGGTGGCCACGGCGTCAAACGGGCAGAGCATCAGCTGCTTCACCTTCGTGCCGGCGGTGAAACCGGAGACGTAGATGGAGCCGAGGCCGTTGTTCGCGGACTGCATGACCATCGAGCCGATCGCGGTGACCGAATACTGGAGGCCCATCGGCAGGCCCATGACGACGAGGTTCCGGGCCACGGTACTGTTCCAGTGGCAGTCCTCGCGCGTCGGATGCAGTACCGGCATCACGCGGATGATGTAGACGAGGCAGGCGATGCCGCTCAGGGCCTGCGCGGTGATCGTCGCCAGCGCGACGCCGGCACAGCCGAGGTGAAGCACCGCGATGCAGAACAGATCCAGAAATACGTTCAGAAAGGTCGAGATCGCGAGGAAGATGAAGGGTGCCTTCGAGTTTCCGACCGCGCGGAGCAGGCTTGACAGCAGGTTATAGAGGAGTGTGAACGGGATGCCGAGGAAGATGATCAGCAGGTACCGGTACGCGTCCTGGTATATGTCTTCCGGCGTCTGCATGATGTGCATGATGAGCGGGCACAGGAGTGCGGTCAATGTCGTCAGTACCGCAGCGATGATGACCGTCACCACGAGGCTGTGGTACACGTAGCGCCGGAGTCCCTGCATATCCTCTGCGCCGAAGCGCTGTGACACCGGGATACCGAAGCCTGCGCAGCTGCCCATGCAAAAACCGAGCACAAGGAACTGGACGCTCGAGCTGGCGCCGACCGCGGCCAGCGCATCCGCACCGAGCAGACGCCCGACGATCATCGCATCGACGATGTTGTAAAACTGCTGAAACAGATTCCCGAGCAGAAGCGGAATCATGAAAACGAGGATCAAACGAAGCGGGGAGCCCGACGTCATGCTCTGAACATTACTTTTACTCATATACTACCTGATTATCTGTATAAATACCTGGCTTCTTCTATTGAAAGAGGGTTGACAGCCCCTCATTTTAAGTAGTTACTTTACGGTCGTCAATATGGAAATATCGATGGATTTCATCGGAACTTTAAAATGAGCTCTGCCGTAAGTGGCAGAGCTCTATGGGGCAAAATGCATCGTGGGAAATGCATCCGCTGTCAGATGTCCGGTTCGAGTCCTCGATATACCCGCGGATCCGAACGCTGTGTTCAGCATGTTTCAATACATGCTTCGTATCTAGAACTTACTCGACGATCGCGCCGGAGTCGGCGGAGTGGACGAGCTTCGCGTATTTCTTCAGGTAGCCGGTGAGGTTGCGCTGCTCGCGTACCTTCATGGTCTTCTTACGCTCCTCGAGCTCCTCGTCGGAAACCTCGAGGTTGATGGAGTAGTTCGGGATGTCGATCTTGATCTTATCGCCATCCTTCACGTATGCGATGGTACCGCCGGCCTGGGCCTCCGGGGAAACATGTCCGATCGCTGCGCCACGGGATGCGCCGGAGAAACGTCCGTCGGTGATGAGGGATACAGTCGTATCAAGCTTCATACCGGCGATGGCAGAGGTCGGTCCGAGCATCTCACGCATACCAGGTCCGCCGGCCGGACCCTCATAACGGATCACGACACAGTCACCCGGCTTGATCTCGCCACCGTAAATCGCCTTGATGGCGTCTTCCTCGGAGTCGAAGCAGCGCGCGGTGCACTCATTGACCATCATCTCAGGTGCGACTGCCGAACGCTTGACGATGGAGCCATGTGGTGCCAGGTTACCATACAGCACGGCGAGACCGCCCTCCTTGAGGTATGGGTTATCGAACGGACGGATGACCTCCGGGTTCCGGTTGACGCTGTCCTTCGTCGCCTCACCGATCGTCTCACCGAGCACGGTCATACAGTCTCTGTGGATCAGGCCATGCTGATCGAGCTCGTGGATGACGGCATAGATTCCGCCGGCATCCATGAGGTCCTGCATGTGGTGGTGACCCGCCGGTGCCAGGTGGCAGAGGTTCGGGGTACGATCGGAGATCTCGTTGATCTTATGAAGATCGAACGGAACGCCTGCCTCATGCGCTACGGCCATGAGGTGCAGTGCGGTATTGGTGGAGCAGCCGAGGGCCATATCGGTGGTCAGGCAGTTCTCGATCGCATCTGCAGTGATGATGTCACGCGGACGGATGTTCTGCTCGAGGACCTTCATCACCTGCATGCCGGCCAGCTTTGCGAGACGGATACGCTCCGAATAGACCGCCGGGATGGTACCATTGCCCGGAAGTGCCATGCCCAGTACCTCGCAGAGGGAGTTCATGGAGTTCGCGGTGAACATACCAGAACAGGAGCCGCAGGTCGGACAGCAGGTATTCTCGATGTCGAGGACGCCCTTCTCGTCCATAAGACCAGCCTTGAACGCACCGACGGCCTCGAACGCGGTGTTCAGGTCACGCTGATGAAGAGACAGCATTGGCCCACCGGATACGAAAACGGACGGCAGATTCAGACGGCAGGCTGCGAGGAGCATGCCCGGCACGATCTTATCGCAGTTCGGAATGAAGACAAGGGCGTCGAGAGCGTGGCCGCTCGCCATACACTCAATGGTATCGGTGATCAGCTCGCGGGATGACAGTGAGAAGTGCATGCCATCGTGGCCCATCGCGATACCGTCGCAGACAGCGATGGTGTTGAACTCGAGTGGCGTGCCGCCGGCCATCAGGATACCATCCTTGACCGCACGGGAGATCTGCTGCAGGTGCTCATGACCCGGAACGACCTCGGTAAATGAATTGACGACACCGATCAGCGGACGGCGGATCTGCTCGTCGGTCAGGCCGTCGGCCTTCAGAAGTGAACGGTGCGGGGTACGCTCGATACCCTTCTTTACTACATCACTACGCATAGTGTACCTCCTGTATTTTTAAATCACGTTGCGTATTTCTACTTATTATATCATGTGTCGGCCACCGGAGTTTATGGGGTCTGACCCCATAAACTTCAGTTTAGATTCTGTTTAGAAAAATTTAATGGGGTCAGACCCCCTTACGAAATTCTTAAGCCAGAATCAGTCCTGGGAACGCCAGTGGTACATAGAGGATCACGAAGAACACCACGATGAGGCCGATCAGGTACGGGATGATGGCCTTCGATATCTTCGTCATCGGAAGTCCCGTGATACCCGAGGCGACGAAGAGGTTGATGGCTACCGGCGGGGTGATCATACCGATGGCGAGGCCGACGGCGAATACCACACCGAAGTGGACGAGGTTCACGCCCATCGCCTTCACGAGCGGAAGGAATACCGGGGTGAGCAGGATGATCGCGGAGGAGGTCTCCATGAAGACACCAGCGACCAGGATGATAAGACCGATCAGGAAGAGGATGATGTAGGTATTGCTCGAAACGGAGAGAACAGCCTTCGAAATCATCTCCGGGATCTTCCAGTTCGCCAGTACCCAGCCGAACGGACCGGAGAAGCCGATGATCAGCATGATGACGGAGGAGGTCTTCGCAGAGTTCTTCATGATCTCCATGAGGCCCTTCGGCGTGAGGTCACGGTACACGAAGAAGCCGATGAGGATGGAGTAGATAACCGCGACATCGGCTGCCTCGGACGGGGTGAAGTAGCCGGAGAAGATGCCACCGAGGATGATCAGCGGCATGAGGATGCCCCAGACCGCATGGAGGAAGGTTCTCAGGACGTTCTTCACGCTGAGCGGTGTGCCCTTCGGGTAGTTGAGCTTCCGCGCTTCGACGAGGGCGATGACGATCAGGATCACACCCATCGTGATACCCGGGATGAAGCCGTTACGGAAAAGGGTATTGACCGACTGCTCTGCGATGACGGCGTAGAGCACCATCGGAACGGATGGCGGGATGACGACGCCGATCGTACCGGCAGCGGCGATGAGGGCGGCAGACTTATCGACATGATAGCCGCGCTTCTCGAGCTCCGGGATGAGGGTCGCACCGACGGCTGCGGTGGTCGCTGCACCAGATCCGGAAATCGCGGCGAAGAACATGCCGGCGAGGACGGAAACGATGGTGAGGCCGCCACGGATCCAGCCGAGGAGGGACTCTGCGAACTCGACGAGCACCTTCGACACGGCGCCCTTCGACATGAGGTCACCGGCGAGGATGAAGAACGGAACCGCGATCAGCGAGAAGCTGTCCTGCGCAGTGAAGATACGCTGCACCATCATGAGGGCAGGTACGTCACCGGCGACGAGGGTGATGAAGGCGGCGATGGCGATGGTGAAGCCGACCGGAACACCGAGAAGAAGTAAAATTGCGAACGAAATAAACAGTACGGCTGCCATTATGACTCCACCTCCTTCACTTCATCCATGTGGAACAGCTGCTGCAGGAACGCATCCAGCGCATGTACGGCCATAAGGCCGCAACCGAGGTCAATGCCTAAGTATACATAGCGCATCGGCCAGCGGAGGGATGCGGAAAGCTGTGTTCCCTGCTTTCCGAAATACTTATAGCCGTAGTAAACGACCACCAGGCAGAGGGCGAAACAGAGTGCATGCACGAGAAGCTGCATCACTCTCTTCACCGGCGCCGGCATCACATCCTGCAGTACCGTGACGGCGATGTGTCCGCCGTGCTTATAGACACACCCTGCACCGAGCATCGAGCACCAGATCAGTAAATAACGGGTGGCCTCCTCGGACCACTGTAACGACTTAAAGAAGATACGGCACACGATCTGCGCACCGGTGATGATGACCATCAGAAGCAGCATCGCGAAGATGACGTAGCCCATCACCTTATCGATCGCATCTGACAACTTATGAACAGCTTTAACAAATCCCACTTTGTCTGCCCCTTTCACTACCTGCTTCAGGTATCTGTACGACCCCTGTTTCTGAGACGGAGCCTGCGCGAGCAGGCTCCGTCTCAGCTTTATTTCTACATAAACTTCTTAATATGAACGTTCGGATAGGAAGTGTTTGCGTAGCGATACCTTCGAACGTTTCACTTTCCAATGATCCGAAAAATCACTTAACTGTAGCGATGACGTCGTTGATCTTCTTTACATAATCGGCATACTGAGGATATGCATCATATACCGGCTGTACAGCTGCCTTGAAGGAAGCGATATCCGGGTTCTCCTCGACCTCCATGCCGTTGTCCTTCATCGCCTGAAGCTGATCTGCCTCCTGAGCGGCTACCCACTCTCTCTCATACTCTGCGGCATCCTGTGCTGCATCGAGGAATACCTGCTGGATGTCGGCGTCGAGCTCGTTGAACTTATCGAGGGACATGGTGACGATCGCAGTGGAGTAGCTGTGACCATCGAGGGTTGCGTACTTCTGGGACTCCCAGAGCTTATAGGAGTTGATAACGTTGATCGGGTTCTCCTCACCATCGACGGTGCCCTGCTGTAAAGCGGTCAGTGCATCGGACCATGCCATCGGCGTTGCGTTGACACCGAGTGCATCGAAGGCCTTCTGGTAAACCTCGTTCTCCATCACACGGATCTTGAGGCCCTTTACATCCTCTGCGGTCTTGATCGGACGAACGTTGTTTGTGAGATCACGGAAGCCTCTCTCTGCATATGCGAGACCCTTGAGGCCGGAACCCTCGAGTGTATCGAGAAGAGAACGACCTACCTCACCATCGAGCACAGCGTATGCCTGCTCCTTGTTCTCGAAGAGATACGGCATGTCGAGTACACCCATATCCGAGGAGAAATTTACGAACGGTCCGGACGTCACGATACCCATATCGAGGGTGCCCATCTGCATGGACTCAAGCATATCACGCTCACCACCGAGGTCTCCGTTCGGGTGAAGCTCGATCGCATACTTGCCGTCGGTCTTATCCTGTACATCCTGTGCGAACTTTACCGCTGCGATCATGAAGGAATCCTGCTCGTTGGTGGTCATACCAAGCTTGAGCACGGTTGCGCCCTCCGGGATCTCCGGCTGAACGTTCGATGCGTTCTTTACATCATCATCGGCTGCGGCTGCTGTGGTCTCTGCACCAGCTGCCGTGGTCTCCTCTGCGGCTGCCGTGGTGTCTGCGGCTGCGGCGGTCGTCTCTGCGGCTGCTGCCGTGGTTGCCTCTGGTGTGCTGGATGATCCGCAGGCTGCCAGGGATGCTGCCATCGCACCGGCCATCATCATGGCCATCATTCTGTTCTTTCTCATAATGTCTCCTCCTCAAATTGTATCAACAAATGTAAACGTTTTTATATTTCATCCGCCGAAGCGGCTGAAAGCTTCTTCCATCCATACAGGGCCAATGCTTACGGATTTACTTCATCACGAATCCGCCCATACATGGTCGATTTGTTTTTGAAATCGATCGGTGCAAGCAGATACAAAAAAAGCCTTTGTCTCTTTTTATCAAAGAGACAAAGGCTGTAAAGTCCTCTGCGGTACCACTCTCATTGTCGAATAAAACGACCACTCTGTCGCATCTATCAATGCTTAGTCCTTTAACGGAGACCAGCCCGGCGTAACCTACTAACCAGTGCGTTCAGCGCGCAACTCAGAGATGATTTTCACAGCTTTCGTTCCACTGTCTCGCACCCTCCGACAGCTCTCTGGCTCGCTCCAACTGCTACTTTTTCTCGTCAACGTTTTTTGCTCTGTATTGATTTATTCGTAATTTACGCCTTTTCCACTGCAGTGTCAAGAATCAAGCGTAGTGCAAAAATTCATAGCTGTTATAACACAGTAACAGTTCAGACAGGAGACCCGGAGCGGCGGCAACAGAGGCACAGTACTCCGTTGCCGCTCCTCCGGGTCTCCTGTCTGCTTGAACTGTTACATAACACATCGTTTATCAAGTATGTAAAAAAACTATATCTCGGTACTACGCAGATTTGCTAATATATATGAAAATATCCGTCTGCATGGCATGAACGGGAAGGTCAGGGAGGAAATCATGAAGACGAAAGTTTATATCGATGGTCAGAGTGGCACGACGGGACTTCAGATCTATGACCGGATCGGTCAACGCGAGGATCTCGAGCTGCTGCGGATTCCGGAGGAGCTCCGGCACGATCCGGATGAGCGGAAAAAGTATCTCAACAGCGCAGATATCGTATTTCTCTGTCTGCCGGATGAAGGTGCCAGAGAAGCGGTTTCCTTCATTGATAATCCGAACGTGCGCGTGATCGATGCGTCGACGGCACACCGGACGAATCCAGGCTGGACCTATGGCTATCCGGAGCTGTCGAAGGCGCAGCGGGAGGCGATTCGCACGAGTAAGCGTGTGGCGAATCCGGGCTGCCATGCGACGGGCTTCATTTCGACGACGGCTCCGCTGGTGGCGATGGGCGTGCTTCCGAAGGACTACCCGATGAACTGCTACAGCCTGACCGGCTACTCCGGGGGTGGCAAGAAGATGATCGCGGAGTACGAGGCAGAAGGACGTTCTGAGCTGCTGGACGCGCCGGGCATCTATGGTCTCAACCTGCAGCATAAGCATCTGCCGGAGATGCAGACGGTGACGGGACTCGCGTATCCGCCAGTGTTCATGCCGGTCGTGGACGATTATTATAAGGGCATGGCGACGACGATTATGCTCCAGAACCGGCTTCTGCCTGGGCAACCGAGCGCGGAGGAGATCTGTGCGAAGCTCGCAGACTACTATCGTGATGAGCACTTCGTATCCGTCGTGCCGTTCGGCGAGAATGACAGCAAGCTCTATGCAAATAAGCTTGCCGGCACAAACCGCCTCGAGATCGTGGTCTGTGGACATGAGGAGCAGACGACGGTGACCGCAGTTTTCGACAACCTCGGAAAGGGTGCGAGCGGTGCTGCGGTGCAGAACATGAACATCATGCTCGGACTGCCAGAGGAAACGGGCCTCGAGTGATCTCGAACGGTGTCCATTTCAACATGTAAACAGAGCCGTCGCGTGAATGATGAAACTCCATGAGCATTTCACCATTCGCGCGACGGCTCTGTTTGTTAGATTTCTGTCCGTGATTGCTCACTTCACATCCGTGGCGTCGTCTGGTCCGAGGTCGATGATGTCGCCACCGTCCTTCGGCGTCGGTACGAGGCGGGCACGGTCAGACAGGCTGTGGTCGCCTGCATCGGACCAATGCTGACGGTCCGCCGCACGGGTGGCACGCCCATCCACAGTGCGGCCGTCGGCAGAGGCGGTCTGCAGGCCGAAGCGTCGCGCGATGTAGTCGTGGAGCGAGCCGGAGATGTAGAAGATGCCGAGGATCAGCAGGATCTGCGGCATCACGAAAATGCTGAGTGCCGTGAGAAGGCCGTTCACGAGCTTCGCACGGGACAGGAAGAGACGGATCAGAAGCGAGATCGCGATCGCACCGAAGCACATCAGGATGATATAGCCGACGATGCCGATGATCTGGAGCAGGCTCTGGAGGATCGCGTTCTCGAGCGGCTTCGCGAAGGTGTAATTATAAGCGAAGAAGGCGAGGATGGACAGGACGCCCAGCCAGCGCGGCGGGTAATACTCGATGATCGGCTTCGGCTGCGGTACCGCCACGTGGAGACGACGCAGGATCAGAAGGCTGAGCTCATAGATGATAAAGCCCTGGACGGCACCGGTGAAGGCGACGGAAATGATCAGGATACGCTTCAGAAAATCCGGCGTCAGCATCTGCCGGAAGACATCCATCTGGGCAGCGCTCTGCGCGGTCGCTCCGGCACCGGTGAACTTCTGTGCCGAGTTAAGGGCCTCCGTCATGATCGTCTGCATCTCGAGGACATCCTGATCGAGCGTCGTGCCCGAGATGACCGCGAGGAGGAGGACATTGACCAGCTCCGCGATGATCGAGAGCAGCATCACGAGTAGGAGGGTACGAGTCATATCCTTCTTATCGTGGATACGACTGCCGAGGATCATGCCAATGAAGGCCATGCAGGACGAGTAGATGAGCGTCGTCGGCAGACTGAAGAACACGGCCATCAGCGTGGATGCGATCCAGACCGCGAAGCTCGAGCAGAGACCGTAACGCGCGCCGTAGGCGACCATCGGAATCGGCAGGATGAAGATGAGCGCCCCCTGGAACATGGAGCCGGTCTGGCGGTCGATCAGGAGCAGGATCGTAAAGAGCGCGGTGATCATCGCACCGAACGTGATTTTCTGAGTTTTCTGGTTCAATATGTTTACCTCGGTTCTGAATTCTGATGTCGTACCAGTAAGGATCAGCGCCAGGGGCCCCTGGCTCGACTGAACTGATACGAGTCTTATAATTATATAGCATATCTCTGCGTGTTTATCCTGAAATTTCGGAAATATTATGGTGGAATTTCATAGAGCAGAGTGTTATAGTCGGAACGTTTGAAATTTTCCATCACAGGAGTTCGCAATGAAACTGATCAAATCAAGAAGAAACCTGTTGATTCATCTTTGCATGGCCTTCATGGGCGGCTACGCCGGCATGTACGGCATCCTGGTCCGCGGTTCGTTCGGGCAGGCCGTCACCTCGAATCTCGCAAATGTCTTCCGGCATCTGCTGCTCGGGGACAATGTCGAGGACGCGCTGTTTCGCGCCGGTGCACTGCTGGTCTTTCTGTTTTCACTCGCACTTACGCACATCCTGCAGATGAAGGACCGTCGCATCGCAGAAATCACCTGCCTCGTATCACAGCTTGCCTGCATCCTGATTTCGGCAGCGATCCCGGAAGCCACGCAGGGCGCACTCGCGCTCTATCCGATCTTTTTCCTGACCGGTATCCAGTGGGGCACCTTCACCGGTGCCGAGGGCTTCAACAGCGCGACGATCTTCTGCTCGAATAATTCGAAGCAGGCACTCTTCGGCTGGATCGACTATATCCTCACCGGAAAGCACGAAAGCTTCCGGCAGGGACTCTTCTACACCGCGACCCTCGTTTTCTTCTATGCCGCCGTCGTCATCTCCGTCTTCATGAGTGATCGCTTCGGTGCGCACGCCATCCTCCTCGAGCTGCTGCCGCTCACGCTGGTCGCCGGTGTCTGGCTCATCAACGACCGCGCCGCCGCGAAGGACGTGGCGATCGCTGCGTAAGCCCGGGGGTGCTCGTGCAGAGGGCTCCATCTGTTACATGTTGATATAGACGCTATATGGCTGCCGCACCCGATGGTGCGACAGCCATTTTGATTTGTAACCGTTCTGGTAGTGGGGACCCGGAGGGGCGGCAACGGAGGCACAGCACTCCGAGACCGGTTCAATCTAAGCCGGGGACCCTAAGCGGCACTATCACTTCGATTTCGCAGAACTTCATGCCTGCTGTAGGCGGGTCGCTGTCCAGTAGGCCCCCATCGACTGGCCCGGCTGCTCGGTGACGTCGTCCGTCAGATACGCGCCGAGGCCGACCGAAGCCGGGTCGAAGGCCCGTGCCTCGTCCTCGCTTCTGAACTCGACTTCCGCATACCAGAACTCGGTCGGTGCGCCCTCGTCTACATGATTCACCTCGAGCTGATGGCCATCCGGCAGCAGGTAGGTCCGGCGAAGCTTCGGGATCAGCGGCAGACCGATGAGATCCTCGAGCTCGAGGAAGCGCGCTTCCTCGATCGAAAACTCGATTTCCTTCCGGCTGAGCCGTCCCTTCGACTTGAAGCAGAGGATGAACTCGTCCTTCAGCGGCGCGCCCTCCCCCGACACCCGCAGCTTCTCCTCACGGATCCGCACGGTCGGTCGCACCGACACGTAGCCCTGTCGCATCTCCTCTTCCTTCCGCAGCGGATAGCCCTCCGGCCAGCCCTGCACCATCCACTTACGCTCGATTTCCATTCCCATATCTCTACCTCAACTTAAAAACTGAAAGCCCATCACGACGATGCCGAGGATCACCAGGATGACGCCGGTCGCCCGATTCAGGGTCTTCGCGGATGCCCGATTTGCGAAGACGGCGGCGACACGCGCCCAGAGGAAAGTGAACACGATGCACAACACCCAGACGGTCACATCCGGCATGCCACCGATCGCGAAGTGCGAAACCGCGCCGGTCAGCGCCGTGAAGGTCATGATGAAAACGCTGGTGCCCACGGCGGTCTTCAGCTCGTAGCCGAGGACGGAGGTGAGGATCAGCAGCATCATCATACCACCACCGGCACCGATGAAGCCACAGATAAATCCGATCAGGACACCGCAGAGGATGGACTGGATCGCCCGCTTCTTTGCGGACACGCCCTGCATGGACTCCTTCGTCGTCATAACCGGCTTCACGATAAACTTGATGCCGAGCAGGAAGGTCATGAAGACAGAGAAGCTCCCCATGGTCGCAGATGGTACGAGCGACGAAATATAGCTCCCGACGACGGTAAAAATCAGCACACTGATCATCATGATGATGCCGTTTCGGATGTCGAGGTTTTGATTCTTTCCATAGGTATAGGCAGAAACCGCGCTCGCCAGCACATCCGATGAGAGCGCGATCCCGACAGCCCTATACGGATCCATGCCGAGGAAGGTGATGAGCATCGGTGTGATCACGGCGGCTGCGCTCATCCCCGCGAAACCGGTGCCGAGACCGGCGCCCATGCCGGCGAAAAAGGTAACGATAATCGTAAAAAGAAGTGACATAATGAAGCCTCCATCGGGTCAAATCGACCCTCATCCTGTAAAATTCTGTGTCTATCTCACATGATCATCGGGCAAATGCCCGGATCATGATCGTCGAAACGGTACGCATGTCCGTATCCGTGCGCTGCGTCATCCATCGATCTGAGCTATATTTTTCTCCATCTGCATCAACGCCGCGCGAAACGCGGCGAGCGTCGGTTCATCGATGCCCTGGAGCAGTGTGTCGATAAACTGCGCCTGCACTGCGCGACCTTTCTCGACGATCGGTGCCGCCTTCTCCGTGAGCTTGAGCTCTACCTTCCGGCGGTCATGCGCGACCTCGCAGCGCACGAGCAGTCCCTCCTGAACCAGGCGGTCGACGTTGATCGATACCAGGTTCGCCTTGATCCGGCGGATCTCCACGATATCCCGTGCGCTCTTGTACTCCGGATGATTCGCGAGAAACATCAGGATATCGAACGCCGTCTGCGGGATGTCGAGCTCATGACAAAGCGCCTTACAGCTCCGCGTATACGCCCGGCTGATCTTATCTGCAAAAGAAATATCGAACATGTTTCCTCCATTTTTGATTAGTTCATTTTTGAACAAAGCGAAGTATAGAACGATTTAAAAGAAATGTAAAGCACTTCATCCTATTTCAACCAGACTTTGTGCCCAAAAGTCGAGGACACGCCGTGACCGTTCCGTGCACTATTTTGTTACTGAAAATAAAACCCGCACAAATATCCGTCGATTTCACTAAAAATCAGCATATTTATTTGTGCTGCAGCACAATGAAATCCATCTCCGAAAGTGCGATAATAAAGCTATCAGAACAGATCGTGAATTGACAACTGAAAATGGAGGTGTAGATGTGAAGCTGACCGCAATCATGGATAACCACCGAAGCGAGCAGAAGGCACTAACGGCTGAGCATGGGCTGTCGTTTCTGCTGGACACCGGGACGACGAAGATTCTCTTCGATTTCGGTGCCGGTCGGGCTGCGTATGACAATGCAGTAAAGCTGAACGTAGATCTCAAATCGATCGATTACGCCGTCGGAAGTCATGGGCACTACGACCATGGCGGTGGATATCCGTACTTTTTTGTGGGTGGATTGAGCTGCCCGCTGATTACGGGGGACGGATACTTCGAGGAAAAGTATGCGTTTGATGGGATGAAGGCGACGTATCTCGGCTGCGGCTTCGATGAGCGCTGGATGGAGGAACGTCGGATCGATCATCGCGTCTGTCGTGAGATGATGAAGCTGGAGGACGACTGCTATGTCGTCAGTGGATTCCAGCGGACGCATGATTTCGAGACGATTCCGAAACGCTTCGTGCTCCGGGATCAGGAGGGCTGGAAGCAGGATGATTTTTCAGATGAAGTCTGTCTGGTGCTGACACGGTCGGAGGGACTCGTCGTCATCGTGGGCTGCAGCCACCCGGGCATCCTCAATATTCTAAAGTCGGTGCAGATGCGCTTTCACCGACCGGTGTATGCGGTCTTCGGCGGTACGCACCTCGTAGAGGCAGACCGGCCGCGCATCGAAAAGACGCTGGATGAGATGAAGGCCATGGGTGTCCGTCTGATCGGCTTCAACCACTGTTCCGGCGAACTGCTCCAGGAGATGCTGGACGCCCGTCCGGATATCCGGCACTGCTACCTCGGCGCAGGCGACTGCCTGTTCCTGTGAATTTCGGAATGTGACATGAAAGAAATAGCAACGATGGCCCAGGATTTCGTGGAAGCGACGTCGGCGCTGGTGGGTCATCGCACGATCAATATCATGGATACGAACGCGATTATCATCGCGTCGACGGAAAAGAATCGCATCGGCACCTTTCATCAGGGCGCCGCAGAGGTGCTGGCGACCGGAAAGCCAGTGCTGGTTCGAAAAGAGAATCTGGCAGCGTACCCAGGTGCACGCGAGGGCTACAATATGCCGATTTATCTCGAGGATGAGATGATCGGTGTCGTCGGAATGTTCGGCGATGAGGCGGAGGTTCGGGATACAGCAAATCTGCTCTGTGTGTATGTATCACAGCAGTTTGCACAGTTCCAGCTGGCGCAAAAGCAGAAAATGGAATCGGAGATCGGCACGCAGCTGCTTCGCTCGCTCATACTGGGCGATGAGACGCAACGCGAAAAGGTACAGCAGCTCTGTGATTTTCTGGATGTACATCTCGCATTTCCGTATCGGGTCATCCTGATTTATCAGGAGACTGCGGAAAGCACGGATGAATATGTAGAGTCACTGTCCCATGCGGTTCAGTCGCTGGTATGGAAGGGGATTCTGGACCGACAGCGCGATGTATTTGGCTTTTATAAGCAGAGCTATGTAATCCTGCTGAGCGATACTTCGGAGAAATCCAGTGAAGAGTGGCTGACACATGAACATAGTGACTGTGATGCCTCAGAGGCAACGCCACCTGAAGGAGACATTGGTCGGCTCTTCGAACGGGAGCAGCTGGATGAACGGAATGGTCAGAATCGTATCGGGAAGCTGATCGCGGAAATCCGCTCGCACCCTGGCTGGCGGACCGTCATAAGCGGTATATGTAAAACGATGAACGAAATACCGGAAGGTATGCGTGAAGTGATGATAATGAAAGAGATGAAAGGAGGGGAGATTCAAAATCTCGAAGAGCATTCGTGCAGGATGCGGTATCTGCTGGGACGCTTCATCAGTTATGGCGGCGATCGGGCCGTCCGGGAGATGGCGGAGCGGCTGCTGCAGGAGGGGGAGAAGCAGGCCGAACTGCTTCTACACACGGCGGAGTGCTACTACGAGGAAAATGGAAGTGCAACCAGCGCTTCGGAACGGCTGCACCTGCATAAGAATTCCTTGCTGTATCGGATGAAGCGGCTATACCAGCTTCTGGGAATCGAAAAGGATACGGCGTTTGTGCGGGAATTCTATGTTCGTCTGCTGCTGGAGTACTGGAACCAGATTTTTTAAAAAATAAAAGGAGGTATGAAAATGTCTGGTTTATTCATTTTTGGCGTTATATTTTTAGCCGTTGTTTGTATGGTCATCGCGATTTCAAAGTTCAACATGCACCCGTTCCTGGTGCTGACTGTGATTGCGATTTTAGTCGGTCTGGTATGTGGTATTCCAGCGGGCGAGGTCATCGATACCGTGAAGAGCGGCTTCGGTAATATCCTCGCAAGCATCGGTATCGTCATCCTTTGTGGTACCATCATCGGCACCATCCTGGAGAAGACCGGTGCCGCGCTGACGATGGCAAATTCGATTCTGAAGATCGTCGGCAAGGATCGAAGCGTGCTGACGATGGGTATCACCGGCTACATCACCGGTATCCCGGTATTCTGTGATTCCGGTTTCGTTATTCTGAGCCCGATTTCGAAGGCACTGGCAAACCGCAGTAACATTTCCCTCGCAGTGATGGCGACGGCCCTGTCCGGTGGTCTTTATGCGACCCACTGTCTGGTACCGCCGACACCGGGACCGATTGCGATGGCGGGCACGCTGGAAGCAGACCTCGGACTCACGATTCTCGTCGGCCTTCTGGTTTCCATTCCGGCCGTGGTTTCGGCACTGGTATATGCCAACAAGGTTTCCAGCAAGATCGACATCCCGGCGAATCCGGAGTATACCGTCGATGAGCTGATGGAGAAGTACGGCCAGCTGCCAGGTGCACTGCACAGTTTCTCCCCGATTCTTCTTCCGATCATCCTGATCGCACTGAAGTCCGTCAGCGATTTCCCAAGCGCACCATTCGGCTCCGGTGCCGTGAAGTCCTTCTTCTCCTTCATCGGTAATCCGGTTATCGCGCTGATCATCGGTGTGTTCCTTTCCATGACGCTGATTCCGAAGAGTGAAAAGGAGAACGCGCTGAAGTGGATCACCGAGGGCGTTACCAACTCTGCAGGTATTCTGGCCATCACCGGCGCCGGCGGATCCTTCGGTGCCATCCTTCAGAAGCTTCCGATCGCGGACGCACTCAGTGCATCCCTGCTCGGACTCGGCGTCGGCGTTTTCCTTCCGTTCATCATCGCGGCACTTCTGAAGACTGCGATGGGTGCATCCACCGTTGCGATGATCACGACCTCAGCGATGATTGCGCCAATGATGCCGTCCCTCGGCTTCACATCTCCTCTCGCAAAGGTACTGGTCATCATGGCGATCGGTGCCGGCTCTATGACGGTTTCTCATGCCAATGACTCTTACTTCTGGGTTGTATCGCAGTTCTCCGACATGGATACGAAGGACGCATATAAGTGCCAGACCGGTATGACGGCAGTCATGGGTGTCACGACGATCATCGTCGTATTCATCCTGTCACTGATCTTCGTGCATTGATACACAGAATCATATAGATATACACGCAGGGCGCTGGATTTCCAGCGCCCTGTGAAATTTCTGTGAAGCTATGGATTCTCCTGCCGCTGCGGTCTACAATCACTTTATCATTTATCCGATGCCTGAACGTAAGTGGTTTATCCACCCTGGACGCACGCGTGCAGCACGTGCAGACCTCAGGCGACGTTTCATCGAACGTATATTTATAAACATTGACGAAAGGAGTTTAAAGAGACAATGTGTACAGCAGCAACCTATAAGACGAAGGATTTTTACATCGGCAGAACGCTCGATTATGAGCTTTCCTATGGTGAAGAGGTGACGGTCACGCCGCGAAACTATCCGTTCCGGTTCCGCCACGCCGGCGAGCTGAAGTCGCACTACGCAATCATCGGCATGGCCTTCGTGGCCGGCGGCTACCCGCTTTACTATGATGGCGTGAACGAAAAGGGCCTCGGCATGGCGGGCCTTAATTTCGTGGGCAATGCGGTCTATCAGGATGCTCTCCCGGATGTGCCAGCAGAGACCGATCAGGTCGCGCAGTTCGAATTTATCCCGTGGATCCTCGCGCAGTGTGCAACGGTCGACGATGCGCGGACGAAGCTCGCGACACTTCGACTTCTGAAGACCCCGTTCAGCGAGCAGCTGCCGGCAGCACAGCTCCACTGGATCATCGCAGACAGGGATGAGTGCATCGTCGTCGAGTCGATGGCGGATGGTCTTCATGTATACGATAACCCGGTCGGCGTCATGACGAACAACCCACCGTTCCCGAGCCAGATGTTCGCCCTCAACAACTACCCTGGCGTTTCCCGGACGCAGCCGGATGCCAGCTTCGCCGGTGTACTTCCGCTTCAGGCCTACAGCCGTGGCATGGGCGGCCTGGGTATCCCGGGCGATCTGTCGAGTCAGTCTCGTTTCGTGAAGGTTGCCTTCACGAAGCTGAGCTCCCTTTCCAGGGATGACGAGCGCTCCAGCGTGAGCCAGTTCTTCCATATCCTCGGCTCCGTCGACCAGCAGCGCGGCTGCTGTGAGGTCGCTGAAGACAAGTATGAGATCACGATTTACACCTCCTGCTGCAACGCAACGAAGGGCATCTACTACTACACGACCTACGACAATCACCAGATCCACGCCGTCGACATGCACCACGAAGACCTCGACGGAAGCGAACTTCGCCGCTACCCGATCGAACTCGAAGGCGAAGTAAAGTGGGTGAACTAAACTTCGCAGATCAGAAAACCGTGTCAGCGCATCACTCGTTTCAACCCGAGTGATGCGCTTTTCTTGAAGCATTTCATCTTCTTCGTATTAATTTCCTGCAGCATTTCATCTTTTTCGCGTTTTTTTGTTGAAATATTTCATCTTTTTCACAGAAATGCTGTCTGATCCATGGATTTCCTACCTTTACGATGCTACAATCATCCTATAGCCATGCTATCCTGGAACGAGCGTTAATTAACCCGAAAATTCATAATAGGCTTATGGCGTTTATGAAACTCTGGGCTGGTTTTAGTATAACTTTTTCATGATGTACACTACGGAAAGCGAGGTGCGATGCATGTATAGAAAATTTTATGAGCAGCTGATGGAGTGGGAGCAGAAGCGCATCCCGTCACCGCTGCTGGTGATCGGTGCTCGGCAGATCGGAAAGACCTGGATCATCCGGAAATTCTGCGAAGAAACGTATCCGAACTATATCTATATCAATCTCGAGGAGCGGGCCGATATCGCATCGGTGTTTAAGGGAAATCTCGATCCGGAGACGATTCTTCTGCAGATCAGTCAGATTCTCGGACAGCGCGTGGACGACCGCACACCGATCTTTTTCGATGAAATTCAGTCCTGCGAAAGAGCGATTACATCCCTCAAATACTTCTGTGAATCCGATAAGCCCTATCGCATCCTCTGTGCCGGCAGTCTCCTCGGCGTGAAGCTGAAACGTTTCGAGGGCTCCTTCCCGGTGGGAAAGGTCCGCATACTGAAGATGTACCCGATGGATTTCGAAGAGTTTCTCCTCGCCTGTGGCGAAGACCTCCTCCGCGATGGTATCCGGGAAGCGTACCTCGGGCGAATGCCTCTGGCGGAAGGCGTGCACGAGAAGGCACTGCGTCTGTACCAGGACTATCTCTATATCGGCGGTATGCCACAGGCCGTTTTATCCTATCTGGAAAGCGAAAAACTGGCGGTTGAGGTCGATCCGCTGATTTACGAAAACCTGCGCCTCGCTTATCTCGCCGACATGACGAAATACGTGACGAGTCCTGCGGAAAGCGTAAAAATCACGGAAGTTTATCGCTCGATTCCGCGACAGCTTGCAAAGGAAAATCCGAAGTTCAGATACAGCGAAGTGAAACCGAAAGCAAATAAACGAGACTACTTCGCGCCGATCGACTGGCTGGGTGCCTCCGGCATGATTTATAAAGTTCATCGTCTGGAAGCACCACTCTCACCACTCAGCGGCTACGAAAACAGCGACAGCTTCAAGGTCTATCTCTCCGACACCGGCCTGCTGACACATATGTGCGGCCTGCACTATCGCGACCTGCTGCCGGATGTGCACAATATTTATAAGGGAGCCGTGACCGAAAACTACGTGATGCAGCAGTTCGCGAGTAAGAACCGTGCGCTCTACTATTTCAAGCCATCTGAAAGCATGGCAATCGATCTGGTAAGTGACCTGAATGAGCAGATCATCCCGATCGAAATCAAATCCGGTCGAAACAAGCGCTCCACCAGCCTCCGAAATTATCGCGAGAAGTACCAGCCGGACTACGCGATCCGCTTCTCCGAGCTCAATTTCGGATGGCAGGACCGGCTCTACTCGATCCCGCTCTACGCCGCCTGGTGCATATGATAATCAACAGAAACCCACGCGCACCGTTATGCTGATGTGCGTGGGTTTCTGTTGTTTCGGATTTATTTCGGTAGCCGTTCAGGCAAGGGACCCGAACGCTTATTTATTTCATCTCGCCGCTGATTTCCTTCACCGCATAGCCTTCGCGGGCGACGGCGGCGATGATGGTCGCCGGGGCGATGTCACGGTCACAGTCGACGTGGGCGTGCTTCTTTCGGAGGCTGACATCAGCCGCGGCACCGTCGATGGCGTTGATGGCACGGGCCACCTTCGCAGCACAGTTCTCACAGTGCATACCTTCGACCTGGAAGTCGTAGCTGTGCAGCACAGGGCCGTCCAGTTTTTTCTTTTCTGGCTTCGCGATGCGCTCGCAGGAGCCACCGCCACAGCAGCCGCCCTCGCCATGCAGATGCTTCGCCGATTCCTTCACGGCCCAGGCCACGATGAGCAGCAGCACGACGATTACAATCAGATTCGACATATTCTCTCCTATTTCAGTGCACTGCAGGCATGATGTCCAGTTTCAGGGTCTTCCATGCCTGCAGTTGCTTTTACTTCGTCTCTTCCAGCAGGTTCGTCATGCTGTCGATGCCGACCATCATGGTGGAGCTGTTATGAAGCAGCGCCGAGGTCGACGGGGTGATGAGCCCACCGATGCCGAGGGCGATCAGCAGGGAATTAAAGCCGACGATGAAGCGGTAGTCACCGTGTACACGGTTCATCAGTGCGCGGCTCAGACGCCGAAGTACGACGAGCTCCATGAGGTCGTCCGCGGAGATGGTGATGTCCGCGATTTCACGCGTGATCGCTGCGCCGGAGCCGATGGCGACACCGACATCCGCCTCCGACACGGCTTCCATGAACTTGCCGCCCTTGATGGAGATACCGTAATTCCGCGCTTCCTTGATCGCCGACAGCACCGCAAGCGGTACCGAACAGCACACCACCTGCAAAAACACCAAGCTTCTTCAGATTCTTCAGATCCTTTACCTTTAACATGATTCTATCCTCCTGATTGATCAATAAATGTTAGTTTCTGCTAACCTCCAAATGTTAGTACCGTCTAACCCGGATGTCAAGAAAAATCACGCGCCGGAAAACTCACTTTTTCGAATGACTGACATAGTTTCAGACGAGCACCCAGGGGCGAAAACATATCCACGAATTACATAAGCACGATCGAGAAGTGGATCGATCAGATACACCGAGTTACAAAAAGGACGCCAATCGGCGTCCCTCTCGTTTTATACCATATTCATTTCGGTGAGAACTCTTTGTGCGTTTCTCCAGCACAGCCTGGTTTCAGGCTCTCACCCTCTACAGAGTCCGGGATATGCATCCGTTTCTCCAGCACAGCCGGGTTTTAAGCTTCTGCAGAGAACTGGTCCTTACCAACCGAGCACATCGGGCACTCGAAATCCTCCGGAACATCTTCCCACTTCGTGCCAGGTGCGATACCACCCTCCGGGTATCCCTGCTCCTCGTCATACTCCCATCCACATACATCACATACGTACTTCATCTTTTTTCCTCCTGATTTTTTCGTCATTCCTGCATCTGACATGCAGGGCAGATCGCCTTAAACATGATATCGTAACTCAGGAACTGCATCCCATGCGGATTACGGATCCGCTCTATGAGACCCGGAATTTCGTCGATGTCTACGTCGAACACCTCTCCGCAGCGCACACAGCGCCCATGGTAGTGATTTCGCAATGTGAAATCGAAACGATCCGGCCCATTTGGAACCTCGACGCGACGGATACTTCCCTCCTCTGAGAGGATGCCGAGATTTCTGTACACCGTACCCTTCCCGATGACAGGGTGTTCCTGCCGGACGTATTCGTAAACCTCCTCTGCCGTCACATGACGTTTCATCGTCAGAACCGCATTTCGAACGAGGTCCTTCTGCACGGTGTTTCTTCTCTCCATGTCGCCTCCGCCATTTCTTAATAGGATTAATTCCTATTAAGACTATACATCATGTCCCATTTTATGTCAACATCCGTAATGCTGTTTTCCGGAAATCATCGGATCTGTGAATAGAATTCAGTAATCCGTGATTTTCTTTTCCACGAGCTTATCACCTTCATAACGGAGCTTGATGGAGAAGAAGCGATCATCCCCGGAGAGGAGGCGCTCGAGGAAGACGCGATCACCTTCCCAGGTCGGGAGCGCAAGAACCTCTGACTTCTCCACCCATGCGAGCTCCCCTTCATCGCACTCGATCAGCGCACCGTCGAAGGCATCCGCGGTGAAGACACACATAAGCTCCGGCTCGCAGACGTCACTGAGAAAGGTCACGAGACCGCGGAGGCGATACGCCGTCAGCACGAGCCCCGTCTCCTCCTTCACCTCGCGAAGCAGGCACTCCTCCGGCGTCTCACCGTTTTCCACATGTCCCCCGACACCGATCCACTTTCCGGCATTGATGTCATGGTGCTTCTTCACCCGGTGAAGCATCAGGTACTTCCCCTCTTTTTCGATATAACACAGCGTCGTCATCTTCATCACGCTCTTCTCCTTTTTTATTTCAAAATCAGGGAGCCAGTCACCCGGCTCCCCTCGCTATCCACATAATCTATGAAGTTTTACACCCGCACGCAGTCTCTCGTGATCTCCGCAAGCGTGCTCACACCGCACATCTCCATGGTGTCCTTCAGCTCGCTGCCGATCTTCTGGATGTACGCCTCGACGCCTTCCTCCGCGCCACCGTACACCGCCGTCACGAACGGACGGGCAATGATGACGGCGTCAGCGCCGAGTGCCAGGGCCTTAAATACGTCGGCACCTGAACGGATACCGCCGTCGACGAAGATCTTCATATCGCTGCCGGTCGCACGCACGGCCTTCACGATCTCCTCGAGCACTTCTGCCGTCGCCGGACACTGGTCGAGCACACGTCCGCCGTGGTTCGAAACCACGATAGCCGCCGCACCGGCCTCCTGTGCCTTCAGCGCACCCTTCACGGTCATGATGCCCTTCACGATGAACGGCACACCCGCTGCCTCTACGATTTCATGAAGCTCCTCCACCGACTTACTGCCGGCCGGCGGGGTCAGGTTCTTCAGGAAAGGAAGACCGGCCGCATCGACATCCATCGCTACGGCGAAAGCATTGGCCTCCTTTACAAGCGCCATCTTCTCGCGCACCGTCTCGATGTTCCACGGCTTCACCGTCGGGATGCCGAGACCACCGGCCTTCTTTACGGCTGTGGTCGCGGCCACCATCACCTCCGGATTCGTGCCGTCACCGGTGAACGCTGCGATGCCATGCTCCGCACACGCAGACACCAGGATGTCGTTGTAGGAGATATCGTTCAGCGCATCACCGTAGTGCAGATTCACCGCACCGACCGGACCCGCGAAAAACGGATACTGGAAGGTCTTTCCGAACAGCTCGAGGGAGGTGTCGACCGGACGCTTCTCTACCAGCGTATCCATCTGGAGACGAATCTCCTTCCACTTATCATAGTTGCGGATCGCCGTGTCACCGACGCCCTTCGCGCCCGGACCCGGAATCTGGTTCCGGCATGCACGCCCGTTGCACTCCAGGCACGCCTTACAGTACTTCCCGATGCGCGTTCTCGCCTGCTCTATACACTCTGAAAAATTCATATCATGCCTCACTTTCTATACACCATGTGTTTCTTATTATACACCGTCGCGCCAAAAGTAAAGCATTTTTTACATACCGAAAGTTTATGGGGTCTGACCCCATAAACTTCTGTTTAGATTCTGTTTAGAAAAATTTAATGGGGTCAGACCCCATTACGAAATTCTTAAGATGACGGTCGATGAAAGCAGGCTTGCGTCGGTCCGCGCTCCGGTGCTATCCTATCTACGCTATATGCCTGAACGCGCGGATTACGAGCATCGAGATCTCCGTGCTCCGCAGCAGTCTTATCTTATCATTCAGAAGGATCTATCATGGCTATGACTACAAAAGACGACTACCTCATCACAGACGCGCCTCTTCGCGCGCTCACGATCTTCGCGCTGCCGATGATTCTCGGCAGCTTTTTCCAGCAGGTCTACAACATGGCCGACTCGATTATCGTCGGCCAGTACGTCGGCTCCGCCGCGCTGGCGGCGGTCGGTGCCTGTGCCGCACTGACGAACGTCTTCATCTGTATCGCACTCGGCGGCGGTGTCGGCGCCGGCGTGCTCGTGAGCCGCGCATTCGGCGCACGCAACTATGAGCGTATGAAAACGATCGTGTCAACCTCACTCATCAGCTTTCTGGTCCTCAGCATCCTCCTCGGCGGCCTCGGCTTCGTGCTCTCCCGCCCGATGATGCGCCTGCTCCAGACCCCCGCTGACATCCTCGACACGGCGACACTCTACCTCCGCGTCTACTTCCTCGGTTTCCCGTTCCTCTTCATGTACAACATCCTGTCGAACATGTTCACCTCGATCGGAGAGTCACGCATCCCGCTTGCACTCCTCATCTTCTCGTCCGTGCTGAACATTTTCATGGATCTCTGGATGGTGGCGAGCCTCGGCATGGGTGTCTTCGGTGCCGCCCTCGCAACACTCATTTCACAGGGCATCTCTGCCATCTTCTCACTACTGATCTTCTTGCGCCGGATGCGCCGCTATCCGGGCCGCTTCGCCTGGTTCGACCTTCAGGCGCTTCGGGCAATGCTGGAAATCGCCGTGCCTTCGGTCCTCCAGCAGTCCACGGTCTCGATCGGTATGATGATCGTCCAGGCCGTCGTGAACCCATTTGGCACCCAGGCGCTCGCCGGCTACTCCGCGACCATGCGCGTCGAGAATGTGTTCTCGCTGATGTTTGTGTCGATCGGCAATGCTGTCTCCCCGTACGTTTCACAGAACCTGGGTGCGAAGAAAACCGATCGTATACGAAAAGGCTACCGCGCTGCACTTCTGCTGGACGTCTGCTTCGCCGTGCTCGCCTTCGTCGTCATCGAAACACTGCATACGCAGATTTCCGCCCTCTTCCTCGGTAAGGACGGTACCGCCCTCGCCTATGAAGTCTCCGCAGGCTACATGAAGTGGCTCGGCTACTTCTTCATCTTCATGGGCATCAAGATGGCTACCGACGGTGTGCTCCGTGGCCTCGGCATCATGAAGCCGTTCCTCATTGCAAACATGGTGAACCTCGCCATCCGTATGTCCGTCGCGCTCATCTTCGCCCCACGCTTCGGCATCGCCTTCGTCTGGCTCGCCGTCCCGGCCGGCTGGCTCGCAAACTTCCTGATCTCCTACGCTGCACTTCGGAAGAACTGGCCAGCTTAAGTCTTCATGATAAACGGTGCAAATCGCGCCAGACACTTCTCTGCATCGACATACCAAAAACGCTGACCTGCACTACGCAGATCAGCGTTTTTTCACTCTTAAGAAAATCTTAATGGGGTCTGACCCCATTAAATTTTTCTAAACAGACGCATAGTAGGACTCGATCAGCTCACAGTCCATGATGAGGACGTAGAAGATGTTGCCATAGTAGCGGTTCTGGACGATGCGGCCGTGGTCGAGTACCGGCTTTGTGCTGCCATCCTTTTTCACGAAGTGGAAGCGGACATAGTCATTGTCTCCGCTCGTCTTCGCATCGATCTGCTGCCAGATGCTCTTTTCGACCGTCTCCTGCTCATCCGGTCGAACCAGGTTACGAAAGCGATGGTCGGTGTACGCGAGGAACTCCTCGAAATCACGGCAGCCGGCGAACTGCACGAGCTCATGATTTGCGAACAGGATCTGATCATTGTCCGGATCCGCTCTGTATATAAGGAAGGCACCTGGAAGATGCCGGGCCACCTCCGGCAGTGCGAAGCCGAACTGACTTCGCTGCTGCGTCTCATAGGTACTCTGGTACGCGGCGCAGCTCTGCTTTCCATGCAGCTTTACGGCATAGAGCGCCATATCCGCGTAGCGGATCAGATGCGAAATCTCGCGCTGGTCCTTCGGATACTCCGCATAGCCCAGCGAAATGTAGAACGGATAGCAGTTGCCGTTCGCACGTACGTACCGTGCTGCACTGGTGAAGGCCTCGATTTCCGGCTTCGCTTCCTCGGCCGTCTTTCCGATCAGAACGGCAGAAAATTCATCACCGCCGCTCCTGGAAAGAATCGCATCTGTGCCAAAATGCTGCCGCAGGTCCGCTGCCAGGGTTTTCAGCGCCTGATCCCCGACATCGTGCCCATAGAGGTCGTTAATGAACTTGAAATCATCGATATCCATCTGCATGCCCACACACGGCAGTGATGAATCCGCCTTCATTCGCTTCTGTACCGCCTCATCAAATCCATGGCGGTTCAGAAGACCGGTCAGTGGGTCCGTCACCGATAGCAGCGCCAGCGCATCCCTGTGACGTCGGAGCTGAAGCATCGCGAAGCTGAGTCCCGTCAGTGACAGGATGATGCAGATGCCCAGGATGAGGTACGGCACCATGATCCACCGACGATTCCACCCCTGCTTCGGCATGACGGATAGACAGAAGTTAGTTCCCTCCATCTGGAACTGGTAGTTCACCGGATTCGTCAGCTGCGCTACAGACGAAGACACCAGTGCCTGCTCGTTCGAGAGTGGCGAGCTCGTCATCGTCAGCTGATAATCGTATCCGAAATCCGAAAGTGCCTTTACGGTATCCTTGAATATCTCCGGCACACGGATGATCACGATGGCGAAGCCCCAGAACGTCCTGCTTCCATCGGCCTCCCGCAGATAAACTGGATTCCGAATCGCGATGCCCTGTCCTCCCTGCTTCAGTTCAAACGGCCCCTGCATGGTAATGACACCGTGATCCCGTCCGTAACGGCAGATTTCTCCTCGCTGTTCATCCTGAAAGAGATCGATCTTCCCGGCTTCATTGCCGGTCTCCGGATAAATCTCCGTGACGATCCCGTCCGGTGCGAGCTGAATACTCTGCACGTAGTCGGTCATCAGATTGTCAGCCACCTCTGAGAAAGCATTAATCTTTCCCGCGTCACTGAGAACCACCGATTCCACGGCATCTGTGATGGCGATTCCACGCCCGAGGTCGTTTGCCAGACGATCCGCATAACTGATTGTAATCAGCTTCGTAATTCGCTCCATCTGCTCACGATATACTGTATATGAATTATATAAAACCCCCGCCAGTATCAGACAGCTGGCGATAAACACCAGTGCCGGATAAATCGGTACTCTGAACGGTCGTTTTCCCTTCGGATCCAGATGCGCTGAATCTCTCTCCTGCCTTTCCATGTTCTCCTCTTCTACCCGCTGATTTATATATGGTCTTACGTACGCAGCATGCCGATGGCCCGATCAGGGCGCAGCCCAGGCGTAAGGTGCAGCCTGCACACATCTCGAAACGTACGTCGTCCGATGACAATGCTGCGATAAATATCATATATTTTAAGCAAAATCAAGCAGATTACAAGAATAAAAGAAATTTTAATCATAGTGAATTCTTATATCTTCTATAGTAAAAGAAAAACGCTGACCGTCGCTACCAGATTCGCCCCACGACCCAGGATCCTGATTCTCCGAAATCATGCACCAGGATATTGCGTTTTTCCCCTCCGCATGCTATCGTAACGCATGCACAATTAAATACGAGTGTTATGTCGCTCCGGACTTCATGCGCTGCCATCGCAGCCACCGGCGTGATACATCCTTCCCACTCGCACAAAACTAAAGGAGATCACATCATGAATCATCACACAACTTCACGCAACATTCTGTCCATCGTTCAGGCCGCTATGATCGCCGCACTCTACATCGTACTGACCGCGCTCGCCGCAGGCTTCGATCTCGCAAGCGGTGCCATCCAGGTTCGCTTTTCCGAGGTGCTGACCATCCTCCCGTTTTTCACACCGGCTGCGATTCCAGGCGTCACCATCGGCTGCCTCCTCGCGAACATCCTGACCGGAAGTGCCCTGCCGGACATCATCTTCGGCACGCTCGCTACCCTGCTCGGTGCCCTCGGAACCTATGCGCTCCGGAAGCATCGCTTTCTCTGCACGCTCTGCCCGGTCATCTCGAACGGCATTATCATCCCGCTGGTTCTCCGCTATGCCTACGCGGTCCCTGGCGCACTCTGGTTCCTGGCACTGACCGTCGGCGCCGGCGAACTCATCTGCTGCGTCCTCTTCGGCAGCATCCTCATCGCCGCCCTGCTCCCGCACCGCGACCGACTGTTTAAGTAATCACCATCCTGTGATCAATGCTCATCCCACTGAAAGAGATCGCTACAGCTACACACACTTGTCTCTTCCAGAGCACGGGCTTCACCACTACACAAACAAAGCGCTGAGCTGCCACCCCGCAGATCAGCGCTTTTTCTCTTCATCCCATTCCAAAAAACATCCAGCATCATGCGCATAGATCACGCCGACCGCCTGCAGATACGCGTAGATCACGGTGCTCCCGACGAACTTCATGCCGCGCTTCCTGAGATCCACCGAAATCCGGTCCGAAAGCTCTGACTGCGTCCGCCCTTTCTCATACACCACCTGCCCATCCGTCCAGTGCCAGAGATACTCCGCGAAGCTGCCGTACTCCTCCTGTATCGCCCGAAAAGTCCTCGCATTCGTCACCGCCGCCTGTATCTTCAGACGATTTCGGATGATCCCGGCGTTACTCCTTAGTGACATCATCTTCTCCTCGCCATAGTCACAAACCGCCTCCAGGTCGAAGCCATCGAACGCTTCGCGAAACGCCTCACGTTTATTCAGCACACACTCCCAAGACAGCCCCGCCTGAAAGCACTCCAGAACCAGCATCTCAAACAGCTTATGATCATCATGGACCGGCACACCCCACTCTTCATCATGATAGCGGATGTACCGCTCATTTTTCGGATTCGCCCAGCAGCACCGCTGCTTTCCATCGACCCAGTCCATCTGCACACCTCCTATCTCTGATGCCCGCTGCTCCATCAGGCCAATGCAGGCTCCTCTACTGCCCTTTCCGCCCGTGCCTTATACGCCCACGATACGTATAAGTGCATCCTGCAGAACCTTTGAAAAATTCACGCCCATGCTCTCCGCCTTTTCATTTAACCAGAACGGAATCGTACAGTTCTTTTTCACCGACTTATTTCTCATACGATTCTGATACGCCTCAAAATCGATGTCCACATAGGTCACGAGGCCATCCGAAAAATCAAGCTCGTCATCTGCAACTTCCTTTGCTTTCGCTCGAGCTTCCTCGAAGCTGGAAACCACCGGCAGCTCATCCTCTGTTTTAAACTCCATCCCATCCGTTCCCATCGCATCACGTGCCATTTCGATAGCATCTGCAAGGCTGTTGCCTTCCGTATATGTATCAAAATCCGGAATATATACCAGAAAATCATCCTCATCCTGCTTAATTAAAACCGGATATGCTTTTGCCAGAAATCTATTCATATAATCACCTCATATAATCTAAAAGCTCAGCATTCAAGGAGCCTCACATAAGTCCCCATTTTTTCAGTATCGCACGAGCCAGTCTTTCATTGATTTCCTTATGCCTCGGAATGACTTCGACGTCGTTTCCTCTCACATACTTGTCATGATTTCCACCATGCTCTTTGAACGTGAATCCAGCCCGTTCAAGTTTCTTGATCAATTCTTTGTTTTTCATCAACTATTCCTTTCTACGATTATACGCCCTTTATGCGTATTTTCAAGACAGACTGGCGCACATTTCTGAAACCATATCGAATCATAAAATGACCGCTTACAAAAATGTCTTGTTTTAATAAAGGGATTTATATCGATCATCGACACGAATGAACATAAACTCATTCTAACACGAGGAATAGAATATGCGTAGAGTCTACAAACGGACTATATTGAGCGGTTTACCTCCAGGTTTTTCAAAGCCTTCACACTGATATGAGGTCGCAAGATTTTATTGAACAGTTACATTGATCCGTACGTTTTTTGTATCTAATTAGAAACTACAACAAAGCGCTGACCTGCCACCCCGCAGATCAGCGCTTTTTCCTTATATGACATGCCAATGCAGGCTCCTCTATTGCCGTCTCCGCCCGCACTCATCAAACGTCCGTTTCAGTTCCTTCTGCACGTACGCCACTGTTCCGAGCAGCACGAAGGACTGCGCAAGCACCATCACCAGAGCAAGCGTCTCGAGCGTTTCCTCGCCGGCCTTCGCGAATGGCAGCTGCCCAAGCATGGACAGCACCAGTGAAATCCATCCGGCTTTCCACCATACCTGCCCGCAGCACGCATGCGCAAACGCCCAGGTATCCGCGTTTTTCATGGAGAGCGCCGTCCGGAACCCCACCCAGCGTGAAATATTCCTTGGCGGACATGTCTTCATCATATATCCACCGAAAAGCATAACCGCCGGAATGATCAGATTCACTATGAAAAGCTCCATATAATCAAACATTTCTCATTTTCTCCTGCTACTCGCCTGACATGGATTGGTCACTCCGGTCTAGCACCGAAAAGCACCTACTCATCAAGTTCTATTGTCAGTATAGCATAGAGTTCACACCAATCCCTTAGTCCCTCAACACTAAAAGTCACTTTCAAAATGCGGAAATCCCAAGTCCTTCATCAGCGTTTGCCTATTTCGTTACGTTAAATTCGCCAGGGATCGCATGACGAGATCCACATCCTGATTTTCGAGCTCCTGAATAACATGAAGATAAGTCTTCTGTGTCGTAGTCATGCTGGCATGGCCCAGGCGTCGCGCCACGCTCGCGATGGATACACCCGCATAGAGGAGAATCGAGGCGTGTGTATGGCGCAGTCCATGCACAGAGATGACCGGTATTTCCAGCTTCCGGCAATAGCGTTCCAGGATGTCATTGACGGTCGAATTATAGACCTTCTCATCACCTACGACGAAGATCGGCTGACTCGACGGGAGATCCTTGACGAGCGATGCAAACTGCATGACGATCTGCCAGTCAATCTGAATCTTTCGGACCGAGGATTTATTCTTCGTCGGTGCGAAGCCGCCGCCATCCTTATAGTTCCACGTCTTGCTGATCGACAGCGTCTGGTGTGCGAAGTCAAAATCATCTGGTGTGATCGCCAGTGCTTCCGAAAAACGCATGCCCGTCTTCGCCACAAGCAAAATGAACCAGTCCCAGCTGACGCTCTCTCCTAATCGAAGGCTCTTTAAAAGCGTATGCAGCTCAAACTGGTTCAGATACTTAATTTTCTTACTGGTCGGAGTTCTACCCTTGATAATCACCTTTCTGGTCGGGTCACGTGGAATCAGGCCTTCATCCACTGCATCGAGGACCGCGCCCTTCAGCTGATGATGAAAATCCATCGTCGTCTGACGCTCGTGATCCTTCGCGTATTCGTTGATGATTTGCTGATATGCCACGCGCGTCAGCTCACAGAGTCTGAGGTCTGGCGCAAGCTTCTCGATCCAGGCGAGGCTCATCTGATATTTCCGCAGGGTGACATCACGGATGGCACCCTCCTTGTATACAGAAATCCAGTTACGATAGTACTCCTTTAATTGATCATTTGATTGATATTCACTCGGCATAAAATGCTCCTTTCTACGCCGATGAAGGACCAATCAATTTTACTGTTTACTTATTTTTCTTCCCCTGCTCCGAAGAGTCTGCATCCGGATCCGGGATATCACAGCCGTCACTCAGTATGAACTTCGTAAGCAGCTCATCCACGCGATTATTCACCATAAACGGTGGCAGCTTTTTCCCATCCACCTTCGTGAAGTACGCCTGTGCCTTTTCCTTCACGACGGAACCCTTCAGTGCATCGAATCGGCCATATTCGTTCAGCTTATTTTTCGTCACATGCGCATCCATGATGTCGGTCAGAAGCTCTTCTGAAAGCCCGAGGTAATTAACAAGACGTTTTTCCTGCGTCGTTTTCGCATTCTTCGCATACATGACGATGTAATCACGGAAGGTTTTATCCGGCTCGAGATGTACATCACCGGTCTGCACATCATGCAGGAAGAGATTGGCAAATTTCTGATCTTCCTGTGAGAGGAAGGCAAACGACTTATGCAGCTCCGCTAACGTGTTTTCCAGCTCCTGTGGATCGGTATTCGGATCCATCAGCTGCTTTTTCCACTTTACGAAGCGTGAGTTCATGTAGTCGTTATCGATCACGCCGGTGCTCTGCTCGGTCAGGTACGGATCGATCGGGAATGTGATTTCTCCATCTCCGCCGTTCCCATCATCATCCGGGGCACTCTTCGCAAGCTCCTTATATCTCTGCAGAAGGATCTGCCACTTTTCCTCCGTTGGAATCAGTGTGATCGTTCCGGTCTGCGCCACATCATCGGCATCCGTCTTTCTCTCGTACTCCGTCTTCTCCCAGCGGAAGCCCTGAATGC
Source organism: Oribacterium sp. (assembly GCA_004554245.1). Taxonomy (GTDB): domain Bacteria; phylum Bacillota; class Clostridia; order Lachnospirales; family Lachnospiraceae; genus Oribacterium. The sequence goes on along the minus strand of SFND01000001.1, from coordinate 9,845 downwards.
GGGCTGCCTGCAGATAGGTGGCAAACTCTCTGAACAGCTTCGCAAACTTCGCCCTCGACGGCACATCCTTCGGCAGCCGGTCCATACCCGGAACATCCGCACTCTTAAAGACCGCAACCATATCCTGATATGTGAGGTTCATGTGCTCTACATTCTCCGGCAGATGATCCGCGAAAAGTCCCTGCGGACGGTCACCTGAATACAGCTTCACGGCATCCTCGATATTCCGCTTCATCGTATGTGGCATGCGATAGTAGCGGATTGAACCAAATGGCTTCTCGTTGATATTAAAGAGACGGTTAGTTCTGGAAAATGCCTGAATCAGGTTCTGATACAGCAGCACCTTATCCAGATACAGAGTATTGATCCACTTCGAGTCGAAACCCGTGAGCATCTGATTCACGACGATTAGAAGATCGAGCTGCTCCTCCGGCTTCATCCGCACATACGGTCTCTTATGTGCCAGCCTCGCCGATACATCCTTCTTGAAAGCCGCATATCCAGCGATGTCGAAGTTCTGTCCGTACAGCTGGTTGTAGTCCTCCAGCATTTCCTTGATGCCGTCTTCCTTCGCCAGGGTCTTTTCGCCGCCCTTATTATCGATCGTCGGGTCAAAGAGACAGGTCAGCTTCAGCTCCGGATAGTTCTTCCGGAACTTCCGATAGTACTGTACTGCCTCCGGGATACTGGACGTCGCCATAATCGCATGGAACTTATAGTTTCGGCTCAGCGTCAGCCAGTTCTCCATCATGTCATCGATCACCGCGTTCTGATAATCGTCGGTCTGCCAGGCTTCCTTTCCAATATAGTCCTCGATGCCCTTCCGATAGCTTCCATCCTCCAGCTTCATGCCAGCCATCGGAACCTCCGTCGCCGACATGAACTTATAATAGATCTTACTCTTCGTCGGATCCGAAACCGCCTGCTCCACCGAGGCCGCTCCAGCCTCACGAAGTGCCACTTCCTTTCGGAGATCCTGATCCCGATAGACCTTGACCATGGTCGGATCAAAGCCCAATACGTTTTTATCACGTATGCCATCGGCAATGCTGTAGCGATGCAGTTCATCACCGAAAATATCGGCTGTCGTACTCATCGCCTGTTCGTTTTCCGTAAAGACCGGCGTTCCGGTAAAACCGAAAAAGAGGGCCTTCGGGAATGTCTCCTTAATCGTTGACAGCATCTCTCCGAAGGTAGAGCGATGGCACTCATCGATGATGAAGACGAGGCGCTTGTTCTGGATATCCTCGAGATCCTTTGCACGCATCTTGCTCGCCGCATCTTCCTTGATGTTGCTCATTTTCTGAATCGAAGAGACGATCAAGGTGCTGTTCGGATCACCGCTTTTCAGCTTTGCAATCAGTGCGATGGTATCTTCCGTATCCTGAATTTCGTCTGCATTGTCCGCAAACGCCCTGTACTCCTTCAGTGACTGTGTACCCAGCTCAATACGGTCCATCAGGAAAACCACCTTATCGGCGTCCTTCGACTTTGCGATCAGCTGCGCCGACTTAAACGACGTCATCGTTTTACCGGAGCCCGTCGTGTGCCAGACATAGCCTCCGAGCTGCTGGCCTGCTGCCCAGTCATTTTTCGCAACACGGTCAGAAATCTTATTCGCCGCATAGTACTGATAGCTGCGCATAACCTTCAGTATACCATCCGAATCATCGGCTACCGTATAGAAGCCGATCATCTGGTGTGCCATCGGAATCGACAGCAGCCGCTCGACGACCTGCTTCCAGTCATCGATCGGATCATTATTCAGATCTGCCCAGTGGAAATAGAAGTCCGAATTGAACCGTCCATCTGGTCCCGGATTTGCGAAATACAGCGCCTTCTCCGGATTCATCGCGACGAATACCTGCACCAGGGAGAACAGGCCTGTAAAGACACCCTCATGTGCATACTTCATCAGCTGATTCACCGCTTCCTGCACATCCACACCCGAGCGCTTCAGCTCGATATGGAAGACCGGCATACCGTTGATGAGCAGCATCAGATCGCCGCGACGATCCTGCAGCACCTTCTCATGGCGCGAAAAAAGCGGCTGTTCCACGATCTGGTAGCGGCTCTGACCTGCTGCGATCTCCATACGATCATAGATCTTCAGACTGACTTCTTTTCCGTAGTGAAGCGTATCCTTCTCATTCTTACGCGTGATGGAAACAGTGCCGCCATTGATAAAGCCATTCAACGCCAGCGGCGTACGAAGCGTCCGCACCTGCTCGATCAGCTCATCCATTTCTTCCTTGATCAGCGGACAGTCATTCAGACGATCGATATCGCGGTTATTCTCAAAAAGAATATCCGCCCAGTTCTGAATCAGATCCTGCTCTGTCGGACAGTACAGGACCTTCTTCTCCCAGCCATAGCTCTGGAGTGCCGTAATCATCGCCTGTTCAAAATCAGCTTCTTTATCAAAATGGCCCATACACCCATCTCCCGTTCATCCGCAGTCCTCCTGCAGATACCTTATTTCGTTTCACCGACCTTCTTCACCGCCAGGTCCAGATCGAGGTCATGCAGTCCGCCGTATGCCTTCACCAGAAACGTCACCGGCACCTTCTTCACGACCTCGCTGCTCGGCATATCGTAGTACCACTGTTATATCGGTCGTTGAACTCGCTGTAGTCCACACTCATGATGTCCTGCTCCACTTCGGAAAGCTGTGCAAATGCACGCTCTGATTTGATACAGAACTGAATGCCGAGGCCACCAAGCGACAGTAATTCCTCCAGTATCTCTATGTCAATGTTATCACGCACAAACTCTTTCGCAATGTAAAAATACGACGCATTCGCTCTCCAGCCTGTGATTACATCATATCCACAGGTATCGATCCCGTACTTCTCGATAAACTTCTGCGCCAGCATCTTGTATCGCCTCGAGTCCGCGGCATCGCGATGCTTCATTAACTCCGCAAGCCAGAACAGAACATCGTACTTCTGAAAATCCAGGATGTTCAGCCCCTCCATCTCCAGCTCGTACTTATGTACCCAGCCATTCGTCTCATCCGGCCTGCACACCGCCCATTCCTTCGCCAGCTCCAGGTTCTCCGTAAGGTAAAATCCTCTTCCGTAGTCGTGGCGATCCTCGCCGAAACCAAACTTCGGCACTATTACTCGGTTCGGACTACCGTGTTACAAAATCAGTTTGCTCATAGTACATTTTTCTCCTATAAAACAACGGTCAACGAGTGAATTTCTGAGTCTTTTCAGCAGCTCCAGCTTTCGCTGATGAAGGGTGATAAGGCGGTCGAAAGCGGAGAAATAGGCACCGATTTTTTCCTGCTCTACTAAACACGGAACCATAATTTCAAAATTTCTAATATCGTTTAGACTAAGATGCGGAACTGCTGTTTCTGTTTTGCTCATTTCGATATATCTTAAAAAATCGCGTTGGATGGTCTGATACATGAAATCTTGACTAGCAAATTTGTTATTCGTTCTTGACCTTGTCACACGCTGAACAAGTAATGCTGGAAGCTGATTTTCCTTGATTTTTGCGTAGCTTTTTCCAATTAGTGCCCCATCCATTTGAATTAAAATGTCGCCAGCTTTAAGTAAAAAATTTTCTAATCCAACACATGAATTCCATCTCATACAAATATCTTCCGAAAAATCTAAGTACCCTCGTTTAACATTCATACCTCGAACCAGTTTTATTCCATCTTCAGAAAACTTATCGCTTTCAAATGGATATCCTGTCATCAAATCATTATAATCTCCAAACTCACGCTGTTCCCAATCGTCATAGAATCCTTTGAAGCGGATCTTCGGTACTTTTCGTTTATTCATGGAGATTTCCTCCCAGTAATTTCTGCAGTTCGCGGATGCCGGCCATGTCTTGTTCGGAGCCGACGAGGTCGGAGAGCATGCTGGCGAGCGATTTTTCGGTTTCCTGGATTTCTGCTTCGAGGTCGCTCATCGTAACGGCGTACTTTTTCGAGAGTTCTTCGATCTTTTTGATGAAGGTATTCAGCATGTCCGTAGAAAGGGCGAGGATGCCATCCTCTACCGGCTGAATCCACTTATCGTGCAGAAGCATATGTACCTGGGCATCTGTCAGATGTTCGATGGTGTCCTTAGTAGCCAGGTGAAGTGCTTCGCTTTCCTGCTTGATTTCGCTCTTCAGTTTCTTTTCGCGCGTATTCAGGCGGTCAGCGCTCTGCAGCACTTCGATGAGCTGTGCTTCTGCTGCGCCATCGGCCTTTAAGGTCTTAATCATGGACTTGATGTTCTTGAAGACGAAGCCATCGTTGTTATCATTCAGTGCATCCGAGATGGTTTCCTTATCATCTTCACTTAATCCGTCCAGGAGTTCCTCGTAGGACGAAGGAATCTCTGCAAGCTGGTCCTGCTTTTCCTTCAGAGCGTTCACCTGATCGGACAGGCAGACCTGCTGAACCAGTTCAAATGGCAGAATATGACCCTTCCATCCTTCCTGCACTTCGTGATCCTTTCCATCCTTTTTCTTGATTACCATGTTCGGATCGACCTGCTTCACCGCCTGCATCCCCTCTGCCTGGAGCAGCTCGAGGTCACCGGAAACGGTCGCAAATGCACCTTCAAATATCTCATACGCCTGATATGGATCGATCAGCGGCACCTGATGAAAGCGCGCGAAAATATCCGAAGCGATGTGTTCTTCGGTCTTCGGTATCGAAAGTGATTCCGCTGCATCAATCAGCGTTTCATCCATCACATTATCGAAGTCAGCAAATGCCTGCTGATAGTTCTCGAGAAAGGTCTTTACATCCCGATTTTCATGGATCACCTTCTTAATATCTTCTGTTTTCAGGGACAGGTACTCACCGTCTCCTTCGAAAAGCTCATTCTGCAAGGACGGGAATACATCCCAGTAGCATTTGAGGCCTTCCAGTTCCGGCTTCGGAATACCGCCAAACATCGAGGCGTAGATGTCATAGCTCTCCGCCTCTTCGGAAGAATCCACGTAGCGCGGAATGTTCAGGTTGTAGTCATTGTCCCGAATTTCCTGACGGGTCACGAGTTTGGAATACTTGGTCACCGTTTTCCTCTGCTTGACGGTGTCGATGATTCTGCGGATATCGGAAGCACGCAGCTTGTTGTTCTTGCCTGCCTTTGCGAAGCCCTTCGAGGCGTCGATGATGAGCACATCCGTGTTTTCTCTCTTCTGGCGGAGCACCATGATGATCGTCGGGATGCCGGTTCCGAAGAAAATGTTCGCCGGCAGACCGATGATGGCGTCAATGTTGTTCTGCTCGATCAGGTTTTTACGAATCGCCCCTTCTTCTCCACCACGGAAAAGAACGCCGTGTGGAAGTACGATGGTCATGATGCCATCCGGCTTCAGATGATAAAGATCATGCAAAAGGAACGCATAGTCTGCCTTCGATTTCGGCGCGAGGCCATAACGGGCATACCGTGCGTCATTTTCCTTGCCATTCGGCGTCCAGCGCTGAGAATATGGTGGATTTGAGACCACCGCATCCACATACAGCGGCTCATAGGTGCCCTGCGGATCAGACTCATCGAAATACGGCCAGTCCTCTTCGAGCGTGTCGCCGTTTCTCGTCAGAATGTTATCCGGAAGGATGCCGCGCATGACAAGATTCATTCGCGTCAGGTTGTAGGTGTTGGCCTTCAGCTCCTGCGCATAATAGCGGATACGATTAGCGTCATCCATGTATTTCGCCGCGGTCTTACCGATATTGATCAGTAAGCTGCCAGAGCCAGATGTCGGGTCGTAAATTTTAATTTCACTTCTTCCCTGCAGATGATCTGCCACGATTTCTGACATCAGCAGTGAAACCTCATGCGGGGTGTAGAATTCGCCCGCTTTCTTACCGGCATTCGCTGCAAAGTTTGAAATCAGATATTCGTAGATGAAGCCGAGGACATCATAATCCTGCTTGCCGCTCATCGGAATCTCGTTGATCAGCTGGATCAGGTCGCTGACGGCCTTCGTCTGTGATTTCGTATTCTCACCGAGCTTCGACAGTCCTGTCTCCAGTGTGTTGAAGATTCCCTCGAAGACCTTTTTATGCGATGGCGAAATCAAACGGTTAAATGACGATAGCCCGGTGCGGACATTGTCCACTGAAAAGTCGGAGCCCATGTGAATCCAGGTGGAGAACAGATCCTTATAGGCGATGAAGTAGCCGAGGCTCTGCTGCGCGCTCGATTTACTGGAGTACTGATCAACGGCCTCCTCATTTACATACTCACGGATGCTGTCCGCGTCGTAATCACGCTGGTAGAGCCACTGCTCCTCCTTGTCGGACAGATACTTATAAAAGATAAAGCCGAGGATATAGTCCTTATATTCATTCGCCTCGATCTTCGAACGCATACGGTTTGCGGATTCCCAGATTTTGGCAGCCAGCTGCTGTTTATTCATGATGTCTTTCCCTTTCGTTTCTTACCTTCGCACTCTTCACACCCGTTCTCTTACGATCATGAGTGCATACCCCAGCAGGTTCGTTCCGCGCCACTTTTTCACGTCGAGTCGGTCCGGGTCCTTCATCGATAAGCCGATGCCCCAGATGCGGTCCTTGACGGCGCACTCTGCGAGGATGGCGTCGCCGGTGGATTTGAGTTTGGCCTTTAGGTCTTCGTTCTGCTCGAACTTTGCGAGGAGGCCTTCATAGACGAGGATCTGGCGCATGCCGTTCCATCTGCTTTCATCATAGTTTGAAACCTGGCGACCCAGTTCCTTGATGCGACCGACGTCATCGGTTTTCAGGATTTCTGCGGCGATCTTCTCGTCCCGGAAGCAGCGCGCCTTCTGGTACATCATGTACTGCTCCATAGAAGAGAACCGGATGCCGTCCTTTTCGAAATCTGACCGGTACCAGTTACTCAAATATCCGTATTCCTCATCCGGGTTGTGAAAGCCGATGATCTGCTGTCTGTTCATAATCTGTTCCTCCTGTATATCTGATGCAGATGGTTTTCTACGCTATGATCATAGCGCGGTCCAGCGACAAAATTTTTTACATTCCGCAAGCTATCTGATTATACATCCTGATAGTACCGGACGGTTTTCCCGTGCTCTTCGGCGTACTGGATTTCCGAGCGGGTGCTGTCGCCGATGTAGCCGCCGACGTTGATGACGTAGATTTCGTCGGCCATGTCGATTTTCCGTTTGTGCATGTCGTCGAGCATTTCCTTCGTTTTCGAGAGGGTGCCTTCATCCATGCCGTCCCAGACTTCCTGGTCCCCGGCGTGGCCGAAGAGCCCGACGCTGATGACGATATAACCTTCAAGCGTTAGCCTCTTCTGCATTTCCATAAACTGATCCTTGAAGCGGGTGCTGCCGCAGAGCGTAATAACTTTATATTTTCCTACCATGCTTTATCCTCCTGTTTCCTACGACCACCTTCCTGGTCAGAGTGAAAAATGAAATTCTGTGAAGTCGCAATTTGCGACTTCACTGCTTCAACTGTATGCGCCTTCAAATCTATCTTTAATCAAACATCTTTGAGGTTCCAGACTGGAACCTCAAAAGAAAAATAATCTGAGGGCATAATTTGTGACCTCAAATTATTTTTCTGCCACGACAGGCTTAATACTCGCTATAGAGGTAAATATGAAGTCGATTATCCATATTATCACAGATTACTATTTAAGCATCTACCCATTCCATATCCTGCTCGGCATCCCAGAAAGATTTTCCGTTCCAGATTCTGGCTTCTAAAAACGCTTCAACCGGATACTGCGTTGCACTCCCCTTCCAAATGTACTTTTCTCCATTGTCTGCCATTTCGTATAAGCACAAATCAAGTCTGCCGTCGTTCATCCACCCTTCCAGGAAGTATTTTTTCCCTTCATAAAGAAACCATAACTCATCACCGTAATGAATGTGATCAACAAATTCACGAACATCACCATTTTTCAATTTCAGGCACCCCCCTACAGAACCTCCCGGTCCACCCGATACCCCGGACACTTGATCCAGGCCACCAGTTTATCTCCCAGGTAGAACTCATCCTGGTCATCGTAGGTATTCCGCTCGTAGTAGTCAAACACAGCGGCGTCCCCGCCGTCGCAGATTTCATATTCTGCCGGCTCCTCCATTTTCAGGGACAGTTCCCTGCAGCGAATGACCACACCCAGTCCGCCAAAATTCGCCAGCCGATATTCCACATCCGGACAGGTGCGGGTCCCGATTCGCGTGCCGGTCACCCACGCCCCGCCGTCCTCTTTTTTTTGGAAGGAAAGCTCACACCGGTAGCCGTCCTCCAGGAAATCCACCACCGGGCGAGGCGTATCCAGCCACAGGACATCCCGGAAAAACTCCGCCGGAAGCTTCCGGGCCACCCGCTCCAAAGCCTGCCCCGTGCGCTTCACCACCGAATGATCCCCGAAGAAATCCGAGTGGGCCGCCCGGATTTTTGCCGCATAATCTGCCTCCAGGTACAGACAGTAGGCCGCCGCCGGATTCGCCTCCGTGCCGATGCCGTACTCGAACACCTTTCCCAGCCGAAGCGCCGCATCCGCAAAACTCGCATCGTACCCCCGGAGGAATTTTTTCTTGGTCTCGTTGTACACCATGTGGTACAGGTTCTGCGCCGTCTCCTCGCTTTTTCGGCAGCCGTACCCGTGGCTGTACAGGTCCCCCAGCTTGTAGATTGCCTCGAATAGCCCGTTGGCCGCCGCATAGCTGAACTGCGGGAACGCCTTCTCGTACTCCGGCTCGCCCCCGTTGCAGCGCCCGTAGTAATAGATGTACCCCAGCGTATTCGCATACTCCGCGTCGTCCGCCAGCTCCCGAAGCCGCAGCATGCAGTCCCGCGCCGCCGTCCAGTCGCACTCGTACAGCCGGTTGCCCCCGTAGCACGCGTACCCCTTCAGCCGCAGCGCAAAAACATTGTCCTCCCGGCACAGTTCCTCCGTATACCGCCGCGCCTTCGCCAGCGTCTCCTCATCCATCATCCGTAGGTTCTCATCCTCCTCAAAAGGCCGCAGCCACGCTTCCTTCTCCGCCGACGTTTTCTCGTGGCTCTTCCACACCGGCTGCGCACCCTTCCGATTAAATCTATCGTTCATCACACGCCCCTCTCCTAAAAAAACAAAATCCGTTCGGCACCCACGTCCGGCAAGGCGAGCACCGCCACAGTGCTGCGGTTTTTTACCAAATCCTTAGCTCGAGTATATCGCAGCCCGGCACCCCTGGCAACCTGCCGATTCCACACCCGAGCCCATTGACCAAAATCCTTCCCTTTGGGCCTCCGGCCGACGTTCAGATGAAAAGAGATGTACGAAGGGCCGCCGCCCTTCGTGCATCTCTTCCTCTTACCTTTTCCTTTAGTGCCTCACAATCGCCTTCTTCACTGCTTTCCCGGCCACCGGCACTACCTTCTTCACCTGTTTCACTGCGACCTGCTGAATTATGCCAACCGCCGCATCCGCTGCCGGCGTCGCGAGCTTTTTCCCCGCCTTCACCAGCTTCTCTCTCTGCTCCTCTGCCCGTTCCGCTTTCTTCGCCTCACAGGCATCGCACCGAAAATGCGTCTTCCCCAGATCCTCAATCTCCGCGAAACACTCCCGGCACACCAGCCCGACCTTCTCCCCACAAATCGGGCAATAGTTATAGTCCAGCGGCAAATGCTTCCGCTCCTTGTTGTATCTGCAGTGCACATTTCGGCACCCTTTAATCCGTCTGTCCATCGTTGGCATCGCTCATTCCTCCCCGCTTCACTCCCTAAAAAAAAGTTTCGTCCTTCCAATTCTTCCGCCCGGCCCCAATCTGTGGTACACTCAACCCAGAAAAACGACCGCGCTACTCAGCTCCACTTTAGCATGCCGCGCCCATCTGTTCAACGAAAAAAAGGATTGTGATTGAAATGAATTGGAACA
>SFND01000044.1 GCA_004554245.1 Oribacterium sp. | reverse complement strand
CCAGGTCTCAGCACGTCACCTTCAGCAGCTCGCTCTGTCCACGGATCTCGAGGCCAATGCTGTCAGCCGGCACGAAGATGCAGTCGCCTTTCCGGAACGAAAGCTCCACATCCTCGCCGCTGAGCGTTCCGCTGCCATCCACACAGAGCAGCACCTCGAACGACGCCGGGCCCGTCGAGAATCGAACAGCTTCCACAGCTTTTTTACCCGTCGTCCACCGTGATGATGCTTCCTGCGACTTCTCTGCAGAAGTGTTATCCACATGTGTGTCCTGTGCATCCACCGGCATGTCCTGTGTCGATGTCCCTTCCACACTACAAGCAGCTTCACTCTGTGACGGCTCTTTGCCGGACTGCACTGTATCAAGCCGAAGTCTCTCCGTCCGGAAGTACTTGCACTGCTCGAGGAGCTCCACGCTGTAGCCGTCGTGTTCCTCACGCTCGCGCTTCAGCTGCTCCGGCAGCGGTTTCCGCCGGAGATCCACGACGTCCAGCGCCTTCGCGATGTGCAGCTCCCGTGGTTTTCCGTCCTTCCCGAGCCGATGATAGTCATACATCCGGTAGGTGAGGTTCGAGCTCTCCTGGATCTCCACGATCATCGCACCCGCGCCGATGGCATGCACCGTGCCGGACTCGATCAGGAAGACATCACCGCGATGGATCTCCACCTTCTGGAGATACTGCTCCACCGTGTCGTCCTCGAGTGAAGCCGCCAGCATCGCCCTCGTGAGGTCCTGACGGAAGCCATAGACGAGGCTCGCCCCCGGTGCCGCTTCGAGCACATACCACATCTCGGTCTTCCCGAGCTGCCCGTGCTCATGCGTCCGTGCGTACTCGTCACTCGGATGCACCTGCACTGACAGATCCCGCGCCGCATCGATGAACTTGATCAGCACCGGCAGGCCGCCCTCGCTGTCCGTCTTCGGATGCGTCCCGATGAACTCCGGATGCGCACGAAGCACATCCACGAGCTTCTCCCCCGCAAATGCACCACTCGCCACCCGCGACGGCCCATCCGGATGCGTCGAGCACTCCCAGGTCTCCGCCAGCGGCGTCACATCTATATGTTTATTATACTCCTCGCGCAGCCGCGTACCGCCCCAGATATAATCCTTGGCCGCCGGCGACAGGAGGAAAGGTCTGTTTTTCACTTGCATACTACAAAAAATGAGAGCCATGCTGTACGCACGGCTCTAATAAACAGTTATCAAATTCACGTGTGGGATTATAGTAACACATCTCGGATAATTGTCAATCTTCGGGTGATGCCTCGACTACGGTATTAACATTATACAAGCATTGTATCCATCACTGAGCGCTTACCTCAAATCAATATCAAGTTTGATGACACAAAGAAAAACAGAGCTAACATCATACAAGTACAATGCCGCTCTGTAAAAGTTAAACTTTTTCTATGTAATGCTAATTCTACTCATTTGGGAACCAACTGTCAACCACCATTTTCAGGAAATCAAAAGTGTTCTTCACCTCCGGATTCCCTTTATAATAGTCTATATGTTTATATATGCGAGTCATGACCTTGTGCAGTTCTTCACTCTCCGATGTTTTGACTCCCGAGCTCGTCACCACTGTTTTATGCATAAAAAGCAGAGTCACCACTTGTTGTATTCTGGCATTACTCATCCGATTCTTACGGAAATTTTTGTTCATCCCTTCTATTCCCATTAACGCTTTAGTAACATCAGCATTCGTATCATGTGCTGCTGTCCTTGCGCGAAGATCATTCAGAATGCAGTTACTATGGGCCGATGCATTTCTGATTTCTTTGCAAGTCAAAAGCCGATAAAAATTATTTTTCATGCTCTTGTCAGAGAAACGATCCGCACAGAAGCCATAAAACGCAACCAGTCGGCCAAATGGAATAATTTCAATAAATGCCCATACCGGGTAGGCTCCATCATATTTATCGATGATGTTACCGCAATATATATTTCCTTTATTACGATTGATCTCGCTGTCAAAAATCTTCTTTTGCTTTTCGTTTAAAGAATCAATATAGTCCTGAACAATCCGATATCCATCTTCGCAATTCTCCTCAACCTTACGAAGAAGCTGTAATTTGGTGTGATGCTCGACATCCAAAGCCATATGTACGATTCGATATCTGAACTTCTTATCGATTATTGCCAAATCAACCAGATACGCAAAATCGAGATCAATATACTTATTTTTATTCTTACCGTCCGGATGCTTAGGATAATTCTTTCTATACGCTGTAAGTTTGAAGTAATTATTATGTTCAAGCAGATACTCCTTAGCAGCATCCTCATCCATAATATCGAAACGAACCCCTTTATCCTTAAGATGTTTCACCTGTCCATCCAGATCAAGTATAGGTTTAGTTATCTCCATATCGCAGTAAACCCTCTTATCTGTCATTCATAATAAGTATAATTTTACCATACAAAGGAGCTTACCTCAAAGCGATATTGGCGTTCATCCAGCGCATTTACTCATACCTACAATAGTGATCCTCAATCTATTTTCTCTCCATTCTGATCAAAGGTAAAT
>SFND01000043.1 GCA_004554245.1 Oribacterium sp. | reverse complement strand
AGTCAGATATTCTCATTGTGGTCAGTCCAAGCTTGTAAGCTGCCTGATCACCATAGGGGATAATCCTTACCTTTTCCTTCTCTGCGATGCAGTGAGCAATCCGCTCATCTGAAGGGATGATCCTTTTCATGGCGAACTCACCGCTAATTTCCGGGTAACAGTAGACTCCACGGGCAAGACGTATGACAAAACCTTCCTTCACCATACCCAGCAGTGCGAACCTGACGGCTCCGGGGCTCTCCAGAGTCGCGAAATCATCGAGAAAGAAAATGCGGCCGCGGTCCCACCCGCGGATCATCTCCCTCATCTTTTGTGTTACTCCATCCATTTACCGAACTTTACTAACAAATATACCATATTTTTGTTTGAAAGAAACACAAAAACAAAAAATTATGTAAAAATTTCAATAAAGTATGAGGGAGGCGGTGAATACTCGTGAACGTCTGCTCGTGATTACAAAAGTATTCTGCAATTGACATCTGTAAACATAGTCGTTTGAATATGAAATCACATCCAATTTTCCCTAATAATCCTTTAATAAATTTTCCTTCATTGGAAACAATGATATGCATCCGAGAATCCCTTCGTTTTGATATCACTCGACATATCACCGTATATGTTATTCTCAAGGACATCACCCCCGATGCATTCACATGCTGAAGGGTTGTGATTTCTCAAAGAATGGATGTCAGGAAGAGAATGCTCAGATGAAAAGCATCATGACTGCGCAGACAAGAAGAGCGGTGCCCATCACGATAGAGACTGTCCCTGCGTATCTGGAGACAAACGGCTTGATCGCACCACCGGCCAGCAGCCATACAAGGTTTGCTCCAGGGCCTGCAAGCAGAAGAAGTGCCGTGACCGGGAGCAGGTCTATGAATCGTCGGGAATACGGAAGGACGAATGCCGAATAGCAGCTGAGGTCGAAGAGAATGATCTTGGCGTTGGTCAGCTGCACGATTAAGCCGCTGGAGAAGGTCGGTGCGGCATCCCCCTCGGATGAGACACCGGAGAGGTATGTCTTCCAGGCAAGGTACAGGATATATGCGGCTGCAAGGTAGCGAAGGTACGGGACATACTCCTTGAAAGCCATACCGGCAAAGTGGGCGGCGACGGCCGCCAGAAGCGCAGCGGTCATGAACCCGCACAGTAGTCCGTACCACATACGCATCGAAGCCCGCCAGCCGTAGCTGAGCGAACATGACATCGCATAGATGTTCGCAGGTCCCGGGGTGTACCCCACGGCAAGGATGGCAAGAAGAAGTGCCGGCAGCTGTTCAGGTGGCATCAGTCGATATCGTCTATGAGGTTACCTTTATCTATCTCTGGCCGGATGAAGTTCTCCCGGGCGAACTCCCAGAGCGAGCGGGAACCTTCGGCAGAGCGTGCGTTTCTCTCCAGCACCTCGGAGAGACGCCGTCCTCCTTCCCTCCAGGCCCGGCCACCGCTGGCGTGCTGCAGCAGGAGCGGCTGGAAGTTGTCAAGGGTGTGGGCGAACCTGCTCTCGGCACTCCCCCACTCCTCGAACTCGTCCCAGAGCGAGCGCATCCTCCCTGCCAGGTCCTCCGGAAGCTGGGAGTACAGCCTCTCGGCCGCTGCCACCTCCCGCTCCCTCTGTGTCTTCTTCCCTTCCTCGTCATAGGCGAAGGTGTCGCCGGCGTAGATCTCGACGAGGTCATGGACAAGGAGCATGCTCACCACCTTCAGGACGTCCAACTTCTCGTTGGCATATTCGGAAAGCAGAAGAGCCATCACTGCCATGTGCCATGCGTGTTCCGCATCGTTCTCCAGACGCTCCCCGTCGGAGAGGTAGGTTCGACGCTGCACGAATTTCTCTTTATCAATGAGTTTGCAGAACTCAACTATCTGCGAAAGTCTGTCTTCGTTCATATAAGCATTAAAGCACTGATATTCAGGGGATTTTCTCCCTATTTGAGCTTGTTGCCTTCGCCGAAGGCCTTGCCCGCATTCGCACCGAGCTCCAGGTAGTCGAGGTTTACCGGATTGAAGACTATCGGGCGGAGCTTCGCCGGGTCGATCTTTCCATCGGTAAGGATGGTTTCGTCGGCGGAGACGTTCACTATCTCGCCTCTGAGGATGTCGGTCTCCGTATCATACGAGCGCACCCTGCACTCCAGGGCCATAGGCAGTTCCTCGACAAGTGGAGCATCGACGAACTCGGACTTCTCGGCATGGAATCCGGCCCTTGCGAACTTGTCCGGAACCTTGTTGCCAGATACCAGCCCCACGTAGTCGCAGGCTGCTACCTGGTCCGCCGTCGCGAAGCTCACGGTGAACGCTCCCCTCTTCAGGAGGTTCTCGGCGGTCTTGTGTGTGCTGCTGATAGAAATCGATATCTCGTCCGAGTCGCTGATGCCGCCCCAGGCAGCGTTCATTATGTCTGGAGTCCCGTCCTCGTTGGATGTGGCTATCATCAGAACCGGCTGAGGAAAAAGCCAGTGCTGGGAGCCAAAATTCTTTCTCATATTTTTTAGTTTTATCATTATTTCTGTTCGGAAAATCAAATTTCATCACAAC
>SFND01000004.1 GCA_004554245.1 Oribacterium sp. | reverse complement strand
CCAGTTAGAGTAATTTTTCCTTAGCACCCTCTGCAACGCTGAGTTTTCATAAAGAAAACTCAGTGATTGCAGAGGGCTTACTGGTTCTTAGGGCCCAATCTGTGATTTTTCCGAACTCGGAGTACTGTGTTTTCAGTGGCAGCCCTCCGGGGTTCTGTGTCAGATGTTCCGGCTGTCCTCCACGATGTAGATCGGGCGGTCCTTCAGCTCTTCGAACAGCACCGCGATGTACTCACCGATGATGCCGACGACGATGAAGAGAACGGCAAACATGAAGCAGAGCAGGACGACGATCGTCGCATAGCCGGACGGTGCGCCATCACGGGTCACCAGGGTATAGATCAGCACGATCATCCCCAGAAATCCGCTGAAGAGACCGGCGAAGATCCCGAGCTTCAGAGGCATGTTCGAGAAGCACATGATGGTGTTCATCGCGAAGACGAAGAGCTTACGGATAGAATAGTGGCTGCTGCCCGCCACACGCGGGGCTGCCTCATAGGAAATCGTAGTCTTCCGGAAGCCGACGTTCTGCACGTAGCCGCGGAGGAAACGGACCTTCTCCCGGTAGTTTTTCATGAGCACCTTCTGTACCGGGCGGGTGATGGCGAAGAAGTCCGAGGCATTGGCCTCGAGATGGACCTCCGACATGCGGTTGATGAGCCAGTAGAAGCCGCCGGAGGTAATGTTTTTCAGAAGCCCGGCCGTTTTGTTTTCGGTGCGTACCATGGAAATCACCTGGTAGCCGGCGTCGAACTGGTCGACGATGTCCGCGAGGTACTTCGGCGGATGCTGCAGATCCGCATCCATGAAGACGAGGCCCTCGCCCGTGGCGTAGTCGAGTCCAGCGGTCATCGCCGCCTCATGTCCGAAATTCCGGGAGAAGTGCAGCACGCGCACGTGAGTCGCATCACGGGCGGCCAGATCATCCAGGATCTCGCCGGTCCGGTCACGGGAGCCGTCATTCACGAAGACGAACTCGTAATCCCAGCCCTTCGCCGCAAGCGCCTCCCCGTATTCTCTGGTCGTCTGGTAGAAGGTCTCCAGTCCGGCCTCCTCGTTATAAGCCGAAACCACCAAGCTCAATAATTTCATATGTCTTCCTTCCAGCGTTTCTATAAATTAGTAACTGTACCAGTCAATCAGTCGAGGATCTCGAGCTCCATGCCACTGTGCGATGGGTGACGGTCCTCCGGGCGCGGCAGCTTCATGTAGTCGCCATACAGCATCGTGAGCACCTTATCCCAGGCCTTCGGTCCGGTGAAGTGTTCGCCCTCAAACTGGAACTCGATCGGCTCCTCCCAGTCATCCTCCACGGTGCAGTACTGGAAGTCCGGCTGGTAGTTCGAGAAGAAGGACTTCCCGCTGACGGAACGCTTCCCACAGATCGGACAGCCCTGCTTTCCGGCATTCTTCGCACGCTCCACATCGCCCGCAGCGGTAGCCGCCGGAGCTGCACAGCCTGCCCCTTCACGGTTCTGATCCGTGTACTTCCGGGCCCAGCGCTCCTGCAGGCGGAAGATCCTCGGAAGCGGGATGAAACGGCCGACGGCGGCGAGGACCTGCACCTCCAGCTTCTGAAGGCCATGATACTTACGCCAGTCGAGCTTCCGGCGGTGGCCCATGCCGAGGCCGAAAGCGATCTGCTGCTCCAGCTTCATGAGCCGCGCGCGGATCGGGCAGGATGGCAGGCGGTCGAGGATGAAGAGGT
Source organism: Oribacterium sp. (assembly GCA_004554245.1). Taxonomy (GTDB): domain Bacteria; phylum Bacillota; class Clostridia; order Lachnospirales; family Lachnospiraceae; genus Oribacterium. Next base: position 102,950 of record SFND01000004.1, on the reverse strand, counting down.
CGACCCAGAGGTGGTTGAGCTTTCCCTCATAAAAGGCCATGTCCGCGTCGTCCTCTGCGTGACGGCGGGAGTTGAGATAGAGCACACGTGGTACGAAATCATAGAAGGCCTCGCCACCGCGATACTCATCCGGCAGCACGAGCTGCATGTTCTCCGGGAGCTCCGCCCTCGCTACATCGACGAAGCGCTCGAACTCTTCTCTACGGAAGCAGAGATCGACATCGTCGTCCCAGGGGATGAAGCCCTTATGGCGTACTGCGCCGAGGAGCGTACCGGAATCGATGAGGTACGTGATACCATGGCGATCACAGATCGTCTTCACGGCCTTCAGAATCTCCAGATTCGCCTGATGTACCCGCTCAAGATCAAATGTAAATTCTTCACTCATAGTTCTACCTTTATAATGAAAGGGCGTTTCTGCAACGCCCTCTTTCACACACTGCCGTCCGCTGCACAGGGCACTTCGTCGGTTCTCCCGGCGCAGCGCTTACTGCTGAATCGCCTCCAGGATGATGCGCGCCATGTAGCGGAGCTTCTCATCCGTCATACCTGGATACAGGCCGACCCAGAAGGTATCGCGCATGATGCGGTCGGTCGTGTCGAGGCTGCCGACCACGCGGTAGCCCTCACCCGTCGCACGCATCTCATCGAAGCACGGGTGCTTGATGAGGTTGCCGGCGAAGAGCATACGGGTCTGCACACCGTGGTCCTCGATATAGCGAACCACCGTCTCACGGTCCACACCCTCCTGACAGGTCATGAGGAAGCCGAACCAGCTCGGGTCCGAATGTGGCTCCGGCTCCGGCAGGATCAGCTTCGCATCCGCTCCGCCCTCGACGAGGAGGGACTTCAAAAGCTCGAAGTTGTGCTTACGGCGTGCGACGAAGCCCGGGAACTTCTCGAGCTGTGCGACACCGATCGCCGCCTGCATATCGGTGGCCTTCAGATTATAGCCGAAGTGGCTGTAGACATACTTGTGGTCATAGCCCTTCGGAAGCTCGCCATACTGCCCGTCGAAGCGGTGGTGACAGGTATTATCGTGCCCTGGTGCGCACCAGCAGTCACGGCCCCAGTCACGGATCGAGCGCATGATGCGGTGAAGCTGCGGGTTGTTCGTATAGCAGGCACCACCCTCGCCCATCGTCATGTGATGTGGCGGGTAGAAGCTGGAGGTACCGATGTCGCCGATCGAGCCGGTCTGACGGGTCTCGCCGTCGATCGTATAGGTCGAGCCGAGCGCATCACAGTTGTCCTCCACGAGCCAGAGCTGATGCCGGTCGCAGAAATCCTTCACCGCCTTCAGATTAAACGGATTACCGAGGGTATGCGCGATCATCACTGCCTTCGTCTTCTCGGAGTACGCCGCCTCGAGCTTCGTCACATCGATATCACAGGTCGGCAGGGTCACATCCACGAAGACCGGAATCGCACCATACTGGATGATCGGGTTCACGGTCGTCGGGAAGCCGGCAGCCACAGTGATCACCTCATCGCCACGCTTCACGCGGCGCTCGCCGAGCAGCGGACTCGTCAGTGTACTGAAGGCCAGCAGATTGGCGCTGGAGCCGGAGTTCACGAGGCTCACATAGCGTACGCCGAGGTACTCACCGAACTTCTGCTCGAAGGCCTCGGTGTAGCGTCCGGCGGTCAGCCAGAACTCGAGCGCACTGTCCACGAGATTCACCATCTCCTTGTCATCATAGACACGGCTGGCATACGGGATGCGCTCGCCCTCATGATACGGCTGCTGCATCGGTGCGACCTTATATTTTCTTGCATATTCTGCGACGAGATCGAGGATTTCCTGTCTCGCCTGCTGCTCTGTTTTCTCTGTCATGTTCTGCTCTTTTCTCTTTCATCTGCTAAAAATGCACGGATCTGCTGCTCGGTCAGGGCCCGCATATCGGCCCCCTCCGACCATGCATGGTACCATGCGACGGTTTCCTGAACGGCCTCCGTGACATGCCAGCGCGGCTGCCAGTGGAAGCGCTCCTTCAGCTTCTGCGTATCCAGCTTCAGGTACGCGGCCTCATGCGGTGCGTTCGCCTCGGCATCCGTGTGCCAGGCCGCGCCCGCGCCCCAGCTCTGTACGAAGAGATCCGCGAGTGCGCCCGTCGTGATGGCGTCCACCTCATCCGGACCGACGTTATAGCATCCGGCCACGTCTCGGGCCAATGTCTCCGTCGTGCGCTCGTCATGCCCCGCTTCGTTCATCTCAGCGGAAGCGGCGGACGCCTGCGTGCCCGTAGTCTGCTGTCCCTGCGCCTGGGTCATCGCAATCAGGAGGTAAACATACAGCGGCTCCAGCACATGCTGATACGGACGCGTGCTGTACGGGTTCCGCACATGGATGGTTCGGCCGGCGATCGTATCCCGTACGCAGTCCGGGATGATACGGTCCACCGCGAAATCACCACCACCGATGACATTGCCCGCACGTGCAGTGGAGATCGCCGTCACCGTAGCGGATGGGTCCGCGCCCGGTGAGAAGAAGGACTTCTGGTAGCTGTGGGTCACGAGCTCGGAGCAGGACTTCGAGTTGCTGTACGGATCGTAGCCGTCGAGCTTCTCATCCTCCCGGAAGGCGTGATCCGCGAGATCCGGGTTCTCATAGACCTTATCGGTCGTCACGTTCAGGAAGGACTGCACCTTCTCCGCATGCTGCGCATTATAGCGACGGATTGCCTCGAGGAGGTTCACGGTGCCCATGACGTTCGTCTCGAAGGTCTCCCGCGGATAGAGGTAGGAGGTGCGGACGATCGGCTGTGCCGCAAGATGCAGCACGACCTCGGGACGCGCGGTCTCCATGAAGGCGCTGAGATGCGGAAAATCACGGATGTCGCCGATCTCCGAGTGCATCTCCTCTGAAAGCTTCAGGATGTCGAAGAGCGCCGGCTCGGTCGGTGCCGCGAGGGCGTAACCGTAGACCTCTGCGCCAAGCATTCGGAGCATGAGGCAGAGCCAGCTGCCCTTGAAGCCGGTGTGGCCGGTCACGAGCACCCGCTTTCCTTTATAAAACTGCTGTAAGGATTCAAACTTGGTCATAAAAAATGTCTTTCTATTTACAAAGCCCTAAACTCGGGCTGAGGAGGCCCGAGTTTAGCCCTGCGGGAGCAGAGCATAGCTCTGCTGGATATCGTTCCAGCGTTTGCTTTATGCAAACGCTTTCACTCCCATCTTTTCCATGGTGCCTTTCCACTCGCCCAGAGGTCTTCGAGGAGCTTTTTCTCGCGCTGGGTGTCCATGCACTGCCAGAAGCCGGCGTGGTAGAAGCTCATGAGCTCGCCGTCCGCGGCGAGGCGGTGCATCGGCTCCTGCTCGAGGACGCAGCGATCATCCGTGAGGTAGTTGAAAATCTCCGGCTGGAAGACCATAAATCCGCCGTTGATGATGGCACCGTCCTCCCGCTCCTTCTCGCGGAAGGCCCGGATCTGGTTGTTTTCGTCGATGTCGAGGACGCCCTTCTGCTGTGCGAGGGAAACGGTCGTGATGGTCGCGATCTTCCCATGTGCATGATGGAAGTTTACGAGCGCCTCGAGGTCCACGTCAGAAACGCCATCGCCATAGGTGAGCATAAACGGCTCATCCCCGACATAATCCTGCACGCGCTTGATGCGTCCGCCGGTCATGGTGTTGAGGCCGGTGTCGACGATGGTCACGCGCCACGGCTCGTTCATGTTGTGATGGACCTCCATCTGGTTGTTGCTGAGGTCGAAGGTGACGTCAGAATTATGCAGGAAGTAGTTCGCGAAATACTCCTTGATGACGTACTGCTTGTAGCCGGCCAGAATGATGAAATCGTTGTAGCCGTAGCTCGAGTAGTACTTCATGATGTGCCATAGAATCGGCATCTCGCCGATCTCGATCATCGGCTTCGGACGGAGATGCGACTCCTCGGAAATACGGGTTCCGAAACCACCTGCTAAAATCAATACTTTCATAGCTTACATCCTTTTATGCATCGTAAACGGAAGCGCATGTCTCAGAAATCATGACGCATGTACCGCCTGTATGACTTCCATCAGGCCGTACATGCATGCACCCCAGGACATGGCACATGTACCGTCACTTCCGGAAAACATTCCACTGGTTTTCCTTTAAAATATCCATGGCATGGCGAACGCGGTTCGGGCCATGGTGGTATTCGAAGATGAGATTCAGCTCATCATCGCTCAGGTTTTCATAATCACGCGCGGCGTCCGCTATGGAGGCGAAGTACATCTGCCGGAACGGCATCGCGTCGATTTCACGCTTATCAGTATAACAGGTCCCCGCAGTGAAGGAAAGAAGCACCACGAGGGAGAGCATCACAGGTGTGACCTTATGCTGCTGCCGGAAGCGCGTGAAAGCCGCGCCATAGATGAGCAGGAGGCCGAGGGTGCCCGGCAGGTACTGAAGGCCGTAGCGGCTCTGCCATGCGTAGGTTTCCGTCAGGAAGATGTAGCGGGACAGGAAGACGAGGACATGGCTTCCGGCACCGCTCACGAGGAGCAGCATCGAGAAGATCGTCCGGCGGTACTGTCCGGTCCGGAAATAGAGCAGCACGGCACCGGCATAGAGCAGGATCACGAGGGCACCGAGAAGGTACACCATCGGATACGTGAGCGTCCCGGCCGCGAGCATATCCTCCAGCACCGAGCCGGAAAGCAGGGTGCTGGCGAAGCCGTTCAGCAGAAAATGCAGCGAAAAGCCGCGGTACTGCTGCAGGGTTTCCAGGAGACCGATGTCCTGCGCTCCCGTATGCTCGAAGGTGGCTGCAGCGTTGCTCATATAGTAGAGCACCAGCGGGACCAGCGCACAGAGGCCGTACCACGGAAGCCGGCGGCCGTCGACATTGCGATTCTGAAGAAAGGCGAGGTAGCCATAGGCCACGAGGAGGGTCGCCGTGTACTGCGCGATATACGGGCCGGCCACCAGCAGGGCGAGCCACGGAAGCAGATAGAGCCGCCGCACATCCCCCGGCTTCTGTGTGCCGGTGAAGACGCGCTCGAGCACGAGGTAATGATAGAAAAACAGGCCGTAGCTCAGGAAGTGCACGCAGCCGGTGCCGTTCAGAAGCATCTCCCACTTATCGAGGCTGAAGCCGACGAGCATCACTGGCAGGATGATCCAGAAGCCGCTTCGCTCCCGGATCAGGTACTGCGCCACCGAGCACATCAGCAGCACACAGCCCAGGATGCAGAGCCCCCGGTCAAACAGCACCGAGTAGCCGAAAAACGTGACATTGATCCAGCGAAGCGGATAGTTGATCGGAATCCGGGTCAGGATATCCGGCACGAAAAAGCTCGTCGGGTCCAGGGTATCCGGGAGGTAGCTGTTGATGATGCGGATATAGTCGGAATAGACCACATCCACCGTCGCATGCAGCACATACCAGAGCAGAAACAGCCCTCCGATGAACGGCAGAAGGAGGAGTCCCTTCCGGCACTCCCCCACCCGCTTTCTGCTTCGATTTTCCGTTTTTCTGCTTTCGTGCTTCACTATGGACATCGCACACAGCCTTTCCGTATATCCGCGGGGTGCCCCGGGAACCTTTTCATCTTGTTGACGCTGCATCGAGCGCATCCTACGTCTGCGGAAGCGCCTCCCACGCGGCCAGTCCGAAGGTCTGGGCGGTCACATCGATGTAGCTGCGGTTTCCATGCTCCATGAGGACGACGCTGTTCTCCACCGTCGCGTCGGCCGGCAGCTCGTCCGGGCGGTTGATGAAGTGAATCTCCGTGCCCTGTCCGGTCTTCTCCGGGTCAAACGGCTTATAGAAGTACTCCGCATAGAAGTCGCTCATCTCGTAGTAATTATAGTAGATATACACCTGCTTCTTCCCGAGGAACTCCCCGGCACCGACCGCGTCGATCGTACAGTCCGCAAGCGAATTCACACGATCCTGATCGAAGAAGAAAAAGATGTTCGGATAATGCTGTCGATCATAATGCTCCACCGGTGTCATCACGGCCCCGTACGCCATAAAAAGCAGCGAGAACGCAAGGACCATGGCCATTCCGCGGCACGCTGCCCGTTCACCCGAGGCACTTACGGAAGCTGCCGACGCTCTCTGCACGGTGGCTGCACGCGTGCGCACTGCCCTGCCGGCTTTCGCTTTCACAGCTCCAGACTTCGCGATCTCTCCGAGCATATAGGAGAGATACAGAAGCGCGGCGGTATAGCTCACATAGACCCAGCGGGTTTCCAGACGGATCGTGATGGAGCTCGAGCCGATGCAGAGGGCGATGAAGCAGATGAAGAGAAGGTTCTCCCCGATCAGACGCGGCGTGATCCGTCCCCTCTTCCAGGCCATACGTACATAGAGCACGAGCATCAGGAGAAGGCAGAGCCAGCTGAGGACGATCAGTCCCTGTACCCAGCGGGCGGAATCCGCGAAGGACACGCCACAGAAAATCGCGTGGCCTGCATTGATCCCGAAGATGTAGGCGACCTGCGAAAACGCGAAGCCGAGGGCCTCGGCGAGGGAAAAGGTGTCCTGCACCTTCGTGCCGGCCGTACCGACCGGGATCGCTTCCCCAGCCACCACCATACGGGTGCCGAAAAAGACGGCGAGGATCAGAAGCGGCAGAAGCAGCTCGACGGTCCGCCCGAGGCGGTTCATCGCTGGTATTTCGTCCGAAGCCGCACAGGACGACCGGGACGGTGCGAAGCGTCGGCAGAGCCGCCGCTCCGTGAGGTACTGCGTGAGCACCGCGAGGTAAAAGAGCGGGGCCAGCGCGATATAGCGCTCATGGGTGAAGATCACGAGGAAGAAGCAGAGGCAGGCGCGCAGGTAAGCACGCGTGCCGCGGCCCTCCATGTAATCGAAAAGGCCCCAGAGGGTCAGCAGCGCAAGCAGCAGGGCGAGGGACTCGAGGAGTCCGAGCACCTGTGCGATCTGGTAGGCCGCGAAGTGCGACTGCAGGTAGAGCATACCGGTCAGAAGACCGACGGCCTGTCCGATCCGCATGCCCTGCGGCGTTCGCGTGAGGCGGCTCAGGCGGCGGCTGAAGAAATAGATCACCCAGGCGATCGCGACGTTCAGGAGCACATTGAAGCGGGCATACCAGTGCACGTGCGGGCCGATCAGACGAAACTCGAGGTAGCTCAGCGCCCAGTAGAACGGGCGGAAGTTTCCCTTCGTCACCTTCGGAAAGGTGAAGGACCAGAAATCCTCACAGCCATAGAAGGACCAGAGGTAGAGGTCGTCACCATAGAGTGCCCGTATGCTGAGGTGCCGGTTGATAAACAGCCCAAACAGAAGGAGCAGGACGAGTGCCACTCCTGTCATAAGAACATGTTTACTGTTTTGGGTCTTGCTGATATGCGCCATACGCCTTCTTATAGAAGTGCATCAGCAGATCCGTCACCGGTGCCGAGTGCAGCTTCCGGAACACTTCCCGTTCCTCTTTCTCCCGATTGTGATTTTCGATGTTTCGCATCGTCTCCGCTCCGGCATGCACACGGTAGGCCATGAGTGGTTTCTCGATGCAGATGAAGCGCCCCGGTTCACGTGCAAGGCGGATCAGGGTATCCCAGTCGATGACGAACTTATAGTCGTTCCGGAACAGCGGTGCCGGACAGTACTTCGTGTGATAGGTACAGCTCGGACAGCCGATGCCGTTGCCGTAGCGGAGGGCCGAGAGCTTCACAATCGTACGGTCCGCATGCGCATGGTCCTTCAGCCGAAGCCGCAGGATGCGCTTCACCTTCTCCGAGCTTCCGTCGATCGTGTTGCCCTCGCCATCGATCGTATCGTAGCGACAGCAGAATACCGACATATCCGGGAAGTGCTGGAAGGCATGCAGCAGTGCCTTCGTGTAGTCCGGAAAATACAGATCGTCCTGGTGGGCGATCGTCACGAGCTCCGAGCGCTCCGCGCCCATCTCATAGGCGAAGTTCCAGTCCTGCTGCAGCCCGTGTGCGCCATTCCGCACATAGACCGGGTAGCCGAACTGCGCGCTCAGCTTCGTGATATAGCGGTTCGGGGTTGAGGTACAGATGATCACCCGGCTCTCGATACTCTGCATTTTCAGCGAATGCAGAAGAAGCGGAAGGTAGGGTGACTCTCCATAGGCTGCGACCGCGAAGCAGTGTTTATAATGCTTACGTGTATTCATGTTTCTTTAGCATCTGCAGAATGCGTCTTTCGAAGCATCCTGCACTTCATATCTCATATGCCGCTGTCATAAACAGCGGCATGGTACTTCCATATGGTTTATACGTTCCGGCCGGTTTCGAAATCATCTTTAATCTTCGCCCAGGCACCCTCCGGTGAGTAGAAGGTCGAGATGAAGCTGACGGCGTTGTGCGCCATCTGCTTGATCTCCTCCGGATGCCTGTAGAGGTGGATAACCTCCTGTGCAAAGTCGGTCGGATCATCCTTTATACGCAGGGCCGTCTCTGCCGCCGGGATACCCTCGGCACCACAGCTTGTCGTCACCACCGCGGTTCCCGCGTGCAGCGCTTCGACGACCTTGCCCTTGACACCGGCACCGAAACGAAGCGGTACCACGACGACGCGGCTCCGACGATACATCTCGTCGAGCTTCTCGATGCTGACAAAGCCAAGCACATCCACATCCGGCCGCGCGTTCAGCGCGAGCACCTCGTCATCTGCATGAGACCCGATAACGTGGAGTACCACGCCCGGAATCTCCGCCTCGATCTGTGGCAGGATATCCTTCACGAACCACAGGAGGCCATCCTTGTTTGGCGGGTGCGCGAAGCCACCGACAAACAGGAGATCCTGCTTCTTCGCATAATCCTCATCGAGGACGGCCGGCGCATCGTATACAAAGGAGGTGATGGCCTTCACATGGATGGTCGGATCCTCCTTATGCACGATCTCCGCCTCTACCTCGGACGGGAAGTAGCTCATGTCGGCCTTGCGCATCACGGCGTACTCGACGCCATGCCAGTACTCGGCCTCCTCACGGGTCTTTTCGTTATGGTCGATCGCATACTCGCGCATCAGACGGAGGGAGTGAAGATCGGATCCATGGTAGATGATCTTCATATCCGTATGGTCGCGGATGTAATCGATGTAGCGTGCCGCGATGTGCGGACGGCTGAGATAGGCGATCCGGATGAAGGCGCTGTTCCGCTCGATCCAGCCCCAGATGTCCGCCTGGAGCTTCGCACCATAGAGCACCTCGATGCCGAGCTGCTCGAGCGCGGAGGTGTACGGCTCCTCATGGGCGAAGTTGTCGCCGAGGAACTTCACGCGCCAGCCCTGACGCAGGAAGAGCTGCATATACTGATAGTCCAGCTTACTGCCGGCATCCTTATCCCAGGTCGGTACATAGTGGTCGATCATCAGCATGCATGGCCGGTGCTGACCACGCTCACGGGCGTCAAACGGGTTCGGGTTGCCATCATTGACACACTGCTCCCGAAGCTCGGCCGCCCACTTCTCGCGGAACTTCTCCTGGTTCACGACCTGATAATGCTTCAGGCTCGAGGTATCCGAGGTGTCCGTGCCGTTCGAGATGCCCTCGAAGTGGATGACGACGGACTTCGGCTGGAACATAACCTTCTTTCCGTGCTTCCGCACCTCGAAGGCAAGGTCGGTATCCTCATAGTACGCCGGCGCGAAGCGCTCATCGAAGCCGCCGATCTCCTTCCAGAGCTCGGTACGGATCATGATCGCGGCACCTGAGATGAAGTCGACCTCCTTCACATAGTTGTACTCCGGGTCCGCCGGATCCTGCAGACGGCCATAGTTCCAGCCGGAGCCATCCGACCAGATGATGCCGCCCGCCTCCTGGAGACGACCGTCCGGGTACACGAGCTTACTGCCGACCATACCGATGCTCTCATCGCGCTCGATCAGCTCGACGAGGGAGGACAGCCAGCCCTCCTGCACCTGCGTGTCGTTATTTAAGAAGAAAATATATTTACCACGGGCGATGGAGGCCGCCTGATTACAGTTCTTCAGGAAGCCCATATTCTCGCGGTTTCGTGCCACGACGAGGTTCTCCGCATACTGGCCGATCTCACGGGTCGCGTCGGTCGACACATCGTCCGCGATGATGACCTCGTATGGGGTCGCTGCGAAATCCGTATGCTCCTTGATGCTGATGAGGCACTGGTAGGTATAGTGGATCTGGTTGTAGCATGGGATGACGATGCTGACAAGCGGTGCATCGCTTCGCTCAAACTTCACTTTTCCGTAGCTTGCATACAGATCGCCGACATTGAAATCCCCACGGATCCGGTTCTTGCCATCCTCCGTGAAGTACATCGGAAGCATCTTCGCCGGGTGGCGGAGGGTCCGCTTCACATAGCTCAGCACCTTCCGCTTACGGGAGCCGACCGGGAAATGGTGGTTCAGGCTGTTCCGAAGGCGGGTGCCCACGCGGGCCTTCAGGCTCTGGCGGGCCATATAGTAGTCGCGTTCGGCGATGAGGGACTGGATGTCACGCTCATGCACCTGAATCACGTTCGTGAGGTTTGCGACATGCACCTGGGTGAGGCGGTTGACCTCGCGCTCCTTCTGGATCGTGATGTCCCGCTCCTTCACCTCGCGCTGCAGCTCCTGTGCATCGTGGAGGGTCTTCGTATACTCCTCCTCGAGGGCGCGGAAGCGCTTTACGGTGACCCTATCGTTCAGGAAGGCATGCATGCGCTCGCCGTCCTGTCCATGAATCTCCTCCTGGAAGGATCGCTCACGCTCAGCGAAGGCGTCGAGCTCCGGCTTCGAGAAGCCGAAGTTCCGGAGGAAGGCCAGCACATCCTCATAGGCCAGGAACTCCCGGTACTCCATGTACCAGTAGTAGAGGATACGGTACTGCAGGAAACGGACGTCGACGGCTTCCTCGAAGACCCACTCACAGTCGATGAGGGTCGGCCGGTCAGCGGACATGATGATGTTATCAAACTGGCAGTCGAAGTTCGCCGGCTGCACACTTCCATCCTTCGCGCCGAGCACGAGGTCGACGCTCTCTGCGAGCTCCCGGATCGGTGCGACACCGTCCTTTATCATATCCCGCAGGATCTCGCTCAGACTCTGTCCCTCGACGAACGGATAGCGGATGAAGCTCAGGAACTGATAGCTTCCGAGGGCACGACTGGTCTCGACGGCACGGAGTACCGTGAGCTGCGGGTTCGCTGCAGCGATCGCCTCTGCCTTCTCGCTGAGTGACTCGATGTGTGCATTGGCCGCAGGCGTCGTACCGGCCTTCACCGCGAAGCGCTTCCCCTGATCATCCCGGTAGAGCAGGGTCTTGATGGCGTATTCCGGCTTGCGGGTCGAATTATACTTGATGTAGTCCGGAAGGAAGCGGCGGTAATCCCTTGCCTTCGGGCGGACGCTGCCATCCGGCTGATAGATGTAGAAGTAGGCCGGCGCGAACTCGCGGAAGCGGTTCTCCCGGATGAGGAGTGCGGTCTTTTCGTCCTCCTCAGAGACGTCCGGCATGCGCGCATCACTATAGAAGTGAAGCGGTACGCTGAGCTCCGGCGTCAGATAGTAGAGGGTATCCCGTGCGCCCGGCTTCTCCTCACGAAGGGTCGCACGCAGGGACGCGAGCTCGGACCAGCGAAGATAGAGGACATCCTCCTTCCGGTCGCTGGAAGCCATACGGTCGATGTCGAGGGCGTTTTCGATGCCCATCAGGATACGGCCACCCTTCTTCAGCCAGGTTTCCGTCAGGGCATGCAGCATCGTGTGGACGTCGCCCTGAAACAGACGGAGGATCTTCTTCGTCAGCACCGGGATCACGACATAGTCGTAGGTGCTGTCGTCGAGACGGCGGGATACCTGATGTACGCGCGGCTCGAGGAGGGTTACGAAGGGGGACGTCGTCTCCTTATCGCCGAGCACCAGAACCGACGCGTCGCGCTCGCGGCCCGAGGTTACGTCCTCGAAATAAAACCATTCGATGGTATTGGTGATGTGTCGTGAAAAATCCATTAGTGTTCACGCCTTTCCAGAGTCACCTCGGACTCCATATCGTACACACCCACGGTGTTCTTGTTCGAAAGAACGGTGATGGATGCGACGTCATACTTTCTGTCATAGACCACATGCTCGCCCTCCTCGAAGCCCGTGCAGGACATACTGAGGAGATACTCGCCGCCCTGCAGGGTCATCCGCTGGGTGAAGGTGCAGGTATATTCATCGCCCGCCTTCACCGGCTGGATATCGCAGCCCTCGATGAGGGTGTTCGTGCCGGTGAGATCCGCGCCGCGCTTATCCTTGATGGTGAAGGTAAAGATCGGGGCCGCGATCGGGGCGTTGAAGCGGATCCTTTCCTTGATGGAGAAGGTCTCGCCCTTTACAATGACGTTCGAGATCTTCCCGCGCTGGTCGAGGATGCCGAGATCCCAGATGGTCGCGCGTCCGTCGCCGTAGTGCTGGACGTTCGGGTTCAGGTTCAGGCTGTCCTGCATGAGCGGTGCTGTCTCGCTACCCGCGTAGGTACCGGTGCTGTGGTCGTCTGCATTGGCTTCCCCGGACGCGTCCTTCGAACGCTGGATGCGGGTTGCCGGGCCGTCCTCGCCCTCTGTGAGGGCCGCGGCACCGACGCTGTCGACGCCGAAGTTCTGGCCGTCGATGAAGTCCACTGCTGCCTGTGCGTCGGCCTGGTGCTGCGCATAGCGCTGATCCTCCTCGGTGAAGCGGCCGGCGAGAATCTTCTTATACAGATCAACCATGTCGCCCGGCAGTCCCTCGGAGACCTTCTCACCCTTGTTCAGCAGGATGACGCGGTCGCAGTACTTCATGACGGAGCCGAGGTCGTGCGTGACCATGAGGATGGTCGTACCGTTCCGGCGGAGCTCGTCCATGCGATGATAGCACTTCGCCTGGAAGAAGACGTCGCCGACGGACAGTGCCTCATCGACGATGAGGATCTCCGGGTCCATCGCGACGTAGAGTGCGAAGGCGAGGCGGACGAACATACCGGAGGAGTAGCTCTTGACCGGCTGGTGCACGAAATCGCCGATGTCTGCGAAGTCGAGGATCTCCTGGAGCTTCTCGTCCATCTGCTCCTTCGTGAAGCCCATCATCGTACCGTTCATGTAGACGTTCTCGATGCCGGTGTAGTCCGGGTTGAAGCCGGCACCGAGCTCGAGGAGCGCACAGACGATACCGTGGATGCTGACCGCACCCTCGGACGGTGTCAGGACGCCGGTGATGATTTTCAGCATGGTCGACTTACCGGAGCCGTTGGTACCGATGATGCCGACGGCTTCACCCTTTCGTACCTGGAATCCGACGTGGCTCAGGGCATAGAAGTCCCGATGGTAGTTCCGGTGCGTGAGGCTCACCGCCTCCTTCAGGCGGTCGATCGGCTTATCGTACAGGCGGTATATTTTCGTGACGTCCTGAACATCGATGACGATGTCGGACGAGCTGTGTTCTGTATTCTTCGTTTCCATATAGTTTATAAGTGAAGGCGCCGTGGTTTCCGGCGCAAACAAAAATCCCCAGATGCGTTTCTGCGCATTTGGGGAATATTTTAGCATAGTTGCTTCTATTTTTCCATATAGGATGGTAAGTCTCCAGCCGGGTCCTCTGGCTGAATGAATTATACGATCAGGCCTGTGGGGTCTTGTAGGTGTTCACGTTGGTTGCGCCGGTTGACGGGAGGGTACCGGTGTAGCTCATGCCGGTGCTGGTCTGCGTCGTGGTGCTGCCCGTCGTGCCGGTCGTTGTCGTTGTGGTGGTGCTGGTCGTGGTCTGGGTGGTCGTGCCGGCGGTCGGGCCTACGTTCGGGGAGCCTGCGTTCGTCACGAGGTGTCCGTCACTTGCGTAGTAGCTGTAGGTGCCGGTCGTGGTGTTATAGTTATAGGTCTTCGTCGTCTGCGCGACACCGGCCGGAGAAAGGTAGGTGCCGGCGGTTACGCCGCTCTGATTCAGCTGGCTCTGATCCTGGGTCTGGATCGTCGGGAGTGTCGCGTTCGTATAGGTATTATTCGGGCCGGTGCCACTGCCCCTCTTCGGCAGTACCTTCGCGATCGTGGTGACATCACCGATCTGGAGGTTTGCGTTCGCGGCTGCGGTGTTTGCAGCGAGCTGCTCGGTGGTCAGGGTCGTCTCCTGCACGACGTTTCCTCCGCGGGCGGCCTTCGCCGCATCGACGGCAGCATTGGCTGCGGCGATGGACTGTGCGGTGTTTGCGCGCTGCGCGGCCTCAGTCGTGAAGGTTTCGGCGGTCATCGTGACGGTCGGTGCCGGGGTGCCGTCCGGAGCCGGCTGTCCGGCGTATACACATACCTGCTGTCCGGTCGTCGTCTCGGTCCAGATTGCGATCGGGCCCTGCAGGGTATACTGCCATGCGGCCATCGCCGGCATCGCACTCAGCAGGGTCATCGCCGTCGCGCTAGCCAGAAGCTTCGTCCAGTTTAATCGTCTCATATCTCTTCTCCTTTAAGGATCTCTCTTCGTTCTTAATGGGAGTATAGCACAGAATAGCGTACGGAATGCTTACAATTTTCGACACAGTTTCAGATCATAGTTTCAGAGCCCAGGAGGACCGGCCCTCCGGGGCTCTTTGAATTATCTGTGGATCTCTGCGTCGAGCCGATCACCCTTCAGATCGAGGGTGATGGTGTCGCCTTCCTGCACCTTATCCTCGAGGATGATGCGGGCGACGAGGGTTTCGACGTTCTTCTGGATGAAACGACGAAGCGGACGTGCACCGAACTGCGGATCATAGCCGTGCTCGGTGACATAGTCACGCGCCGCGTCAGTGAGCTCGATCTTCAGCTGACGATCCGCGAGACGGCGGTTGATGTCGGCCACCATGAGCTCCGTGATGTGCGCGATGTTGTCCTTCGTCAGCGGCTTGAACATGATGATCTCATCGAGACGGTTCAGGAACTCCGGACGGAAGGAGCGGAAGAGCTCGTCGTGTACCTGCTTCCGTGCATCTTCGGTGATCTCACCGTTTGCGTCGATACCGTCCAGCAGATACTGCGCACCGAGGTTCGAGGTCAGGATGATGATGGTGTTCTTGAAGTCCACAGTCTTGCCCTGACTGTCGGTGATCCGACCGTCATCGAGGATCTGCAGGAGGATGTTGAAGACATCCGGATGCGCCTTCTCGATTTCGTCGAAGAGCACGACAGAGTATGGCTTTCTGCGGACAGCCTCGGTCAGCTGACCACCCTCCTCATAGCCGACGTAGCCAGGTGCCGCACCGATCAGTCTCGATACGGAGTACTTCTCCATATACTCGGACATATCGATACGTACCATGGCGTTTTCGTCATCGAAGAGGTTCTGTGCAAGGGACTTCGCCAGCTCCGTCTTACCGACACCGGTCGGACCCATGAAGAGGAACGAACCGATCGGCCGTGTCGGATCCTTGATACCGGCCTTCGAACGCTGGATGGCTTCGACGACCTTCTCTACCGCCTCGTCCTGGCCGATCAGGCGCTTGTGGATCTCATCCCCGAGATGCAGCACCTTCGAACGCTCGGACTCGTTCAGCTTCGATACCGGGATACCGGTCCAGCGGCTGACGATCTTTCCGATCTCATCCTCGGTCACGGTCTCCTGCAGAAGTGCACGATCCTCCCCATGGACGCTGTTCTCCGCGTCCGCCAGCTTCTTTTCGAGGGCTGGAAGGTCAGCATACTGGATCTGGGAGGCCTTTGCATAGTCGCCCGTCTGCATTGCCCGCTCCATATCCTTCTTCAGCCGATCCCGCTGCTCGCGGAGTGCCTGCAGGTCGCCGGCTGACTTCTTCTCGTTGTCCCACTGTGCCTGCTTCGTGTCGAACTGTGACTGCAGCTCGGCGAGCTCCTTCTCGATGTCGGCGAGACGCTGCTTCGAGAGAGTATCGTCCTCCTTCTTCAGCGAGATCTGCTCCATCTTGAGCTGTGTGATCTTACTCTGCAGGGCAGCCATGTCCTCCGGCATCGACTCCATCTGGGTCTTGACCATCGCGCAGGCCTCATCCACGAGGTCAATGGCCTTATCCGGCAGGAAACGGTCGGAGATGTAACGGTCACTGAGTGTCGCCGCGGCGACGAGTGCGTTGTCGCTGATCGTCACACCGTGGTACTTCTCGTAGCTTTCCTTGATACCACGCAGGATATAGATGGTATCCTCGACCGACGGCTCATCGATCGTGACCGGCTGGAAACGACGCTCGAGCGCCGCATCCTTCTCGATGTACTTATGATACTCATTCAGCGTCGTCGCACCGATACAGTGGAGCTCACCGCGCGCCAGCATCGGCTTCAGGATATTACCTGCATCGAGCGAGCCCTCCTGGTTGCCGGCACCGACGATGGTGTGCAGCTCATCGATGAACATGAGGATCTGACCCTCGGACTTACGGACCTCATCGAGGACGGCCTTCAATCTTTCCTCGAACTCACCACGGTACTTCGCACCGGCGACGAGGGAACCCATGTTGAGGGCGAAGATCTTCTTATCCTTCAGGCTCTCCGGTACCTCGCCCTTCGCGATCCGCTGTGCGAGGCCCTCGACGACGGCGGTCTTACCGACACCCGGCTCACCGATCAGCACCGGGTTGTTCTTGCTCTTACGGCTGAGGATACGGATGATATTCCGGATCTCATCATCACGCCCGATGATCGGATCATCCTTCTGATCCTTCGCACGCTGCACCATCTCGTAGCCGTACTTGTTTAAGGTATCATAGCTGTCCTCCGGATTATCGGACATGACACGCTGATTACCTCTCACCTCGGCGAGTGCCTTCAGGAAACCATCCTTCGTGATGCCATACTGCTGGAACAGCTTCTTCAGCGTCGGATCTGCTTCCTTCATGAGGCTGAGGAAAATGTGCTCCACGGAAACATACTCATCGCCCATGGACTTCGCATGCTCCTCCGCCTTCGTGAGCGCCAGGTTCGCCCCCTGCGAGAAGTACATCTGACCGGCACCCGATACCTTCGGGAGACGACTGATCTCCTCTGTGATGGACGACTTAAACTGCTCCATCGGCACACCCATCTTCTTCAGAAGCTGTGCGATCAGACTGTCATCGATGGTGATCAACGAGTAGAGAAGATGAACCTGCTCCACATACTGATTTCCATATTCACTGATGATATTTTGACAGTTATTGATCGCTTCGATCGATTTCTGTGTAAATTTATTAATATTCATAAGACTGAACCTCCTTATTTCCTTCGGATAAAAATATTATAGCGCGGTTGTTAGCACTTTCAAGCATCGAGTGCTAATTAAATTATAAATTTTCTATAACGAAAACAGTTCAGTCAAAGGCCCCGGAGGAGCGCCAGCAAAAGCCATACTGTGCTTCTGCTGGCGCCCCTCCGGGGCCTTTTGTTGATATGAAAGTATTACTTCATGCGTTCGCCGAGTTCAGCGGCGATGGCGGCTTCGCAGGCTTCTGCGGCGGCCTGATTCTCCGCGCTGATGGAGATATAGATCTTCAGCTTCGGCTCGGTGCCGGACGGGCGTACCACGACGGAGCAGTGGTCGCTCAGCAGGTACTTGAGGACATCCGACTTCGGAAGTCCGTCGAGACCCGGCAGGTAATCGAGGACCTTCTCCACCTTCTTTCCGGCGAAGGCGTCCGGCGCATCCGTACGGAAGTTCTGCATGATCTTCTGCATCTTCCCAAAGCCGGCGGATCCCTCGAAGGTGAAGCTGTGGAGGGTGTTCAGGCAGTAGCCGTACTCCGCATAGAGCGCCTGCAGACGGTCGAGGAGGCTGATGCCCTGCGTCTTATAGAAGCTGAACATCTCACAGATCATGAGGGCACCATCGACGGCATCCTTATCACGGACATAGCTGCCAGTGAGGTAGCCGTAGCTCTCCTCGAAGCCGAAGACATAACGCTCCGGATGGCCCTCCTTCTCGAGCCGACCGATCTGCTCTCCGATGAACTTGAAGCCGGTCAGGACATTGATGGTTTCGACGCCGTAGTGCGCGGCGATGCGCTCGCCGAGGTCCATGGTCACGATGGTCTTCACCATCACCGGATCCTTCGGCAGCGTTCCGTGCTTCGTTCGCTGCGCGAGGATGTAGTCCAGCAGCAGGATGCCGGTCTCGTTGCCGCTCAGAAGCTGATAGCTTCCGTCGGCTCTTCGTACGGCGATGCCGACACGATCGCAGTCCGGGTCGGTTGCAAGCAGGAGGTCTGCCTGTACGCGCTTCGCATAGTCCATGCCGAGGGCCATCGCTTCCTTGATCTCCGGGTTCGGATACGGGCAGGTCGGGAAGTGACCGTCTGGCATCTCCTGTTCCTTCACGAGCGTAATGTTCGTGTAGCCGCACTCCCGGAGGGTCCTGGTCACCGGCGCGCGACCGGTGCCGTTCAGCGGCGAGTAAACGATTGCTACGTTTCGGTCAATGCTGTCATCCGGACCAAGTACGGACTGCTTCTTTACATTTTCCACGAAGTCGGTGTAGACGGCTTCCCCGATCCAGAAGATATGTCCAGTCGCAGGCGCATCCATGTCCACCGCAGCTGTCGCGCTGTGTGATGACGCAGCTTCCTTTTCTGTCGATGTCGCGTCGGCCGTAGCGGTCTCCAGCATGACCGGGGTGGTGACGCTGTGCGCGACGGAGACATTGGCCTCCGCCGTGTCGCGGATGCCGGCGATCTCGAACTCGGTCATGCGGATGTCGGCGAAGAGGTCGAGTGCCTCGATTTCTGCGAGGATCTCGGCGGCTGCCTCGGTCGTGATCTGACAGCCATCGGCGCCATAGACCTTATAGCCGTTGTACTTCGAGGGGTTGTGGGACGCGGTCAGCATGATACCGGCAGCGCAGTGAAGCGCACGGGTCGCGAAGCTGAGGCACGGGGTCGGCATGATGTCCTCATACATGTAGACGTCGATGCCGTTCGCTGCGAAGACGCGGGCCGCGGTTTCAGCGAAAAGATCCGACTTGATACGGCTGTCGCGGGAAACTGCGATGCGGCGGTCGGCGGCTGCGAAGCGCTTCCGCACATAGTTTGCGAGGCCCTGGGAGGCCTTCGCTACCGTGTACACATTCATGCGGTTCGTGCCGGCGCCGATCACGCCGCGGAGACCGCCCGTACCAAAGGCGAGGTCACGGTAGAACGCGTCCTGAATCTTCTCTTCCTCTCCACGGATCGCTGCGAGCTCCTGCTCGACATCGGCATCCAGTCCCTTCGCAAGCGCGCACCAGCGCGTATATTCCTTCCTGTAATCCATCGTTACTCCTTTTCTGCCGGCATATCGAACTTCGTCTTGTCGGCGACGGCGATGTCCTCGCCGAGCTGCATCTCCATGAGGGTCAGCGGGGTCTCCGGGTCTGCGCGCATCGTGTGCTTCGCGCCGCACGGAATCGAGATCACGTCGCCGGCGCATACGCTGCGGGCCTCGCCATCGACGATGGCGGTGCCACGGCCGTCCAGGACGGTCCAGATTTCGTTGCGGGCGTGATGTGCGTGATAGCTCATGTGGGCACCCGGGCGCATCTCGATTTTCACGGTCATCGAGCCCTGGGAGACGTCGAGGATGCGGAAGTCGCCCCAGGATTTGCGGGCGAACATGATCTGGTCCGGGAGCTGGTCCACGTATGGCTTGATGCGGGCGCTGGCTTCGAGGTTACTGACGAGGATGCCCTGCGGGCTTGCAGAGATCACCGCATGCTCGAGCCCCATCGCGAGGATCGGCACGCTCAGCTCGTTCACGATGTGGACGTCCTCGCAGTGCTCGCCGAGAATGCCGTGGCCGATGACCGGCTCGGACATCTCTTCGGTCAGGGTGTTCCAGGTGCCGAGGTCCTTCCACTCGCCGTGGAAGCACATCACCTGGATCTTCGCTTCATGCTCGACGACGGCATAGTCGAAGCTGATTTTGCGGAGCTCGGCATAGTGGTCGAAGAGGGTCTGATAGTCGCTTGTGTCGAGGAGGGTGCGGGCACGGTCCAGCACGTAGCCGAGCTTATAGGCGAAGACGCCGCCGTTCCAGAGGGCACCCTGCTTCAGGTACTCGCGGGCGGTCGCCTCATCTGGCTTCTCCTTGAAGGTGCAGACGGTCGACACCGGGGCCTTCGCCTCCGGGATGATATAGCCGTACTTCTCGGATGGATAGGTCGGCTCGATGCCCATCAGGACGAGATTCGCCTCGCCCTTATCCGCCTGCTCAGAGAGTGCCTTCAGCGCATGGAAATAGTCATCGTTCACATACGGGTCCACCGGGCAGACCACGACGGATTCGTCCTCCGGGACGTGACACTTTTCGTGCAGGTAGGCACTCGCGAGGGCGATCGCCGGGAAGGTGTCCCTTCTCGTCGGTTCGACGGAGATATTCACGTCGGTGCCGAGCAGGTTCAGAATGGAGGATACCTGGGTGCGGGAGGTCGCGATGGTGACACGGGCCTCCGGGTCCACGGTGCGGATCTGGCGGTAGACGCGCTCGATCATCGACTCATAGCTTCCGTCCGGGCGTTTGAAGAGCTTGATAAACTGCTTGGAGCGGATATCGTTGGAAAGTGGCCACAGGCGTTTGCCGGAGCCACCGGATAGTAAAATGATATTCATAGTACGGCCTTTCTTAAAAACACGACAGTATTCTAGCATACTCGCGGGGTTTCGACTAGATGGGGACAGCGTAGACCGGTCCTCCGGGGCATCCGTACAATATGCTGCAAAAAAATCAGACGTTTTGTGAATATCATCCAGGCATTACGGAATTCTGTCTTTTCGTTCATTTCGGTTTCTCGATTTCGGGTTTCTGTCCTGTGCTTCACTTACATTTTTCTAAGCTCCATGCGCGGAGCGTCTAGTCTGTTCTGGGACTATAGTCCACATGACGACTATAGGCGATTCGCGCTGTCTCCTCTATACTCGGGCTATACCAAACGCGGAGGCCACATGACAGTATCTCAGCTTATCCTCCTGCAGTGTCTGACCATCGCTGCGGGCTATGATCTACGAGAGCGGCGTATCCCTCATGCGCTGATCTACACCTATTTATATTCTGGTTATTTCCTTTCATACAGGGGCACCCTGACGCTGCCGGCGTGCTTCTTCTGCTCCAGCGGAAGGGGTGTCTCCTATCTTCTTCGCTACTTCCTCTCACTCGTCATGTTTCGTGCCCTGGCCTCACTGACCCATGCAGGTGGCGGAGACGCACGACTGATGGCACTGGTCATCGCGTGGTGCGGTGTCGATGCCGGATGTCAGCTTCTGCTGCCGGGGCTCGTGTTGGCACTGATGTATCTTCTATGGATCAGAACAGATTCCGGCAGGTGGAGGTTCCGGGAGCGGCACATGCTTCCGACACTTCCTCTGGCCCTGCCACTGCTTCTCGGTGCGATTCCGGGACTGATCTTCTCTCCCGCGTCGTACGGTTCATTTCCCTACCCCTGAACCCTGAACCGGCGAAGCGGGAGATCCTCTAAATAAATGTTCAGCTAAAGGGACCCGGAAGGGTGGCCTGCCTGAACTGTAACTTCAGAAAAATGATTAATTTGTATGGAAAGGGGCGTCTATGAATCAGATTCTCGCACTGCTGGAACAGGATCCCAGCTACTGTGAACGTTTTTTGAAGTATGCGTCTTCGCGGACGGAGTGTCCGTTTACCGTTTATACCTTTCAGACCGTGACGGAGCTGCAGCGTTTCGCACACCAGAACGACATCGATCTGCTGCTGAGTGATGCGGAGGCAGCCGAGGAAGAAGAGCTCGAGAAGCTCCCGGTGCATACCCGTGTCGAGCTTACGGAGGAGCCGCTGGGTGAGAAGCAGACACTCGCCGGTGCTCGTCCGGATGCACCACACAAAA
Source organism: Oribacterium sp. (assembly GCA_004554245.1). Taxonomy (GTDB): domain Bacteria; phylum Bacillota; class Clostridia; order Lachnospirales; family Lachnospiraceae; genus Oribacterium. The sequence continues at coordinate 81,253 of SFND01000004.1, read as the reverse complement.
TCTATAAGTATCAGTCCGGGGAGAAGATTCTGCATGAGCTCGTTTCGAGCTATCAGCTCTCGAAGAAGGCGGAGCCGAAGAATCGGCAGGGGCTCGCCAGGCTGTACCTCGTATACAGTCCGATCGGGCGATCCGGGAAGACCTGCTTCGCCGAGAGTCTCACGAAAACGCTGCAGAAGGATATGCGGGCACTCTACATCAGTCTCGAGGAGGTATCGGCACGAGCCGATGCATCGATGCAGAGCGGAGGCGGCTCCCTCAGTGATGCGCTCTACTTCTACAAGAAGGAGCGGCTGGATGCCGAGCGACTGCGCTCGATGATCACGCGTGTCGACGGCATGGACCTCATCCCGCCGGTCCGTTCACCGGAGGATATCGCGACGCTGCGGGACACGGAGCTTCCACAGTTTATCCAGACCCTGCGTGCATCGGTCGACTATGATGCCATCGTCCTCGACACCGACAGCATCCTGAGCCGCGTGGAGGGCATCCTCCCGCAGGCCGACTGGATCTTCATGCCGGTCACCGACCAGCCTGCGCACTACCGTAAGCTGTCCGCCCTGGAGCATTATCTCTCCGGCTCTCCGCATCGCGCCGCACTCGACCGGATCGTGAAGCTCATCGTACCTCTGGAGCATACAGGATACTCCGAAGCAGAGGCCTCGGAGCGGCTGTCCGAATTTACTGCGGCGGTCATACGAAACTACCTCTACGATGCGCAGCCGCAGCGTGCGGTGCGCTAGCAGACATGCGTATCGCAGTACCATACACGATACATGCAGATCGAAGCGCATCCGCATCGCAGGTCATGTAGAAAAGGAAGTGGATCATGCGGCTCTCTCAGACAAAGGGAATATAGCATATGAATACAATCATGGATCAGACCGAATTAAAGAAGGAGCTGAAGCAGCAGCTGCTCGCCGGACTCGAGGAGCAGCGGAGCTTCAGCGATGCGGAGCTGTATGACCGCATCGACGAGCTTCTCTTCGCACATCCGGAGCTCTGCCTCCGGGACAAGCTCTATCTGCGCGATGCTGTCTTCAACAGCTTCCGTCGTCTCGATGTGCTTTCCGAGGTACTCGATAACGCCGATGTCACGGAAATCATGATCAACTCCGAGCAGGAGATCTTCATCGAGCGCAGCGGACACATGCAGCGCTGGGACCGGAGCTTCGAGTCCCGGGCACAGCTCGAGGAACTGATTCAGAGCATCGTAAGCCGCATCAACCGCGTGGTCAACACCAGTACGCCGATCGTCGATGCCCGTCTCGAGGATGGTTCGCGTGTTCATGTCGTCCTGCCGCCGATCGCACTGAAGGGACCGACGGTCACCATCCGAAAGTTCCCGGAACCGATCACCCTCGAAAAGCTGATTCTCTACGACTCCCTGACACAGGAAGCCGCCGACTTTCTGATTTCGCTCGTACGGGCACGGTACAACATCTTCATTTCCGGGGGGACCAACTCCGGAAAGACCACCTTTCTCAATGCACTTAGTCAGTACATCCCGTCGGATGAACGGGTCATCACGATCGAGGACTCCGCCGAGCTTCAGATCCGAAACGTACCGAACCTCGTCTCCCTCGAAACGCGAAACTCAAACGCAGAAGGTGAAGGCGAGATCAGCATGCAGAACCTGATCAAGGCGTCCCTCCGTATGTCGCCGGACCGCATCATCGTCGGCGAGGTGCGAGGAAAGGAATCGCTCGACATGCTGAACGCTATGAATACAGGACACGACGGCAGCCTGTCCACCGGCCACGCGAACTCCGCCCAAGATATGCTCCGCCGTCTGCAGACCATGGTGCTGCAGGGCGCGGAGCTTCCGCTGCCGGCGATCCGCAGCATGATCGAGTCGGCGCTCGACATCATCGTTCACTTAGGACGTACCCGTGACCACAAACGACGGGTACTGGAAATATCGGAGGTGATCGGCATTGAACATGACGAAATCAAACTTAAGCCACTGTATAAATTCGATGGTCAGAAGCTTGAAAAGCTTGCGGATCTCACGTCCCGACAGAAGCTCCTCGATCGATTATAACGAGTATATCCTGACGCCCCTCGAGTATCTCCGTCTCTTCATCACGGCGCTGCTCGCGGATATGCTGGTCGCGTATACCTTTTACCAGAGCCGCCGCGTGCTGCTCGTCACGCTGCCGCTCTGCCTGCTGTACCCCTTCTCCTGTCGAAAGGCGCTCTGCGAGAAGCGGCGACAGCAGCTGCTGACGGAGTTCAAGGAATCCCTTGCGATCCTTTCCTCTTTCTTAAGTGCCGGCTACTCCACGGAAAATGCCTTTCGGGCCTCCATCGGTGAGCTCGAGCATCTCTTCTCCCCGGACGCGATGATCGTGCGGGAGTTCGAGCAGATCGTGCACGGTATGAGCCTGCATACACCGGTCGAGGAGCTGCTCGCGGACTTCGCCTACCGCTCTGGACTCGAGGATGTCGCGAATTTCGCCGAGGTCTTCACCGTCGCGAAGAAAAACGGCGGTCAGCTCGTGAAAATCATCGCGCACACGGCCTCCGTCATCCGTGACAAGGTGCAGATCTCCGAGGAAATCCTCACGATGAACGCCGCCAAGCGCTATGAGCAGCGGGTCATGAATCTCGTCCCGTTTCTCATCATCCTGTATATGAACTTCAGCTCGCCGGAGTTTTTCCGGACCCTGTACACGACGGTGCTCGGGCGCATCACCATGACGCTCTGTCTCCTGCTGTATGTCCTCTCCGTCTGGCTCGCCGGACGCATCATGGATATCGAGGTGTAGCTATGAGGACACGACATTCTCTGCGCCGCACGCTGGAGAAGACGCTGCGGCCGTATCTTCAGAAGCTCCGGCAGCAGGCACAGGCGACCCCCGTCGGGATTCGAAAGCAGATGCTGCTCTGTATCAGTGCCTCTCTGCTCCTGACGATCCTGGTATTTTTTCTGGGACTTCAGGACGGCGTGCTGAAGGAGGGCTTCCGTCTTCCGCGAAGCGGTTATGGCGGGTCGAAGCAGTATATCACCCTGGAGGTCTCCGGACTCACGGAGGATACATCGGTTCCGCTCGATATCACGGTCAGTCCGAAGCGCTACACCGAGGAGGAGGCCAATGCTGTCTTCCGTGAGATCTATGACCAGCTCGAGGAGCTCGTGGTCGCGGAGGGTGAGAGCTTCGCGAATCTCCAGCACGATCTCCGCCTCATGACGAAGCTCCCGAAGTACGGCGTGCAGCTCTCCTGGGACTTCTACCCGGAGCTCGATCCGGCGCTCGCCGCCGGCTCCGTGACGCCGGATGAGGCGCGGGCCTACTATCGGAAGTACCGTCACCTGATGGACAGCGACGGCACGCTGCATAACGAGACGCTGGCACCCGGCACCGTGGTGACCGGCTATCTGTCCCTCATCATGAGTACGGACATCGTGCCGACGGGTACCGACGGAGAGACGAAGTATCTGAAAACGCAGTATCACTCGGCACCGTACCGTATCTATGTCGGTATCGTCCCACGGGCGCTGTCCCGCTATGAGTCCCTGCTGCTTCAGCTGCAGCAGGCCATCACCACGGAGGACGAGGGCAGTCTCGGCGAGAATATGCTCTCCCTGCCGACGGAAATCGACGGACAGCGCATCTACTACAGTGAGCACGAGGACCGAAGCTATCTTCTGCTTCCGCTGCTCGGCGTCATCGCTGCCATGGCCATCTATATGCGCCAGGGGCAGGCACGCCGGACGGAAAAGAAGCAGCGGGAGGCACTCCTGATGCTGGACTATTCCGAGCTGGTATCGAAGCTTATGGTCTACATCGGTGCCGGTCTCACGGTCCGCAATGCCCTGGAAACCATCTCACAGCACTTCGACGCGCTCATCTCACGCGGCATCAAGGAGGATCGGCCACTCTATCAGGAGCTCCGCACGATGGTCATCCAGTTCCGGCGCAACATGCCGGAATCGGAAATCTATCTTTCGTTCGGACGGCGGGTGAACCTGAAGCCGTATACGAAGCTCGTCAGTCTGATCGAGCAGAACCGGATGAACGGCGCACGGAATCTCCGCGCCATGCTGGAGCTCGAGATGGAGGACGCCTTCGAGCAGCGGAAAACGACCGCACGGCGCCTCGGCGAGGAGGCCGGCACGAAGCTGCTGCTCCCGCTGTTTATCATGCTCGGCATCGTGATGATCATCGTCATCGTACCGGCCATGAGTGCTCTCGGGTGAGGAACTGCCGCTAAACGCTCAGATTTTATCACATGTACACTATGAATCTGCGTGGCATCCTGCCCCGGCATATGTCAGGAGGATACTACGCCCCACACGAGGCGAGGCCTCAGGAGGAAAAAAACATGACAACAAGCTTCACTATGTTCCCAACTGCTTCTGGTATACTGCCGCACACGATGCTGGATACCGTCTTCGGTGTACTGCACCGACTGTATGATCAGTTCCTGTTTGCATGGATGCTGTTCATCACGGCCTGCCGGAAACGCCTGCGCACACTGCTCCAGGATGATTCCGGCATCGGTACCATCGAGCTCGTACTGATCCTCGTCGTGCTGATCGCGCTCGTCCTGATCTTTAAGGATCGTATCAAAGCGCTTCTCAATGACATTTTCGATCAGATCGAGAGCTCCGCGAGCAGCGTGTACTGATGAAGCGGCGCATGACACGAGGCCCTGCACACACAGACGCAGAACGTCGCCGCATAGCGACGGCAGAGCTCGCAGCTCAACGCACGCAGGGCTCGGTCACTGTGTTTCTCGCACTTAGCTTCGCGATGATCGCTGCGCTGCTGCTCACCATCGTGGAGTCCTGCCGCACCGTCTCGGAGCGCCTGTTCTGGCAGACGGCGGTGGACAGCTCCATGGAGTCGCTCTTCTCACAGTTCCATCGCCCGCTCTGGGAAAACTACCGGATCTTCGGACTGCAGTACCGGACGGACGAGGATCTCTCGGAAGAGTTCTATGACTTCATGAAGCCCTACCTCAGCGCTCGGGACCTCTTTCCGGGCAGCATCCGGGAGGACAGTGTCTCCTTCCTGGAGCATGTGCACGTCACCGAAGGAATCAGCTTCGAAGAGGAGGTGCTGGAGTATATGAAATATGGACTTCTGGATTCACTGATCAGCTTCGCGGGCAGTGAATTTCAGGAGCAGGAGGTCGTGGAGGAGCTGGAAAAGGTGTTCCGCCGTGCAGATGAGTCGAAGGAAATCCGGGAACTGCAGCGGAGCTATCAGCTCGACACGAAGGACCTGAAGGCCGTCGAGGATGCCATCGCTCAGGTGGATGCCGCCACGCGCAGTGCGGAAGCCGCCCACCAGGAGGCTTGGAACGCACTCCGGCGGGAGGACCCGTACGACTTCTACTCTGCGAAATACTCTTTCACTCGCGCACTCACTGAGCTTCAGCATGCAGTCAGCCGTTATACGAAGGCAGCCGACCAGCTCGCGGAAAAGGTCGCTGCACTTCGCGCGGACTTTGACACCCGCTCGGCTTCCCTCTCCGAGGAGGGACGACAGGCGGTCGAGGCGGAAATCTCCGAATATGAGAACTATGTTTCCAGAAGCGGCGACGTCCGTGCAGAGATCGAAGCGATGCCGGCGAAAGCCGCTGCCCTCATCGCCGAAGCCGATCGCGTCGAGCAGGACGTCGATGACTTCGAGGAGTGGCTGGCGGATGCCATCTCGGATGCGTGGGATGATGACGATGAGGACGAACCGGACTTTTCCTATGAGATACGGCGTTTCTACCGCACTGCCACCGCAGACTGGCACAGCTTTTCACTGATTCACTATGGTGGCGAGCTGTCGAGGATCAATGCAAAAAACAAGGCCCTGCTCGATCAGATCAGTGATCTGCTGCAGGGAAATCTGCTCTCGCTGGTGCTGCCGGACGGTGCTGCTCTTCCGTCGAACACGGCCATTCATGACTGCTCACCGGCATTCCCGGCGGATTCCACGGCCCATCCGGTGGAGGTCGCCATCCTCGGAGAGTATGCACTGAAGTTCTTTCACTACTACCATCCGGGCGAAACACCGAAGGAGCAGCTGCCACCGAGTGGTGCGCAGGCGCTCGAGCTCGAGTATCTGCTCGGTGGCGAAAGCAGCGACTACGAGAATCTCTCGGAATATGTCACGAAGCTCGTCGCACTCCGGGAAGGCATGAATCTGATCTATCTTTACTCGAGTCCGGAAAAGCGGAACGAAGCCCGGCTCTTCGTCACGTCCTTTCTCGTCGCTACGGGAAACCCGGCGCTGATTTCCGTCTTCACCTTTTTCGTCCTCGGCATCTGGGCACTGGTTCAGGCGATTCAGGATGTAAAGACCCTGCTGTCTGCCGGACGTGTGCCACTCTTCCATGATAACAGCAGCTGGTCTGTCGATATCTCCGGACTTCTCCGTTTCGGTGAGCATCCTTCCGCAGGTGCCGATGTACGAAAAAACGGCCTCTCCTACCGGGATTACCTCCGGGCGTTTCTGCTCGGCGAGGGCCTTCTCCGGCAGGCAGAGATCAACCAGCGGATGCTGAGCCGAATCGAGAAAAACATACGGCAGATCGGAAAGGATCCGGAAACGGGCTTCGCCCTCGACGAGTGTCTCTATGCGCTCGAGGCCACCGTTCACCCGGACACGCGGCATGTCATGTACAGCACCGGTATCCTGCAGATGGTCGCCGATACGGTACCAGCCATCGACTACTCGATGGAAATCAGCAGCTACTACAAGTATCGGAATGATACGCAGTAAGCGGCCTGCTGCGACATCGTGCGGCTGAAAGCCTACGGTATGCGCCGTACACCTGCACCCGAAACATTGACCGCTGACAAACCTGCGGATGATTCCGCTGCACTGCAGCGAATCACATAAACTCATCTGAGGAAACGCATGAAACAGGAACGAAGTACCCTGCCCCGGCACAAGTCACACTCCAGGTACCATCACCGGGCATCGGAATACAAGAAAAAACTGAATACACTTCTTCTGACGCCATGCCGCTCCTCCCTCACCGTGGAGGCTGCGCTCGCCCTGACCCTCGTGATCCTCGCGAGCGTCGTCCTCATGGTGCCCATGCTGATCCTGAACCACCAGCGAAACGCCGCCCTCGAGATGCATGAGAATGCACGCCAGATGGCGAAGCAGAAATATGTCGAGTACTACCGTGCGAAGGACGGCAGTCTCACCCTCGATCAGGACCTCCTGAACAGTGGGGAGACGGTGCTCACTGCCCTCGGCCTCGGGCATCAGATCAGCCAGCCCGGTATGAAAAACATCGACCTTCTCTCCGATTCCGAAATCACGAAGGAAACGGTTCGTTATATCGCAAACTATGATGCGGTTCTGCCGTTTTCCGTGCTCGGACTCGACCATCTGTCGCAGCAGGTCGTCGTCAGCCGCCGTGCATGGATCGGTGCAAAGGGCAATCGCTGGATGGAAAATAACGGTGGAGAGACGGAAGATGATCCCGTCGTCTATGTCAGTACCCGCGATACCGATGTCTACCATACCACACGCGCCTGCTCTTATCTCACCCATGACATCCTGGAAGCCCGCGGTGAAGACATGCGAACGCTTCGGAACAAATTCGGCGGAAAGTACAGTCCCTGTGCCACCTGCCGCCCGAACCTCACCATGCCGACCGTCTACTATACCCTCGCGGCACGCAGCTATCATACGACGCCGAGCTGTCGTACCATCTCCAGCAACGTGCAGGAGATGAAAAAATCTGAAGCCGAGTCCTATGGAAAGCACGGCTGTGTGCGCTGTGGATAAGGAATTCACGATGTTCAATGAGGAATTCGCTTTCGCTGGCACCCTCGTCATCCACACTGTATTTTATGATTGATTACGTAGTATATAGCGAAGAATATCGCTGAGGAGAAAACCGTGATGCACTGTTTGACCTGTTTCTTTTTTATATATGCACTGCTCTGCATCGCGTACGATCTCCGGAGCCACAGCGTGCCCCTGATGGTGCACCTCCTGTTCGTACTCCCCGGACTGATCGTATTCGGAAATCAGCTCCACGGAGCGCTTCAGGCATGTGCGCTCACAGCGCAGCGGATGATCTCTGCTACTTCAGCGGATGCTTCATCCGCTGGTCTTCCAATCTGGCATCCGATCTGGGCCGCACTGCTTCCACTGCTACCGGGGCTTCTGGCCCTGCTGATCAGCAGGCTCTCACGGGAAGCCCTGGGCCTAGGTGACGGACTCTTTCTGCTGATCGCCGGCCTCTATCTCCAGATGCGCTCGATGCTTCTGCTGCTCCTGTCCGGTATTCTGGTCGGTTTTCTCGTGAGCGTGATCCTGCTCATCCATGGTCATATCCACGGCCGGAGCATGCGAAAAGTGTGCTTCCCGTGGATTCCCTGTACACTGCCGGCGCTCTGCGCGATCGCTTTCTCACAGTTCCCGCCGGTCTGATCCCGTTTCCCATGCAGCGCCTCTCGCTGCTTCCGACAGGAAACTTACTTCATCCATCCGATGACACATCGCATCCTGTCTATCCCTGGATGCCCTGCTTCATCTACTGAACACGTTTTTACATTCAGGAGTTCCCATGTATACCATAGAAGCCGCCTATATCTTTTCCATCATCCTGCTGGTCATCGGAAGTCTCGTCACCAGCGCTATCAAACTGCAGTCAAAAATCAATGGCTTCACACGTTCTGCGCTCGAAACAGAGGTCAACAGCCATCTTCCGGATGGCGCGAAGGATTTCCAGCCGGAGGATTTCATCCGCATGGTCACCCTTTTTGAACAGGACATCGATCCAGCCGAAGGAGAACAACATGAATAAACCGATTCTGGAGCGTATGTCCTACGAGCATAATCTCCGTCACAGTTACATGCATATCAACGCGCAGTCCGTAGACCCGCAGTCCTATGAGCTGAAGCTGCTCCGCGAAACGAGCGTCCCGGATACGCTGCCCCTCTCGATCCGCACGGATGCGGAGGATCCGGCTCAGGCGACCCTCGAATATGAGGTCTCCGGTCTGGAATCCATGGCAAGCTACTACGCGAGTCGAAAGCTCCGCTACCTGGCCCTCGCACAGCTCATGGAGAACATCCATGGCCTGCTCGGGCATCTCGAGGAGTATTTCCTCCCGGAGGATATGGTGCTCCTGGATCCATCCGCGATCTTCTACAATCCGGAAAAGGAAAACTGGATCTTCACCCTCGTGCCCGGCTACAGCAGTTCCTTTCATGAAGCATTGAAGGCACTCATCGCCTGGCTTCTGAAGCGGATCGACTACAACGAGGACCGCGTCGTCGTTCTGGCGTATACCCTCTATAACGAATCCCTCAAGGAATTTCTCGTGATGGAGAATCTTCTTCGCATCTGCCGGCAGAACATCGAGCGTGAACGCATGCTTCAGCTGGAACGAGGCGGTGGCCGTGCATCCGCGCCGGCTGCCTCATCTTTCGGAGTAGGTAGCCGGGCCTCTGTGCAGGCTTCTGCTTCCGGTTCGTTCAATGCAGACGACCGGCATACAGATGACTCCGCACCACGCCCACGCATGATTTCCACCGATGGCATCTTCCGTCCGATCGACGCCGGCCTTTCGGAGCCGGCAGAAGATGCTGAGCCACGGCCGGCGAGGCCCGCACAGTCATCTGCCGCAGCGCCTGACAACATCCGCTTCCCATCCGATTATGGTGAAGACGAGTACAGTAAGACGGTTAGAAAGCTGCAGGAGCACACACCAGGGGATGCCCAGGTGTACGAGCATGACGCATCTCTCTGCACGAATTATGCGGGCTTCGATGATCCTGCGCTCGACGGTATCAGCGTATCCTCACTGGTTCCGACCCCGGAAGTGAAACGGAGTTTTCCACTTTTTCGTCGCCGGAAAGACGGGAAATCCGAGAAAGCAGAACGACGAACGAAAAAAAGTGTGGAGAAATCCACACTGAAGGAAGCACTGTCCACCGAGCAGAATCAGAGCTCCTTTAAGGCGAAGACCCTGCTCTCCGTCGCCCTCATGATTCTCATCCCTTTCCTAATCTGGTTCCTGAAGGGCGGTGTCGTCCTCCGTCGCATGCTCCCTCTGGTACTGGCCCTCGAAGCCGGCATCCTCGTCGTCATCGCCCTCGATTACCTGATGGCGAAGCTGCCGGATGACTAGCGAAAACACACTAAAACAGCCGTTGCCTGACTGGAGAACACCTTCGTCAGACAACGGCTGTTTACATCACTCTGCGATTCGCTTCGCAATCTCTACAAGAATCTCCGTGGTTTTCTCCAGCGATCTTGCCGGAATGAACTCATACTTTCCGTGGTAGTTGTAGCCACCGGTGCAGAGGTTCGGGCACGGCAGGCCAATGTAGGAGAGACGTGCGCCATCGGTGCCGCCACGAATCGGAACCACGATCGGCTCAACGCCGCAGGCACGCATCGCTGCTTCCGCAGTGTCGATGAGGTACATGCACGGCTCGATTTTTTCCTTCATGTTATAGTAGCTGTCCCGAATCTCGCAGACCACGGTGCCCTCACCGTACTTCCGGTTCAGGAACGCTGCTGCATCTGCGAAGAAGCGCTTCTTCTCCTCGAATTTCGCTCGGTCATGGTCGCGGATGATATAATCCATCTGTGCTTCTTCCACACTGCCGTTCATCACATCGAGATGATAGAAGCCCTCATAACCTTCTGTGTACATCGGATTCTCGAACGTCGGAAGCAGGCTCTGGAATTCCATGCCGATGAGCAGTGCATTCTTCATCTTGAGCTTCGCGCTACCTGGGTGAATACTGACACCGTGAATCGTAACCTTCCCGGAAGCAGCATTGAAATTCTCATACTCGAGCTCACCGAGGGCTCCGCCGTCTACCGTATAGGCGATATCCGCGCCGAAATCCGCAACATCGAAACGGTCTGCACCCCGACCGATTTCCTCATCCGGTGTAAAGCCAATGCAGATTTCTCCATGCTTTATCTCCGGGTGCGTCAGAAGATGTTCCGCCATGGTCATAATCTCTGCGATGCCCGCCTTGTCGTCGGCGCCGAGCAGCGTCGTACCGTCCGTTACGATCAGATCCTCTCCCTTAAGTCCCGGAAGAAATGAAAAATCCGCTACCTTCATCACGATCTGCTTCTCTTCGTTCAGGACGATATCTCCGCCGTCGTAATCCTGCACGATCCGCGGCTTCACATCCGCCCCGCTCAGTGCCGGCGAGGTATCCATGTGCGCGATGAAACCAAGCACCGGCGTGCGCCCGCCATACTGCTGCCGGACAGAGCCTGCGGCCATCTGCGCCCCGTCGCCTGCATCAGCCAACGTTTCATCCATCGTCGACGGAATCCGCGCGAAGACATAGCCGAACTCGCTCACGCGCACATCGGCTGCACCCAGCTCGATGAGCTCCTGACGAAGCTGCTCTGCAAGAACCAGCTGCTTCGCTGTACTTGGGCAGCTCGCGCTCGCCTCATCAGACTCCGTGTCGTAACTTACGTACTTCAAAAATCGTTCGATTGCTGTTTTCATATACTAACCCTCGTTTTCTGCAATTTCTCTGCATAAGAGCATAGCACAGATTCCGCATTTCCGCTCCAGGATATGCCGTCACTGGTGTTTTCGTTTGAAGACGTCACCCGCGTCATGTTCACACGCGATGATCTGCCAGCGAATCTGTCGGAGGACCGAAAGCTAACTATGCCAGCTGGTTTTTCAACTGGTGCATATAACGTTCGAAGACCACGTACGTAATCACCGCCGTCAGAGGATTCGATACGGCTTCGGCTGCATAGATTCCCCATACACCGATAAAATGCGGGAGTACCAGGGCGAGTGGAACCAGGAACAGCAGCTTTCGCATGATCCCAAACAAAAAGGAATAGCGTGTATTTCCCATCGCCACGAAGGCATTCTGATTGATCATCTGCATCCCGATCACAAAAAAGGTCGAGAACATGATGCGCATGGAAAGCTTCGTCAGCACAGTCAGCTCCGGGTTTCGCGTAAACAGCATGCTTACCAGTTCCGGCCAGAACATAAGAATCGCCCATGTCAAGGTTGCACAGCTCATGCTCAGTATTCTGGCATAGCGGATGGTCTCCCGCAGCCGCGGATAGTTTTTCGCCCCCAGATTATAGCTCAGCAGCGGCTGTGCTCCGGTGACAATCCCGATGAGTGGCATGAACAGTACCTGACTGATACTGCTCAGAATCGCCATAGACGCGAGATGCAGATTTGCCTCCGCTCCGCCATAGATGATCAGGAGACGATTTAAAAGGATCACCACGACAGACTCATTCACCCGAAAGGTACATGGCGAAATGCCCAGTGCACAGGTCGTGCAGAGTATCTCTTTATCCGGTCGCATATCCTCTGCGCAGAGGCGGATGCTCGAGCCAGGCGATGACAGGAAATGGAGAATCCATACGCAGGACACAAACTGCGCCGTGACCGTCGCGATGGCCGCGCCCCGGACGCCCATGTGCAGTACATAAATCAGTATCGGGTCCAGCACGATATTGATGATCGCCCCGATCACCACCGACATCGTCCCGATAAAGGTATATCCCTGGGTATTAATAAAGGGATTTAAGCCGAGCGAGAGCTCAACAAATACAGTGCCCAGCAGATAGATGGTCAGATACTGCGATGCATAAGGCAGGGTGCTGTGATCTGCACCGAACAGAATCAGCAGAGGTTTTAAAAAGATGAGGCATCCTGCTGTCATGATCACTGAAATCGTAAGCAGCATCGTCAGTGCATTGCAGAGATACTTCTGCGCACGTCCGACCTCTCCCTTTCCCAGCGCGATGGACGCCAGCGGTGCACCACCCATACCCGGGAGGCAGCTTAACGCAGCAACCAGCATCGTGATGGGATAGGTCAGCCCGATGGCGCTTAACGCGAGCGTTCCATCGCCCGGCATATGTCCGATATACATTCGGTCCACGATGCTGTACAGCGCATTTACAAGCTGTGCAGCCGTGGCCGGAATCGTAAGCCTGATGAGGAGTGGCAGAATTTTCGCAGCTGCCAGTTCCTCATTCATCTGTTTCTTTTTTGCATTTATAAGGTCCACGGCTTAACCCAAGGAAGGTCTGAATCCTCCACACTGTCCTTTCCGCCATCAACATGGAATACGGTTCCGCTGACATAACTGAAGCGGTCACTGGCCATGCAGACGATCACATCGCCCACTTCCTCCGGTTTTCCTGCGCGTCGAAGCGGGATTCTGGACATCGTATACTCCGTCTGCTCGTAAATCGCCTTTGCCGAGAGTACGGTATCGATGATGCCCGGTGCCACCGCATTCACACGAATACCATATGGCGCAAGCTCAGAGGCCGCTCCGGTGGTCAGGACGTTCACTGCCGCCTTTACGGCACCATAGGTCACACGATAGTCTACCGGCACCTTCGAGGAAATCGACGAAATACTGATGATCACGCCGCTCTTCTGTGGAATCATATAGCGGGCAGCCGCTTTGATGCCAAAAAAGACAGAGCTCAGATTCAGATCCACGATATAGCGGAAGGTCTCCTCCGGTAGTGTCGCGAGCGGACCATGCTTGTTTCCACCTGCACAGTTAACCCAGATATCGATCCGTCCGAACTTCTTTACGGCACGCGCTGCAAAGGCATCCACTTCTTCTGCAACCATCGCATTTACCTGCTCACACAGGATATCTCTGTAGCCCGCCGTTTCCGCCTGCTGCCGGAACCCCTCTACCTTTTTCTCCGAGCTGCTGCAGATCGCCAGCTGACACCCCTCCTCCAGAAAACGCATCGCCGCAGCTGCTCCGATACCGGTGGTACCGCCGAAGATCACCGCTACTTTTCCTTTTAATCCGAGATCCATACGAACCTTCCTTTCCTTTTACAGTCAGCTTAAGAGTGTCCCGGACACACTGCCACTCTCGATTCGTCCATATACAGACGATCCAGCGCAGGTAACCCTTGAATATGGGCTCTCTGGTCTCGAGTCCATGGCGAGCTACTATGCGAGCCGTAAGCTTCACTACCTGGCCATCGCACGACTCATGGAAAACATCCATGCTCTGCTCGAGCATCTCGAGGCATATTTTCTCCCGGAGGATATGGTGCTTCTGGATCCGTTGGCGATCTTTTACAATCAGTAGCAGGAGCGCTGGATCTTTACCCTCGTACCCGGCTACAGCAGCGCCTTCCATGAAGCTCTAAAGGCGCTCATCGCCTGGCTTCTCAGGCGCATCGACTATAACGAGGACCGCGTCGTCGTCCTGGCCTATACGCTCTATAACGAGTTCCTCAAGGAATTTCTTGTGGTGGAGAATCTTCTCCGCATCTGCCGACAGAACATCGAGCGCGAACGCAGGCTTCAACTGGAACGAAGTGGCGGCCATGCATCCACTTCGGCTACATCGTCTTTCGACACGGACAGTCGTGCCTCTGTGCAGGCTTCTGCTTCTGTTTCATTCAATGCAGACGACCGGTACCCGGGTAGCTCTGCGCCACGCCCACGCATGATTTCCACCGATGGCATCTTCCGCCCGATCGACGCCGGCCTTTCGTAGACGAGTGAAGTCGCCAAACCGCAGCCGACGCTGCCCGCGTCACCATCTAAAGAAGCGCCGGACAGCATCGGCTTCCCCTCTGATTATGGTGAAGACGAGTACAGAAAAGCAGTAACAGCGCTGAAGGAAGGCAGCTCCGGCTATGCCGGCATCGGTAGCGCTGACAGTGTCCAGTGCACAAATTACACCGGCTTCGATGACGCTGCGCTCGATGGTGTCAGCGTCATCTCTGGCCCCGGCCTCGAAGACCAAAAGAACTTTTCCACTTTTTCGTCGCAGGAAAGACGATGCATCCGAGAAAGCTGAGCGCCGGACGAAAAAAGGCGTAGAGAAATCCACACTGAAGGAAGCGCTGTCCACAGAACAGAATCAGAACTCCTTTAAGGCGAAGACCATCCTCTCTGTCACCCTCATGATCCTCATCCCTTTCCTGATCTGGTTCCTGAAGGGCGGGATCGTCCTCCGTCGCATGCTGCCGCTGGTACTGGCACTCGAAGCCGGCATCCTCGTCGTCATCGCACTCGATTATCTGATGGCGAAGCTGCCGGATGAGTAGCCGATGACGATGACATCTGTTTCTTGTTTGATTTTATCATGTCCATATCGGAACCTCTTTACGGCAGATAAACAAAAGTCGTCGCGCGGCCAGTCGGTGCTGCCAGTCGTGCGACGACTTTTGTTTTATTCTCTTTTCAGACTTCTCTTACAGGCAGGAATCGACGTCTGCCTTATCGATCATGACATTCAGAATTTCCTTATCAGTCGACTTCATACCGACTCTGCCGATGTAGCCCATATTCTTGATTGTTTCCTCTACATCATACTCCACGATACCCTCGCCAGGCTGGAACTGCTTATCGTTCATGCTCATGTAATGTGCAAGCAGCGCTGCATTTACCGATGCTGCAATCTTCGCTGCACAGCTCCGCTTCGCGCCATCACAGACGATACCGCCGACATTGGCCAGCGTACTGGTAATCGTCCGGCCGATATGCTGGTAGTCACCACCTGCCATATAGGTGATGGCCGCACCTGAACCGCAGGCCGCGCTGACCGCGCCACAGAAAGCGGAAAGAGCGCCGATATAATGCTTGATATAAATGGATACCAGGTTACTTACCAGCATCGCGCGATACATTTTCTCTTCCGAAATCTTCCACTCGCGGGCATAGACAAGTACCGGCATCGTGACGGTGATACCCTGATTGCCGGAGCCGGAATTGATGACAACTGGAAGCGGACATCCGCTCATACGTGCATCCGAACCAGCCGCTGCCGCTGCACAGGCTTCAGTACGTACATCATGGCCAAAGCTGCCGAGGATGGTCTTTCCGACCTGCGCACCCCAGGCGTTATCGAGACCCTCCTGTGAAATTCTCGAATTCATCTCGATCTGACGTCCGATCACATCTCTGATTTCTGCGAGATCGACCGTGTCTGCATAGTCGATCAGTCCCTGGAGACTCATCTTACTGCGATCGGCACATACGATTCCCTGACTGGCCTCTTTCGCGATCTCATGCTCTTCATCACGAAGGACTTCATCATCTTTTTTCATGTAGACGATCTCGGTGTGATGATAAGCGATACGTACGCAGGCTGTATGCTCTTCGGATTCCATACTGATCTCGATATAGAGATTCGGAACGTTTTCTGCCAGATTTACATCACAGATCTTCGCCTCATTCAGTCTTCTGCACTCTTCACGATCCTCATCGGTCACACCGGCGATTACTTCCAGCTTCTTATCCGGATCACCACCGACCATACCGAGGATGGCTGCAACTTCGATCCCCTTCTGTCCACCGGAATTCGGTACCGTTACACCCTTCACGTTCTTGATCATGTTACCAGAGCAGTTCACCGTCATACGTGTCGGCATCTCTCCGAGAAGCTTCCGTGCCATGGATGCCGCATAGGCGATCGCGATCGGCTCCGTGCAGCCCATCGCCGGAATCAGCTCCTCATGTAAGATGGCTGTATAATTCTTATAATCCTGTTCACTCAGCTTCATAATCCTCTTCCTCCTTCGTCATGCGATTCACCTTCCGGAATCGTGCTATGCTCCTGTGCACACATATTTTTTTATCTTCTGTATGTGCATTTTCACTGTTCGTGGTAATAACCGTAATAATAACCGTAGCAATAACCACATCATTAATATTATCAGCTTTGATAAATTCAATAATACCATATAGATTCGATTGTGCAATTCGTAAAAACAGATAAAAAGAGCGGTATGCATTTGTACTTTTTATACAAATACATACCGCATACAGCTGTTTACCATATTTTTCTTCCTGTAAAATCAGAAAAACAGCGGCCGCTATCTCGCCTGCCGGAAGAAATCTTCGAAGCCGCCGAAATTATGCAGATCCATACTGATAAAACGGATGGCTTCATCTGCATCCTTCTTGCGAAGACTCTCGATGATATCGGTATGATGTTCCGTATCACGAGACAGAAGAACATCCCGGTTGCTGTTCCAGTAGAACTGTGCATACGCACGTGTGAGACGGTGCATCGTAAGGCGCAGTTCCTGAAGGGCATAGTCGTTATGCCAGAAGCTCATCAGCTTTAAGTGAAAGTTCTCATTCGCAGCCCAGTGCTCAAACGGTGTTCTGTCATCATTCTGGCAGTCAACATTGAGCGTTTCCAGCTCATCGATCTGACGATCCGTTAAGGTTACGATGCGCTGCTTCAGAAAGCCACTCTCTAAAACGAGACGGAACTGCAGCATGGAGTAAACATCCTCTACCGAATAGGTGATCACTTCATATCCATAACGCGGGATGCTTTTCAGGATACCATCGGCACACATCGCGATCAGCGCATCGCGCACCGGTGACTTGCTTACGCCGTACTTTTCCACCAGATCCTTCTCATTGATGATATCTCCGGAATGCAGATTTCCGGCCAAGAGATCCGCCTCTATACTTTTATATACGAAATCCTTCAGATTTGATGGTGCTCTCATTTTCCCCCCATACGTATGCATCCGCTCTATCACGGATACAAAATACTGTTATCATCTTATCATGCTTTTTACGAATTGTATGTACAGCTTTCCATGCAAAATCTGTGAAAAATTCATGCATATTTAACGTAATGCGCTCTGCGCTTCCTTCGTGAGATCCTTGATCACCTCTCCACCGATGATCAGTCCGGCGACGGAGGGTACAAACGCGACGGAGCCCGGGGTCGAGCGGCGCCCGCTGATGTGCTCGACATCCGGTGATATTTCCTCGGCGGAGACAGGATCCTCCTCTTCCACGAGCGGGGTCAATGCTTCTTCCGTGGAGTATACGACCTTCAGATGCTTCACATTGCGCTTCTTCAGTTCTCTGCGCATGACGCGGGCGAGCGGGTCGATCGAGGTCTGATAGATGTCCGCGACCTGGAATTTCGTAGGATCAAGCTTATTACCGGCGCCCATGCTGCTGATGATCGGCGTACCGGCTGCCTGACAGGCCATGACGAGCTGGATCTTCGCCGTCACGGTATCGACCGCATCGATGACGTAATCATACTCCTCGAAATGGAATTCCGCACTGGTTTCCGGCAGGAAAAAGCACTCGTGTCGATGGACGACGCAATCCGGGTTGATGTCATGGATGCGTTCTGCCATCACCTCGGTTTTATAGCGCCCGACGGTCTGGTGGGTGGCGATGATCTGACGGTTGATATTCGTGAGACAGACGGTATCATTATCCACGAGGTCGATCGTGCCGACGCCGGCGCGCGCGAGGGCCTCAACTGCGAAACCGCCGACGCCGCCGACACCGAAGACGATGACGCGGGCGTGCTGTAAGACATCCACGGCCTTTGCACCCAGAAGGAGACGGGTTCTCGAAAACTGATCTGGCATAAATTCTCCTCTTTCGTAAGAAAATCGTAATGGGGTCTGACCCCCTTACGATTGCCTTAAGACTTTCGTAAAGAAATCTTAAGGGGGTCTGACCCCATTAAAAAATTCTAAAATTCAAAAAAGCGCTGGCGTTTATCACGTCAGCGCTTCTTATCATATTCTGTTTTTCGGATGTCTGTCAATCAGAACTGCAGGTCTTCGGACCGTGCGCTTATGCTACCGGTGCCGAAGGCGGTGCGGATTACATCAGGTCGGCGACATTGAGCCAGCTCTCGAGGATCTCCTTCTCCTCCGGACGCTGCTTCGTAAGGTTCGCAGCGGCGACGATCGGAAGCCACTTGTGCACATAGCCCTTGTCGGTGTTGGTCTTCGCGCAGAAATCCTGATAGTACTGCTCTGCCGCATCCCGATCCTCGAGGTAGAGTGTCGTATAGGTTCTCGCTACGTCGGCGCTTGCGTTACCCTGGGTGGCATGTACCCAGTCGATGAGGTACATCGTGCCATCCTCTGCGACGATGATGTTATCCGGGCGGAAATCACCGTGCAGGAGCTTGAAGTGCTTCGGCATGGACTCGAGACGGGTCAGGAGCTCATAACGCGTGCTTGCATCGATGGTGTTGAGGCCATTGATCTGGTAGGTCAGCTTATCGCGCAGCTTCTGAAGCAGCGGAGCCTTCTTCGTGAACATCAGCATCTGAAGATCGACCATCTGTGCGATGTACTCGTTCTTCTTCTCCGGATGCTCCTTCATGAGCTCCTCGAGTGTCTTACCGGCGATGTACTCACGCTCGATCACCCACTGGCCATCCTCCTCGTAGATTCCGAGAATCTTCGGTACATGGAGGCCTTCGATGGTCTCTACACGTGCATGGGCGAAGGCTTCATGAAAAACTTCTGACTTGTCAAACGACTTTTCAAAAATCTTCAGAATCTTATCACCATCGCGATAAACACTCTTGCCCGCTTTTTTCGATAATAATTCTCTAGCCATAGTTGTTCTCCTTTTTTAAGTATGAGTCTATTTTACTACACTTCATGATAAAAGGAATACAAATTTGTTAAATTAATAACAAATTTTCCCGTTATAACTTTTTATCTATACCGGCTCAATGATACTGGAAGCGGAAGACGGCACAGCCATACGCCGGGAGCGGGTACGCGACGTGGTATGGTCTTCCATCACACTCGCCCTTCTTCGCCTGGTAGGCATTCTTCCGTCCGTCCTTCGAGCTGACGGCGCCGTTTTCATCGAAAATCAGCGTATAACGGCCGCGCGTCGGAACACCGACCGCATAGTCCGGACGCTCCACCGGGGTCATGTTGACGACGAAGACAAGGCTGTTCTTTCCGGTATGATCCTTCCGGATGAAGCTGAAGATCGAGCGGTCGGCGTCGTCCGCATTGATCCACTCGAAGCCCTCCCAGCTGTCGTCCTGCTCCCACATCGCCGGGTACTTCCGGTACATATGGAGGAGATCACGCATGAAATTCTGCACGCCCCTGTGCTCCGGCTCCTCGGTGAGGTACCAGTCGAGGGCGACCTTCTCATCCCACTCGTGAAGCTGTGCGAAATCCTGTCCCATAAAGAGAAGCTTCTTGCCGGCGTGACCGAACATGAAGAGGTAGCCGCACTTTAAGTTTCGGAACTTATCCTCATAGAGACCCGGCATCTTGTTGATCATCGAACACTTGAGATGGACGACCTCGTCGTGGCTCAGCACCAGGATGAACTTCTCGGAGGAAGCATAGCTCATACCGAAGGTCATCTTGTTATGTGCCCCCTTACGGAAGTACGGATCCAGCTTCATATAGTCGAGGAAGTCATGCATCCAGCCCATGTTCCACTTGTAGGTGAAGCCGAGGCCGTCATACTCCGGCGCCGCCGTCACCTTCGGCCATGCCGTCGACTCCTCTGCGATGATGATGCTGCCGTCCTTCCGACCGAGGATGAGGGAGTTCAGATGCTTGAAGAACTCGATGGCCTCGAGGTTTCCGTTTCCGCCGTACTTGTTCGGTACCCACTCGCCATCCTTGCGGCCATAGTCGAGGTAGAGCATGGACGCCACCGCATCGACACGGAGTCCGTCGATGTGATACTCGTCATACCAGTACAACGCGTTTCCGATGAGGAAGTTCTGTACCTCATTCTTACCGTAATCAAAGATCTTCGTGCCCCAGTCCGGATGCTCACCCTTCCGCGGGTCGGCATACTCATAGGTCGGGGTACCGTCGAAATCCGCCAGTCCCTGCGCATCCTTCGGGAAGTGTGCCGGTACCCAGTCGAGGATCACGCCGATGCCATGCTGGTGAAGATAATCCACCAGGTACATGAACTCCCTCGGAGAGCCATGACGGCTCGTCGGTGCGAAATAGCCGGTCACCTGATATCCCCAGCTGGCGTCAAGCGGATGCTCTGCGATTCCCATCAGCTCCACGTGGGTGTAGCCCATATCGTTACAGTACTCCGCGAGCTCATGTGCCGCCTCCGTATAGGTATAGAAGCCGTTTTTCTCCTCGCGGTTCTTCTTCCGCCAGGAGCCGAGATGACACTCATAAATCGCCATCGGCTGTGCGAAGGTCGGCGTCTTCGCGCGCGTACTCATCCAGCTCTGGTCTCCCCAGCCATAGCCCGAGAGATCTGCGGTCATCGATGCCGTACCCGGACGGAACTCTGCGGAAAATGCATACGGATCCGCCTTATACAGGATGTCGCCACGCTGTGTATGAATCGCAAACTTGTAAATCTCACCGAAGCCCATGCCCTCGATGAAGCCCTCGTAGATGCCGCTGGTCTCGAGCGGAAGCATATAGTTCGCCTCCACATCCCACGCGTTCCGGTCACAGACGATGGAAACGGCCTTCGCATGCGGTGCCCAGACCGCAAAGTGCATACCCTTCTTTCCGTGCAGCGTCGCCGGGTGCGCACCCATCTTCTCATAAATCTTATAATTACGGCCCTCGCCGAAGAGGTAGCGATCGAGCTCGGTGATGAAGACCGGGTCCAATGCTTCCGGCGAAGCGCTCGTCACCGGCCTCTGCTCCTCTTTCTTCGCTGCACTCTTGTGTGCCGCCGGCGCAACCGCTTTCGCGGTCTTCCGCGCGTTCTTTTTTACCGTGGTTTTCTGTGTATCGCCTGTGGCCGGTTTTGTACTTCCGGCCGGTTTTGCTTTCCTGGATCTGGTGGCCATGATGTCCTCCGTTTATATTTTGTCGTGATCATATTATACAACAAAACGAGGGGATTTTCCCCTCGTTTTGACATTTTTACCATATTGTATAACGGCGTTTATTAATTGACACATTCCTGTTTTTTGTCTGTTTGATTTGAGACGCCCGGAGTACTGTGCTTCTGGTGACAGCCCTTCGGTCGTCTCATCACGCACAGTACTATTTCACCTTGATCATCCGGCCGGCGTTTGCCTCGAGACGGATCATGATACGGTTATCCGGCTCGATCGGGATCGTCTCCTCGGTCTGCAGGTCAAAGGCAAGCTCCGCCTTCATCGGAAGGGTCACATAGAACACGGCCGGCTGCTCATCGTTGTTGAGCGCCGTCACAACCGCACTGTTATGGTCCACGCGGGCGTAGGCCCACTGACGGTTCTGGAGATACAGCTCCTTATACTGGCCCATGTGGAGCTCCGAGTTCTTGCCATGGATCTCCGCGAGCTTCGCAACATAGGAGGTGAAGTCGTTCGGCTTCATCTCATCGAGGTCGATGGAAGGACGCAGCGGTGAATCATCCGGTCCCTGCTTCACACCCTCGAGGCCGAACTCGCCACCATAGTAGATGGACGGCTTACCCGGCAGGGTAAACATCGCCATATAGCATGGGCGGAGATTGTTCTTATTTTCGAGCTTCGACGCGATACGATCCACATCATGGTTCTCGAGGAAGAGATACAGATCCCGTCCGATCGTAAGATTACGGTTCACATTATGCGCGATCTCAAA
Organism: Oribacterium sp.; assembly: GCA_004554245.1. Classification (GTDB taxonomy): domain Bacteria; phylum Bacillota; class Clostridia; order Lachnospirales; family Lachnospiraceae; genus Oribacterium. The sequence continues at coordinate 58,945 of SFND01000004.1, read as the reverse complement.
AAAGTTATGACTGTTGAAGCCACTGTAGATCGACTTATGCAGCTCGTAGTTCGTCACCGAGTGCAGGGTCTCCGGATTGACCCAGCGTGCATACTCACCGTGGATCACCTCGCCCATCAGCCAGAACTCCGGCTTCATCTGGTTCGTGAAGTAGCGAAGCGTATGCTGGAAGCCCATATCGAGCACGTCGGCACAGTCGAGACGGAGACCATCGATGTCGAAGGTATCGATCCAGTACTGCACGACATCAATCAGATATTTACGGACGCCCTCGCAGTTGAAGTTCAGCTCCGGGAGCTCCCAGGCACCGCGCCATGCACTGTAGTGGAAGCGGTCGCCCCATGGGGAACCGCCATCGAAACCAACGCCCTTGTACCAGTCCTTATACGCACTGTCCCAGCCCTTCTCCTGGATATCCTTAAACGCGAAGAAGCCACGACCGGTGTGGTTGAACACGGCATCGACGACGACACGGATGCCGTAATTATGCGCTGTATCCACTAAGTGGCGGAAGTCTGCATTGGTCCCCAATCGACGATCGACGGTTTTATAATCCGTGGTGTCGTAGCCATGACTGCCGGACTCGAAGAGCGGGCCGATGTAGATGGCATCGCAGCCGAGCACCTTCAGGTACGGGATGAAGGCGTCGAGCTCAGAAAAGCGTCGACGGATCTCTCCGCCATCGTTCTGCTTCTCGGCACCCACCATGCCGAGCGGATACATATGATAAAAAACAGCACTGTCATACCAGGCCATATTCACCTCCGAAAATTGCGCACGAAGGCTTCGATACGGTCGAGCGCCTTCTTCAGGTCATCGATGGAGTATGCGTAGGAGATACGCATGAAGCCCTCTCCACAGTCACCGAAGGCAGTACCTGGGACGATCGCGACCTTCTCCTCCTGAAGCAGGCGGTTCGCAAACTCCTCGGAGCTCATGCCAAAGCGCTTGATGGACGGGAAGACATAGAATGCGCCATACGGCTCGAAGCAGTCCATGCCCATGTCGCGAAGACGCGTCACAAGAAAACGACGGCGCTGGTCATAGGCCTCGCGCATGCGGGCGATATCTTCATCGCCGTTCTTCAGTGCCTCGACGGCAGCATACTGCGAGGTCGTCGGTGCGCACATGATGGCGAACTGGTGCAGCTTCAGAATCTGCCGGAGGATCGGCTTCGGTGCACAGCAGTAGCCGAGACGCCAGCCGGTCATCGCGTAGGCCTTCGAAAAGCCGTTGATGTATACGGTACGATCGCGCATACCCGGGAACTCGATGATACTGTGCATCTCGCCCTTGTAGGTAAGCTCTGCATAGATCTCATCGGAGAGGACATAGAGGTCATGCTCCTCGATGATCGGGACGAGCTTCTCGAGGTCCTCCTTCTCCATGATGGCACCGGTCGGGTTGTTCGGGAACGGCAGCACGAGGAGCTTCGTCTTCGGCGTGATCTTCTCGAGAAGCTTCTCCGGGGTCAGACGGAACTCGTCCTTCTCTTCGAGCTCGATCGGCACCGGCACACCACCCGCCATGATGGCACACGGGGTGTAGGAAACGTAGCTCGGCTGCGGGATGAGGACCTCATCACCCGGATTCAGCATGCAGCGCATCGCGAGGTCGATCGCCTCGGAGCCACCGACGGTGACCATGCACTCACTCAGCGGGTCATAGCTCACACCGAAGCGGCGGTTTACGTAGTTTGAAATCTCAACACGCAGTTCCTTTAAGCCAGCATTGGACGTATAGAAGGTACGGCCCATCTCGAGGGAGTGGATACCCTCTTCACGTACATGCCACGGGGTATCGAAATCCGGCTCGCCGACACCGAGGGAAATCGCATCCTCCATCTCCGACACGATGTCGAAGAACTTACGGATGCCGCTCGGCTGGATTTCTGTAATTCGATCATTTAATGGACTTCTCATAAGGACACCTTCATTCTCTCGTCAACACGCGGCTGCTCGATGACGGTGCCGTGATCCTTATACTTTCTCAGCACGAAATGCGTCGCGGTGGACAGGACGGAATCCATCGGAGACAGCTTCTCGGAAACGAACAGTGCCACCTCCTTCATGGTTCTGCCCTTGATCATCACGGTGAAATCGAAGGATCCGGACATGAGGTACACCGCATCCACCTCATCATACTGATAGATACGCTGGGCGATGGAGTCGAAGCCCTGTCCACGCTGCGGTGTCACCTTCACCTCGATCAGCGCATCGACACGCTCGTCGGCGGTCTTGTCCCAGTTGATGAGCGTATGATAGCCGCAGATGATGCCCTCCTGCTCCATACTCTCGATTTCTGCCTTCACTCTCTCCTCATTCTCACCGAGGATATCGGCGATGTCCTTTGTGGTCAGACGTGAATTTTTTTCGATAATTGCAAGAATCTTCTCTCTCATGGTTCTATACTCCTCTTTTTCAGATGTCGGCGCACAACATTTTTATTTTAAACATCCGACAGGCTGCAGACAACTTAATATTTACTTTCGCTTCGCGCCCTCCAGGTAACGTTCCAGCTCCTCGTAGTCCTCACGGGTGAGGTAGGCCGGCTCGACGCCATCCACGCGGAGGCGCTTCTTTCCCTTCGTGAAGCGTCCGAAGACAGCCGCCTGGATCGGCTCCTCTGTCCGGCGATGGGATGCGTCGAAGCCGGCGCGGTCTCCCTGCTCGAAAATCGCATCAGCACCGGCCTTTGCCAGGCCTGCCTGCGCCTTCAGGAAGTCCTCCACCAGCTGTGTGCCCCGATCGACGGCCAGCAGCCAGCAGTCTTCCGACCAGAGCCGGTACGGGAAGAGGTCGAACAGCTCGCAGACCTCCATCGTAAACTGACGGATCGGGATGCGATCATAGCGGAACTCGCAGCCCACACCATCGCCTCGCTTCTTCCCGGTCTCCGGGTCGATGCCCTCCGATGCGCAGAAGTCCCACAGTGCCTTCAGGGCACCGCCCTTCGCCACCGGCCAGCACTTCGTGACGCCATAGTTTTTCTGATAGCCCGGAAGCAGCTGCTCCAGCGGATCACACGAACCCGAAGGAGCGCCCTCCGGGCGGCAGGCTCGAGCATCCAGCCCCTCCACTTCCTCCGCGAGGTACGCCGTGCCGAATCGTTTTCTGATGTCTGTCATTCGCTGATCGAGAAGGACACGAAGCGCATACGTTCCGACCTCACCGATCATGACCAGATCCTGGCCAGGAGTGATATCATGTTTCATAAACGTCTCTCTACTTGTTTCTATAAATAAAGAGAGACAGCCCGCTGGGCTGTCTCTCCGTCATTCTGTGTCCATCAAAGAATATATGGAAGAACCATGGTCAGCACCATTGCGGCAACGAGGGCAATGACGATAACCGCGGATACGGTCTTTTTCTGCTTCGGACTCATCATATCGACTTATCTCCTTAAATCTCTATATCTTCGTTTTTCAAATGATGCCCTATATAATACACTCTTTCCGATGCGCTGACAAGTTTTTATTATAGGGCCACACACGCCAGAATGTCCAAAGTGCCCCTCCGGGCTTCCTGGGCTGTCTTCTTGACACCTCGACGCCCTGGATCAGTCGCCCTGGATGGCTTTGACGGCATCGATGACCGCACCTCGGAAGCCGTGCTCCTCGAGGGAAGCGATGCCGCAGATCGTTGCACCGCCCGGTGAGCAGACATCGTCCTTCATCGCAGCCGGATGCTTTCCGCTTGCAAGCTGCAGTGCTGCGGTGCCTTCGAGCATCTTTGATACGAGCGGATATGCCGTCGCACGCGGGATGCCGTACATGACGGCCGCGTCGGCCATCGCTTCCATGAAGACCTCCGCAAAGGCAGGTGCACAGCCACCGATGATACCGCCGATGTTGAGCTGCGCGGTCTCGACCGGAATCACCATAGAAATCTTCTCAAGTAAGCTGTGAACCAGGGTTTCCTCCTCCGATGTAAGACTCGTCGCCTTCTCGGCGATGAAGATGCCTTTTCCGACCGAAACCGGGATATTCGGGATCGTGCAGAGAAGGTGCGCAGATGCCGGAAGGATTTCTTCTTTCTCATAACGTGCGAGGTCATAGCCCCACGCTACCGAAACGATCAGCTTGTCAGCGAAGTGCGCTGCGTATGGCTTGATGACCGTCGGAATCTTTACCGGCTTCACAGCGATAAAGATAAGGTCCGACGCATCGGCTACTTCTGCGACGTCATGGCAGGCATGCATACCGGCTGCGTGTTCACCGTCCGAAGGCGCAAGTGCAGAGATTTCAGCACAGCGTGCTGTGAGCTTCTCAAAGTGTCCGCCACAGGCATAAATATTACCCGCCGGGATGCCCGCACGGATGAAGCCCTCGGCCACTGCACCTCCCATATTTCCTAATCCGATAAATCCGATATGAAGTTCATTCAGTGATTTCATATTTAAATCCTTTCATAAAATACTCAGAGGTTTTATGATACCCATTTCACAGGCGTGTCCCACTCATTTCAGTGATGAGGCGTTATGATAGCACACCGCCCTACGCAATGGTTTTCCCTAGTGTAGGCCGAGGGCAATGCAGTGTCAAGATTTCACACTTCTGACGCAATAGCGTATTCCAGAAAAAGGCATTGCTGAAAACAGTAGCGGTCAGAACGCCCGGAGGGCTGTCCCCGGAAGCCATACGAAGAGGTCGTGAATAAATCCAAATCGGGCCCTTAGAACCAGTTGGAGTAATTTTTCCTTAGCACCCTCTGCAATGCTGAGTTTTCATAAAGAAAACTCAGTGATTGCAGAGGGCCTACTGGTTCTTAGGGCCCGATTTGTGATTTTTCCGACCTCGAAGTACTGTGCTGCCGGGGACAGCCCTCCGGGCGTCCTAGTGTACATTCGATTTCAGCTGCAAGCGCGATCAGATGAAGTGCTGTTTATGTGACGAGAACTCCAGTCGCGACAGTGCGCGGGCGAGGGATGACTGGGTCATCTTGAATTCGCCGACGGACTGCTTCTGGCGGAGCTGCTCGAGGGCACGCTCCTTCGCCTCCTCCGCACGACGCACATCGATCTCCTCTGCGGTTTCGCAGGTGTCGACGAGCACCGTGATTCGGTTATTCGCACAGTTCATGATACCGCTGCTGACGAGAACTTCGATGCGCTCTCCGTCCGGCTTCACGATTTCCATCGGTCCGGTCTCGACAGCCACAACACATGGTGCATGATGCGCCATCAGGCCACGGAAGCCATCTGAAGTATTGATTTTCAGATACTGTGCATGCTCATCATAAAAAACCTTATTCGATGCAATCACCTGTAAACTGAACAGTGCTGGTGTGTCTGCCATTTCAAAACCTCTTCACAATTCGATTTCTTCCGGCTGTAGCACAGCCGGAAGCCGGATACGTCGCCCGTGCTTCGTGTTCTGACCGCACGCTGCACAGGCCGTCTTGCCGGCATACTCTATATATATCCTGTTTTACGCCTTCTTCGCGTCTGCAGCCGCCATATCCTCGGCCTTCTTCTTCACATCCTCGATGGTACCGACGTTAAAGAACGCACTCTCCGGATACTCATCCATCTCACCATCGATGATCGCCTTGAAGCCCTTGATGGTATCAGCGAGCGGTACATATCTGCCCGGGATACCGGTGAACTGCTCACCGACGAAGAACGGCTGGCTCAGGAAGTTACGGATCTTACGTGCACGGTATACGGTCATCTTATCCTCCTCGGACAACTCTTCCATACCGAGGATGGCGATGATATCCTGCAGCTCCTTGTACTTCTCGAGGATCTGCAGTACACGCTGTGCTGTATCATAGTGCTCCTTACCGACGATCTCCTCGGTCAGGATTCTGGAGGAGCTCTCCAGCGGATCGACGGCCGGGTAGATGCCCTGCTCTACGATCTTACGGGACAGAACCGTCGTCGCATCGAGGTGCGCGAAGGTCGTCGCCGGTGCCGGGTCGGTCAGGTCGTCGGCCGGAACGTAGACGGCCTGTACGGAAGTAACCGAACCTTCCTTCGTCGACGCGATACGCTCCTGCAACTGGCCCATCTCCGTCGCGAGGGTCGGCTGATAACCGACGGCTGACGGCATACGACCAAGCAGAGACGAAACCTCGGAGCCTGCCTGTACGAAACGGAAGATGTTATCGATGAAGAGCAGCACATCCTTATGCTGCACATCACGGAAGTACTCGGCCATCGTAAGACCGGTCTCCGCCACACGCATTCGGGCACCCGGTGCCTCATTCATCTGTCCGAAGACGAGCGCCGTGTTCTTGATGACACCACTCGCGGTCATCTCGCTGTAGAGATCATTACCCTCACGGGAACGCTCACCTACACCGGTGAAGATCGAGTATCCGCCATGCTCCGTCGCGATGTTCCGGATCAGCTCCTGAATCAGGACCGTCTTACCGACACCGGCACCACCGAACAGACCGATCTTACCACCCTTTGCGTACGGTGCCAGCAGATCGATGACCTTGATACCGGTCTCGAGAACCTCCTGTACCGGATTCTGGTCCTCGAACTTCGGCGGCTTCCGGTGGATCTCCCAGTGCTCCTCCGTCTCCGGTGCCGGCTGTCCATCGATCGCATCGCCCAGCACATTAAACAGTCTGCCGAGGGTCTTCTCACCCACAGGAACAGTGATTCCGGCACCTGTATTCGTGACGACCATGTCCCGCTCGAGTCCCTCGGATGCACTCAGCATGATGCAGCGCACGACGCTCTGCCCCATCTGCTGTGCCACCTCCATGACACACTCTCTGCCATGATTATCTACCTTAAGTGCAGTCTTGATCTCCGGAAGCGGTGTGGTATCAAACGCCACATCGACGACCGGTCCCATCACCTGCACGATTTTTCCTGTCTGCATGTATCCTCCTAACTACTTCCGCTGCTGCGCGCGGGCGCCAGCGGCGATCTCCGTGATTTCCTGTGTGATCTGTGCCTGACGCTGCCGATTATACTGGATGCTCAGCTGCTGCTTCAGCTTGTTACCACTCCGGTTCGCGGCATCCATCGCGGTCATACGTGCATTCTGCTCCGAGCAGAAGGACTCGACCAGCGCACTGTAGATGAAACCGTTCAGATAATCCGGGATGACGTTGTCGATGATGGCCTTCGGTGTCGGACGCATACGGAACTCCTCCATACCCGCGACCATCGGTACCGTCGTTCCCAGCACACCGCCGTTCAGCTTATCCAGCGGAAGCAGCTGCTCGGTCTCGGTGACCATCTCCAGACTGTTCTTCATACGTGTATACACGATGTAGAGCGCATCGAACTCATGTGCCTCGAAAAGATCCAGCATATGACCCGTGATGACACGTGCCCGATGCAGGGTCGGATTCTGCGCCGTATAGCGGAAGTGGTGCGCGATCGGCTCGTTCTGTGCATGGAAGTATGCACGGCCCATCTCGCCGACGACGAACAGCTGATGATTCGGGCGTTCCCGGAGGATCTCCTCGGTCCGCTTGATCACATTATGATTATAGGCACCGGCGAGACCCTTATCCGCTGTCACGCAGATGACCGCCGTCTTATAATCCCTCGGTTCCATCGTTTCACGAACCGAACGACGCACATCCAGGTATGGATGCGTGAAATCCTCCGGCAGATGACGAAGGATACGCTGGATCATCGTCTGCAGCGTATAGAAATACGGCTCGGTTTTCGCCAGATCCGTCTTCGCCTTCCGGAGCTTCGTACTGGAGATGAGGTACATGGCGTTGGTGATTTTCAGCGTATTATCGATGCTCGAGATACGATCCCGAAGCTCTCTTGTTGTTGCCATGATGTACTCCTGTCTTCCGCCAATGCTTCCCGCCGGCATCCTCATGTCCCGGAGCCGATTCGACTCCGCAGGATAAAATGTCACGTCCTACGTATAGATAACGATATGGACGAGGCAATCCTCACCTGCTGCACGACGATGCTTCGCCGGAAGCATTGGCGTTATATGATGAAACGCTTAGACTGCGCTCGTGCTTCCTGATGTGCTGTGCTCGCTGTCCCAGATCTTCAGGAACTCGTCGGCGACGCTCAGAATGCTCTTCTTCGCATCGTCATCGAGCACCTTCGAAATCTCGAGGTTCTTACCGATCTCCGGATAGCGCTGTGCGAAATACGTGAGCATCTCCCCCTGGAATTCCTTGACATGCTTCGGCTCGACGCTCATCAGTTTCTTATTGAGCGCGGTGACAAGGGTGATGACCTGATCCGCCAGGGACATCGGATGACCGAGTGGCTGCTTCAGAAGCTCCATGAGCACCTTACCCTGGGTCAGGAGATCACGGGTGTTCTGATCGAGATCCGAGGAGAACTGCGTGAAAACGGCCATCTCACGATACTGCGCGAGATCGATACGGAGCGAGCCGGAGGCCTTCTTCATGGCCTTCGCCTGTGCCGCACCACCGACTCGGGATACGGACAGACCGACGTTGACGGCCGGACGCTGACCCTCGAAGAAGAGGTTGCTCTCGAGGAAGATCTGACCATCGGTGATGGAGATGACGTTCGTCGGGATATAGGCCGAAACATCACCATCCTGGGTCTCAATGATCGGAAGTGCGGTGATGGAGCCACCACCGAGCTTCTCACTGAGACGGCAGGAACGCTCGAGGAGTCTCGAGTGCAGATAGAAGACATCACCAGGATACGCCTCACGTCCCGGTGCACGACCGAGAAGCAGAGACAGCGCTCTGTAGGCGACGGCATGCTTACTGAGATCATCGTAGACGATCAGGACATCCTGTCCCTTGTACATGAAGTACTCAGCGAGGGCGGTCGCTGCATATGGTGCGATGTACTGGATCGGTGCCGGATCTGCAGCGGTGGCCGCCATGACGCAGGTATACTTCATCGCATCGTGCTTCTTCAGGTTTTCAACGAGCGAAGCAACGGTCGACTCCTTCTGACCGATGGCGACATAGATACAGATACAGTTTTTATCCGCCTGGTTCAGGATCGTATCCATCGCGATGGAGGTCTTACCGGTCTGACGGTCGCCGATGATCAGCTCACGCTGTCCACGACCGATCGGGAACATCGAGTCGATCGCGAGGATACCGGTCTGCAGCGGCTCATTGACCGGCTGACGATCGATGATGCCTGGTGCCGGCTGCTCGATGGCGCGGTACTCGTCCTCATGGATCGGACCGAGACCGTCGATCGGCTCACCGAGAGCGTTTACGACACGACCGAGGTAGTCATTGGATACCGGTACGCCGGCCATACGACCGGTACGCATACCACGACTGCCCTCGCCGAGTCCGGTCTCGTCACCGAAGAGGATAACACCGATACGGTTCCGCTCGATGTTCTGTACCATACCCTTCGTCCCGTTATCGAACTCGATGACCTCGCCATACATGGCATGATCGAGGCCGTTCATGATGGCGATACCATCACCGACGCTCTCGATGAAGCCGATTTCCTTCTTCTCGGCCTTCAGGTCGAAGTTTGAGATGCCCTTCTGAAGAATCGTCAGGATGTCGGCATCGCTTGTGAGGCTGGAACGGGTATTCCGGAGCTGCTCGAGGAACTGATTCCGGCGGCCGCTCGTCGACCAGTCGTACTGATCGTTGCCTACCTCGAGGATGAAGCCACCACCGAGTGCCTTATCCTCCTGCATCTGAAAGTCGAAATACTGGGTCTTATATTTATCAAAAACGAACTTCTGAATATTCAGGAGCTGCTTCTCCGTCGGCTTCGTCACGTAGCGAAGACGAACCTGGGTCTGGCGCTCTGCAGTCGCACGGATCTCACTGTACTGCTGTGCGATGTCCTTCCAGCTTCCGAGCGCATTCTGCTCACAGAGAAGCTTCAGGGTATCTCGCACCTCGGTCGGGAACACACTGTCGATGATGGTGTTTCTCTTCTCCAGTGACACGGTCGGATCACCGAGCTCGGAAAGGGTTTCCGGCAGGACCTCAAAGATACGTGAGGTCGAACTCATCACGCTCGGAGAAACCTGCAGCTGAATCAAACGTTCTGCAATCTCTCTTGCATTCTGCGTCATCGCTTATGCCTCCTTCGTGCCGTTCGGCTGCTGCCCCTCACTGTCGTTCAGGAACTGATCAAACAGCTGGCTGTCGTTCGCTGCACTGTCATGAGAGGTCGCGATCTTATAGGCTGCCTGTGCGACGAGCACGGCCATCTGCTGCTGCATCTCATGCTGCTTCGTCTCGGCATCCTTCTCGGCCTGGATCTTTGCCTCGGCGATGATCTTGTCGGCCTTCTTGTTTGCGTTGTGGATGATCTCGTCGTACTCCTTCGACGCATCGATCTTCGCCTGATTGATGGTCTCCTGACGCTCCGTCTCGATGTTCGAGAGGCTCGCCTCATACTTCTCCTTCAGCGCTGCTGCCTCCTGGTTGACGGCATCTGCGTTCTTAAACGATGCCTCGATCTCGTTCTGACGCTTCTCGAGGACCGCGCGCACCGGCTTGAAGAGGAACTTCTTCATAAGGAAAACCAGGAACAGCAGGTTGATCACGGTAAATAATAAGTTGATATCTACTCTTAACATGTTTCTTCTCCTGTCTTCACTGTACTACTGTCTCAAACAAAGATCAGCCCAGGAAGAAGATGCAGAGGATACCGAGAACGAAGCCGTAGATCGCGGTTGCCTCGGCGAGGGCGCAACCCAGAAGAAGGATTCTCATGATCTTGCCGTCTGCCTCCGGCTGTCTTGCGATGGCCTCTGCTGCCTTACCAGTTGCGATACCGATGGAAAGACCTGCACCGATGCAGGCGAATGCTGCTAAACCGACACCAATTGCTGTTACGCTCATAATTTTTCTCCTTTAAATTCATTCACAAATCAGCGACCATCATGGCTTTTCTGTTTTGGATGGTCGTCCTATGTTTACCGCTCTTCATTTCAAATGAAGGGGCTGTTTCACATTTGCAGCGTGACGATCTCCCGGTCGACGGCATTGGCCGAACCCAGGGAGACGGTCGCAGGACGGCTGTGGTTTACTCCACCGCGTCCTGGATGTAAAGCGATGTCAGGAATACGAAAACGTATGCCTGAATCAGTCCGTCAAATATATCAAAATAGAGACTGAAGATGGCCGGAACGCCGACCGGAACGACCATTTTGATCAGCTCCATGATGATAAATGCGCCGAGTACATTACCGAAAAGTCGCATGCACAGGGACAGCGGACGAATCACCAGCTCGAGGATATTGATCGGTGTCACGATCGCAACCGGCTGTGAAAAGCTCTTCAGCCAGCCCTTCGCGCCCTTCGCGCGGATACCCGCGACCTCGATCAGCACGATACTGATGAGTGAAAGACCGACCGTGACATTCAGATCCTTGGTCGGCGGCTTCAGTCCGAACAGACCGATCACGTTGGACACTCCGATATAGATGAGGATGACGGAAATCAGGGTTCCATACTGCTTTCCCTTCTCTCCCAGCATCCCGTTGATGAAGTTGTCCAGGAAGGTGACGATCATTTCTGCGACCTGCTGACGTTTACCCGGGTTGTGTACCTTCAGGTTCGAACCCAGATAGATGGAAAGCGCAGCCAGTACAGCCATGATCACCCAGGTGATGACGGTCGATTCGGCAACTTGAATCCCTCCGAACACCGGAATCGTGAATGCAGTGACGACCTGCAGCTGTTCCTGGAGTTCCGAAGTAAATTGCTCCATTCTACTACCTCCATATTCTTTTACGTAAGTGCTCGAGAGTGATGCCGCTCCGGGTGCCGTATGCAATAAAAAAATTCCGTACCGAAACCGGCCAACGGAATTCATCTATGCAGGGCAGCCCCCTTTTCCGGGCAGGCATGGTGCTCCCGATTACTTCGGTTGCTATTATATTCCGCATTTTTTCATATTCAAGCCGTATTTTTTATATATTTATCATGTCATTTTGACTTCGATTGTTCATTTTGATATATTAATCACAAGCTTGTATTGTATTTTTGGAAATAATCTCTATTGGTAACAGTTCAGGCAGGGGATCCGGCGGGGCGGCCTTAACTGTTACCTCTATTGAGCGAAGAGGTCCCTATGGTTTCGTATGATTATTATCGCATCTTCTATTATGTCGGCAGCTGTCGCAGCTTCACCCAGGCAGCACGCATGCTCGGCTCGAATCAGCCGAACGTGAGTCGCGCGATGAACAGCCTCGAGGCAGAGCTCGGCTGTAAGCTCATGCACCGCGGGAAGCGTGGCATCACCCTGACACAGGTCGGGCAGAAGCTCTACGAGCATGTGTCGATCGCGTACGAGCAGCTGAGTTTCGGTGAGCGGGAGCTCCAGAAGGATGTCAATATGGAAAGCGGTCACGTCACCATCGCCGCCTCCGAGAACGCACTTCGTCTCGTGCTGCTGCCGGTGCTGCGGGACTTTAAAAAGAACTTCCCGGAAATCAGCATCAGCATCTCAAATCACTCGACGCCTCGCGCACTGAAGGCACTGCGGGACGGCCTCGCCGATATCGCACTCGTGACCACACCGCTGGCGATTCATGGTACGCTCTCGATGGAGCCACTCTTTGCCTTTAAGGAAATCCCCATCGTCGGTCCGGGGCTCCGGCACCTTGCGGAGCAGCCCATGTCTCTGCGTGAGCTCGATACCTATCCACTCATCAGCGTCGGCCGCGATACCGGCACCCGCGAGCTCTATGTGCAGTACTTTCTGAATCATCAGCTGCCGTTCGATCCGGAGCTGGAGGCCTCCTCCACGGATCAGATCCTGCCGATGGTGGCGTATGATCTCGGGATCGGTTTCTATCCAGAGGCACTCGCGCGGGATGCCCTCGCGCGTGGTGAGGTCTATCGTATCCAGCTCACCGACCCGCTGCCGGACCGGACCTTCTGCGCGGTCGTCGATCAGTCACGTTCACTGTCGACAGCGGCGGAGACGCTGCTGCAGGAGTTCGTCAAGCTTCGGCATTAAAAAACTCCGTTGGAGAGGGGCACGTCCCTTTCCAACGGAGTTTTTATATTGATCAGCTGAAGATTCTCCAGCCGGCGATGAAGTGGTTCGCCCACCATGGACCGAGTGATCTATGTACGACACGTCCGTTCGAGGAGGATGCATCGATGACGCTGCCGCCACCTGCACAGATGCCGACGTGGCCGGATACGACGATGATATCTCCTGCCTGGAGCTCGTTGTAGGATACGCGACGGAATCGTCCCGGATTACGCCATCCGGAGGAGGTCATGTAGGATACACCGACACCTGCCTGGTTGAGACACCAGTAGACGAAGCCGGAGCAGTCAAAGCTGTTCGGTCCCTTGGCGCCCCATACGTATGGGCAGCCGATCTTCGATGCGGCGATGGATACCAGTGCACCTGCGGATCCGGAGACCGTCGCTCCGCCGCCGACATTGCCGCTCACTGCACTGCTGTTATTCTTACTGCTGCTCTTATTACCGGACGAGCTGCTGTTGTTCCGGTTCGTACCTGTGCTGCTCGAGCTGTTCTTCGGCCTCGACTTCGCCTTGCCGCTGTAGAACATGTTCATAGTCTGTGCACCGGCCGCACCATCCTGGCCGAGTCCGTTTACCTTCTGGAAGCTTGCGACGGCGTTCTTCGTCACTTCACCATAGTAGCCGGTGATGTTGCTCTTATCGAGGTAGCCGTACTTCGCGAGGTACTCCTGCAGGTTCTTGACGGAATCGGACTGCTCGCCGAGACGCATCGCGAACGGCATCGCGTTCGGATTCTCGAGCGCTGCTCTGGTATCCGGACCGAGGTAACCATCGACGATCTGGTCGTTTCGTGCCTGGAAGGCCTTGATGGCCGCCTGCGTGCCCTGTCCGAAGTTACCATCCGCTTCCCCACTGAGATAGCCGAGGTTGATGAGGTACTGCTGGTACTTCTTTACGAGGTCGGACTGCTCGCCGAGAGCGACGATGTTTGCCTTTACCTCATCTGAATAAAGAAGATTATAGGTTGCGGTGCCGTATATACCATCCGGATTCAGTCCGTTCTGTGTCTGGAGCTTTTTCATCGCCTCCACGGTCGTCTCGTCATAGGTACCATTGACATCCGAGGCGTGGTAGAGATAACCAAGGTTATACAGACGATACTGCGCATTCGTAACATCCGCACCCTGGAAGCCCGGCTTCAGCGCATAGTGCGGAGCCGTATCACTCATGATCGCATCCCAGGTCTGGACACCGCAGATACCATCCTGCGCCATGCCGACCTGACGCTGGAAATACTTGACCGCCTGTGAGGTCGCTTCTCCATAGTAGGTTGTCGGTTCATCAGGATCCATAAATCCGAGATCCATCAGGCGCTGCTGGAGATCGGCAACGACGGAGTTGATGACGCCGACCGTCAGGTTAACCGGTGCGAGGTCCTCGGCGGATCCGTCGATGGTGACACCGGCGATGGACGGAAGGACGTTCGAGTTGACCCCCAGCGCGGCGACGGCATCGACCGTGGCGGCTTCCGGAGCCGTGGTCACCACGATCTCTGATTCTGTCTCGGTCGCCATCCGGGTATCCCCGATCTGCTGCTGACAGCCGGTCAGCACCAGCATACTGCCCGCCAGCATCAGTGCTGTCAGACGGGTAAAGTTTCGATTTAACATATATTCGTAACCTCTCTGCTGCGTGTTCACTGTGCAGGATACACCGCACAGCTTGCCACTTTAAATTTCATCTGTATAAAAGTACATTATACCATGTCATGGCCGCTGTACATTTAAAATTCTCTTACGATATGTAAATTTCGAGACAGGAGACCGAATGGTCAGCCTGAACTTTTTCATAAAAAACAAGCCACATGCTTTCACATGTGGCTCTTCGTCGTGCACCTTCAGGGACTTGAACCCTGGACAAACGGATTAAGAGTCCGCTGCTCTACCAACTGAGCTAAAGGTGCATAAAACAGATATGAACTTTTCGAGTGCACCTTCAGGGACTTGAACCCTGGACAAACGGATTAAGAGTCCGCTGCTCTACCAACTGAGCTAAAGGTGCATTTGTCTTTCGTGTCGTGTCTTCCGCTCGACGCCTATGTAATATACAAAATCTGTTTTTGATTGTCAACAGGTTTTCAAAACTTTTTCAAAAAAATTTTGACCATATGTAACAGTTCAGGCAGGCAGGCAGGGGACCCTCCGGGTCCCCTGCCTGCAGAATTCTGTTTATGCTTCGTGTACTGGCGGTGTCGCGATCAGCTTGAAGATCGGATTTCCCTTTGCGGAGAACTTCTCTTCATATTCGGTCATGATATTGCCCTGGTTCATACGCTCGTCGTGGTGAAGGTCGCGGGTAACGGCGGTCAAGGTCCAGCCGGCTTCCGGAATGGACAGGAGGGAGTAATCAAAGAGGCCTTCGTTATCCGTCTTAAACTCGAGGTCGCCGTCCTGCTTCAGGAACTGCTGATAGATCTTCATGAAAACCGGGCTGGTGAGACGGCGGTTCGCCTGGCGGTCCTTCGGCCACGGGTCGGAGAAGTTCAGGTAGACGCGCTCGATCTCGCCGGCCTCGAAGACATCTGCGAGGAGGCGCGCGTCGATAGAGATGAAGGTGAGGTTCTGGAGTGCTTCACCTTCCGCCATCAGAGCTTCTCGCTTCTTCAGCGCCTTCAGCATCACGGTATCGTAACGCTCGATGCCGATGTAGTTGATCTCCGGGTGCGTCAGCGCCATCTGCTCGATGAACTGGCCTTTACCCATGCCGATCTCCACGTGGATCGGGTGCCCGTTACCGAAAAACTGCTGCCACTGTCCCTTGTTCTTCTCTGGTTCGTGTACGACGTACTCAGACTGCGCGACGTAGTCCTCTGAGCCGGTGATATGTCTTAATCTCATAATCTTTCACTTTCTGTTTCTATGTATAGGATGCCGATTCTGCACTCGCCTTCGAGACGTGCACGAAAACGACGGTTTTTCGCAGTGTAACATACATTCCGCGCAGTCGCAAGCAGGGGCTCGGCATTGCGCCCCGCCGATATCCACATCCCAACCCTACTTTTTCAGCACTGCTTCAGTTACGGCGTCTATACTGCTTCTGAATAACCGTTCATGCAGGGGCAGCTGCGTGACTGAAAAAATGCTTTTTCCTTGAAGTGATTTTGGAAATTGGTTATACTTAGACTGTATATTTAAAGAAGGTTTTTCCGAAAAAAGACATTCTTTTTTTCTCAAAAAAATATCTTTCCGTGCCGTTTTCCGGCGCTGGGACATGTTCCCGTCAAGGAGGTTTCTGATGCCAACACCAAGAGAAGCTAGTATCTGGGGCAAAATTCGCACCGACTTAAATGAGGCTCAACAGAATATTCTGAACGGTCGCTATGCTGAAGCCATGGTTCTGGACCGTGAGATTCTGAAGAGGATCGTCCGTATGCAGGTGGATAAGGCGGTTCTCGTTTCGAACAATCTCGAGAGTGATATCGAGCAGCTGTTTGAAAACCGGCTGATTTCAAAGGAGACGCGGGATCAGTATCACGCCATCCGTTTATATGCGGAGCAGACCGAGAACGGTGTCCAGGCGACGGCGCAGGCGGCGAATGATTCCTTCTCTCTTCTGAAGGATGCACTCGAGCATTATGTAGACTCGAACGCGCAGCGTTCATCCGGAGGCGGCTACGAAACACGCAGCTTCCAGGGTTCCAGCCGCTTCTCCAGCGGTTACAGCGGACCGGCGGCAGGTGAGCGAAGTTTCGCTGCGGCAGGTTCAGATTCGTATGCTTCTACAGATGCAGCAGACGGCGTGAGCAGCAGCTATGAGGCAGACGGTTCAGACGATGCCGATACTGTGCGCCGTTATACTGCGCCAGAAAACGAGGGCGAATCGGCTGCCGGTTCGGGAGACGTCGACGCAGGCGCTGCTACAGCACCACGTTCATCCTTCGATGCGAGTGGTGTCGATCTTCCATTAGGAAATGCGCCACGTCGTTCCGGCAGTAATGTGCATCACCGCTCCAGCCGGAATACGAACCAGCGTCCGACCCGGCCGCTTCGTGATTCCGAGCGCGTATCCCGGAATGGAAATCGTCGTCCGGCCGCAACCAGTACAGCGAAGCGGGCAGCCGCTTCTGGTCGTCGCAATGCGAACCGTCCACGTGGCGGACAGAAGGGCAGAAAGCAGGAGCTGGATCTGTACGGCATCCTGAAGTACGTGATTCCGATTCTCTGTCTCATCCTCGCGGTCATTCTGATCCGCGTTCTGATGGGCAACTCCGGCAGTGCGACGATCGAGACGACACCAGCTGCCACCGTAGCCGCCACCGAGCCGGTGATGGAGACCGAACCGATCGTTCCAGAGACGACGGCCGCACCGGAGCCGACGACCGCGATCTATATGACCACGACCGGCGTCAAGGTTCGTACCGAGCCGAATACCGACTGCCGTGTACTCGCCGTTCTCGATGCCGGCACGCAGGTCACCTATAAGGGTGAAGCCGATGGCTGGGTCAATATCGACTACAACGGCGAGGATGCCTACATCAAGAGCGATTTCGTTCAGCCGGTAGCCGCAGAAACACCAGCTGCAGAAACCCCTGCCGCCTGAATCCGCATAACATCACCCGAAGAGCTGTGCCCGCTGCACAGCTCTTCTTTTATCTTCATAAAACCGTCACATATTTCGATGCTTTCTTTTTTTGCATTGCTCCTCATAGTACGGTATACTAATGTAGTTAATTTATATTTTTTCATGGAGGTTTTCTATGCAGACAATACTGGTATGCGATGACGATAAGCAGATCGTCGAGGCGATTTCCATCTACCTGACCGGTGAGGGCTTTCATGTTTTAAAAGCCTACGATGGCTATGATGTACTGGACATCATGGAAAAGAATAAAGTTGATCTTCTGATCGTCGATGTGATGATGCCGGGGCTCGATGGTGTACACACTGTACTGAAGGTACGTGAAACGAGCTCGATCCCAATCATCATGCTCTCCGCAAAGGGGGAGGATAACGATAAGATCCTCGGTCTCAATGTCGGCGCCGATGACTATCTCACGAAGCCGTACAATCCGCTCGAGCTGGTGGCCCGCGTAAAGTCTCAGCTGCGCCGCTACACACAGCTCGGCAACATGGGTGAAACCACGAGCGAAAATATCTATGCCTGTGGTGGTCTCGTCATGAACGATGACACGAAGGAGGTCACCGTCGATGGCAATCCGATCAAGCTGACCCCGATCGAGTACAATATCCTGCTGCTGCTCGTAAAGAACGCGGGCAAGGTATTCTCTATCGACGACATCTACACCTCGATCTGGAACGAGCAGGCGATCGGCGCGGATAACACCGTCGCGGTGCACATCCGCCATATCCGTGAAAAGATCGAGATCAATCCGCGTGAGCCACGCTACCTCAAGGTCGTCTGGGGTGTCGGCTATAAGATCGAGAAGCAGGACGGCGACAAGTAATGATCAAAAAAGTAATCAGCGCGATTGTGAACGCCATCGCCATCCTGATGGTGCTCGTGAGCATCGGCATCCTCACCTTCGGCGCGGCGGGCGGAAATGCGCTCGAGTATGTGTCGCAGCCGGACTACATCGAAAGCAATGCCTTCGAGAACCAGGCCCACCAGACCATGGCTGACGTCTTCGACTATATCAAGCTCACGGATATCTTCGAGGAGGACGGCAAGTTGAATCTGAATCAGATCATCGCACAGGCCGACGTCAATGGGCAGAACGTTTCCTATTCCCTGGATTATCTCATCCAGTACGGGCGTTCCATGGGCTACTACTTCGATACGAAAAACCAGCTTCGGGAGGGCGGCGTAGCGACCGTCACGAAGGAGATGGATGAGCTGAAGCATCAGATCGTCGTACAGTACCGGGCCTACATGCCGAACTATAAGCAGCAGAGCCCGACCGATGGGCAGATGTCGCTCGGCACACTGACGAAGGAGGCACTCAGCCATCTGGCACGCTACTATGCCGTCAAGAGCGAATTTGATCCTGCACTTACAAACTTCTATTTTAATGTCATCTATCAGAAGGATCAGGAAAGCCGCGTCTATACCAACGCCCCATCACTGAGCGAGGACGAGATTCGCAGCCTTCCGAAGTACGCCTATACCGATTCGAGTTCGCTGGAGGTCATCTCTGACTACCACGACCTGCCGCAGGATCTCATCATGCTTCTGCAGGCGAGAAGTCCGTTCGGCAGTAACTGCCAGTATCGTTTTTCCACGGGTATCGACACCAGCTTTCCGGTGCAGGATGCCTTCGCAGACGCTTCACAGGAGTACAACGAGCGACGTGAAAACAGCATCATCGGTCTGACACTCCTGATCCTCTCGAGCGTCAGCTTCATCGTAAGCCTCGTGCTCCTCATCACCTGGACCGGCCATGGCGCGGAACAGAGCGACCGAAAGCCCCATCTTCTTCCGTTTGATCACCTGCCGGTCGAGCTTCGGATGCTGATCGGTGCCCTCTTTGGACTGATCGCCTTCCTCGTTACACCGGTATTCCTGAGCTCGCTCGAAAACATCCTCGGCGTCATCGATAACTGGAGCTTCTGGGAGAACTGCATCCGCTTCCTCGCGGATTACTTCGTGGCACTGCCACTCACGCTTTCGATCGTGCGCAGCTTTAAGGCCGGTCGTCTCTGGGCGGATTCGCTTCTGAACGGCACCGCTGGCCTCATCGGGCACTATATCCATGCGGCGGAAAAAACCACCCCGAAGATATTTACCTATGTGCTCTTCGTGCTGCCGAATCTGCTGGCTGCCGGTATGGTCGTAACGCTCTTCGTCCATTTCTTCCAGGCACAGAGCCTCCGGGCCTTTCTGTCGGCACTTGGCATCGCGATCATCATCCTCGCGATCGACTGCTACGCCTGGCGGATCGCCACCGGTCTCAGTCAGGCCGTGGATGAACAGGTCAAGGCAGAGCGCCTGAAAGCAGACCTCATCACGAACGTCTCGCATGACCTCAAGACACCGCTGACCTCCATCATCAGCTACGTCGATCTTCTGAAGCGAGAGAACATCGATAATCCGAACGTGCAGGCGTATCTGAAGGTGCTCGATCAGAAGTCCACACGTCTGAAGACACTGACGGAGGATCTGGTCGAAGCCAGCAAGGCAAGCTCCGGCAACGTCAAGATTGACTTCGCCGATATCAACTACACGGAGATCGTCGAGCAGGCACTCGGTGAGTTCGAGGACAAGACTTCAGCTGCAAAGCTCGAGATGATCCTCAGCTATCCGGAGCATCCGGTCATGATCCGTGCCGACGGCCGCCACCTCTGGCGTGTCATCGAGAACCTGCTGAACAACTGCTGCAAGTATGCGCTTCGTGGCTCCCGCGTCTACGTGGATGTCACCGAGGATACAGAGACAGGCACCGCTGCCTGCACGATCAAAAACATCTCCTCCCGTCCGCTGAATATCTCCCCGGAGGAGCTCACCGAGCGTTTCGTACGCGGTGATGTCAGCCGGACCACAGAGGGCTCAGGCCTCGGTCTCTCGATCGCGAAGAGCCTCACGAAATTAATGGATGGCGAGCTCGTCATCTCCATCGATGGCGACCTGTATAAGGCCGCGATCGTGCTGAAGACCGCCGCCAGGGATACAAATGAAGGATAAGAAAAAGAAACAAACGAAATATCTGTCACGCTTCGTCCGACGCAGTCTCCTGACACTGAGCGCGCTCTCACTGCTCTCCGCCACCGTCGTTTCGGATCCCTCTGGAACGATGCGGTCTGAGGCAATGTCGTCGACCGGGAACATCCTCACGGATGCCGGACGATCGGTGACATCGGTACTCAGCTCCGCGCTGTCTGCAAGTGGATGCGCACCACTCACCGCCTATGCAGCGACCTGGCCGACACCGGAATTCAACGTCGAATCCGAGGGCGCGATCCTCATCGATGCCGATTCCGGCGCTGTACTGTATGAAAAGAACGCGACGACCGCCTACTATCCGGCTTCGATCACGAAGGTACTGACCGCCATCATCGTCCTCGAGAACTGTACGAATCTCGAAGACAAGGTCACATTCTCCTATGCCGCGGTCAATGGGAATCTCGAGCAGAACTCGACGATCATCGGTGCGGTTCCGGGCGATAAGCTCTCCGTGCGGGACTGTCTCTATGGTCTGCTGCTTCAGTCGGCCAACGACTGCGCAAATGCCCTCGCCGAATACATCGCCGGCTCCAATGAAAAGTTTGCGGAGCTCATGAACCAGAAGGCAGCGGAGCTCGGCTGCGTGAATTCACATTTTGCGAACCCGTCTGGTCTGAATAATCCGGAGCACTATACCTGTGCGGCGGATTTCGCAAAGATCATGCAGTACGCGATCCAGAACGATACCTTCCGTTCCATCGACGCGACGCAGGTCTATACCCATGCGCCGATCAACAAGTATCCGAACGCGGATGCGCCGGAAAACACGATTTACGCCCATCACCATATGATGCGCCGTTCCTTCTCAGATTACTATCCGGGTGTGTTCGCCGGTAAGACCGGGTACACGACCCTCGCCGGCAACACACTGGTGACCGCCTGTGAACGCGACGGCATGACGCTGATCTGTGTCATCCTGAATGGACACAACTCGCAGTATCGCGATACACGAAATCTCTTCAATTTCGGATACGACCACTTCCAGTCGCTCGAGGTCGCCACCGCCGATGAGAGCTATAATAAGCTCGCCTCCAATCTGAAGGTAGACGGCATCCAGCTCGTGAATACGCTGGATTTCACCATCGATGCGTCCAACCATGTGACGCTCCCGAAGAACGAAAGCTTCGACAGTGTCCAGCGTTCGATGCGCTATGACCTGTCCGACAAGGAAAAAGCCGACGGCTCCTTCGCCCGGGTGGACTACAGTATGGACGACCGAAGCCTCGGCCAGGCCTATATCCGGCTCACGGATGACAGCGCGGCGAAGGCCGCGGCATCTCAGGATGCCGCGGTGATGGAGGCGAAGGTGCAGGAAACCGTACCAGAGACGATCCATCTCTCGGGGAAGACCGTGGAGGATACGAAGCCGAAGGTCGCCGGTCAGCTGCCACAGGAAAGCACGGCGAACCACGCACCGATCGTCCTGAACCGGGAGAAGGGCCGGATCGAGCTGCCGAAGCCGATCGTTCGGGTGCTGCTCATCCTGGCGGTCATCGCACTCGTCGCCGGACTCGTCTTCGTCATCTACTATCTTCTGGAGCGTCGGGAGGAGTTCCTCCGCTCGCGTCGCCGGAAGCGTATGCTGAAGCATACGAGGGACCTTACGCGGGAGCAGAAGGCCCGACGCGATATGATGCTGAACAGTCGTACCGGACGCCGGAAACGCAAATAAAAACCAGGGCGGAACGCCGCCCTGGTTTTTTATTATTTATTTTCACTTATGCTTCCAGCCGTCCGATGATGACACCACCGTGCTCCCGCAGCCAGCGCTTCTGCTCTGTATAGTCCGGAAGAATCGATGCAACCAGCGTCCAGAAGCGCGCGGAATGGTTCATTTCCTTCCGGTGACAGAGCTCATGCACGATGACATAGTCGATGACCTCCGGCGGCGTCAGCATGAGGAGACAGTTGAAATTGAGATTTCCCTTCGTGCTGCAGCTTCCCCAGCGGGTCCGCTGATGACGGATCGTGATACGTCCATAAGAGACGCCGATGCGCTCCGCGTACAGCGCTACATGTGGTGGGATGTACTGCGCCGCCTGATGGCTGAGCTGCCGCAGCTCCTCGTCCGTCAGCGGAGACAGTGTATCGGCTGATGCACGCGCAGACTGGACCCGTGCCACGTGGGTACGGATCCAGTCCTGCCGTTCGAAGAGTATACGATTGATTTCTGCGTTCGTCGTCCGGTAAGGCACCTTGAGGATGACCTCCGCCCTACTGTTCACGGACAGCACGATCGATCGGCGTCGACTCCGCTCGATGCGAACGGAATCGTTCTGCTCGACGGTATGCCCCTGTGACAGCTTACTCAACGATGAACTTGTGAAGGGTCTGCTTCGCTGTCGGCAGATGCTCGGTATCGAGCTTCAGATTAAGAACCTTGCCAAGACCCATATATAAAATACCAAGAAGTGATTTTGCATCAACAACGCGAGAGCCCTGTACGAGATCCATATCAAACGGCATGCTGGTCGTTGCAGCCACGAACTCTGTAACCGCGTCGCGATCCTGTAACATAATGTTTAATGTGCTCATAATTTCCTCCTGCAATAACGTGAGAGTAAAACAGTGAAAACCTCTCGAAATACATCTCTGTTTTCCGGGATGATACCATCGAAAAAGCGCTCTTGTCATCGACGAAATAGGCTAAAATTTGCACAGTTACGCGTGCCTTACTTCAGCATAATAACGAAAAAATATTACAGTTTTGTCACTATGTAAAATTACTGTGAATTTTTTCGGTAATTACAGTGAAATGGCGGAATTCCGTCACTTTTTCAGCGTTTGACTGATATATCAGTTGTTCAAAAAGTTCGATTACCTGCCCGTAAAATCCGGTACCACACGTTTTAAAACTGTTCCGCTGTTATTTATAGTGCACTTTTATTTTTACGTTCATTCTGCTATGCACTTGAGAATCAAGGAAAGAAAAGGTAAAATTTACGAATGATGAAAAAGGAGATTTCCAGTATGGATCAGCATAAATTAAATGAAGTAAATGAACTTATGGCGCGGAATCAGGTGGAGGGTCCAGACGATCCTGTCTCCGGTGAATCGACGGAAGACCGCGCAGAAACTGCGGAGAGCACCGTAGTGAATGAAGCGGAGACGACGAACGCTCCGACGCCGAAGCCCCCGGTGCAGGCGGGCGAATCGGCGCTGGGAACCTATCGAAAGAATGCACGGAAGTTTGCACTGCTTGGTGTGGGCGGCTGCGTACTCGGTCTTGCCGCGCTTCTCATGCTACAGCAGCAGAATAATCCGCTGATGATTCTGGCCGCGGTGGTGATGCTCGGTGGTGCACTGTTCATGGTGACCGGCATGTCCGCGCTGCGCCCGGATGGCATGGTACGCGCCTTTGCACAGGTGGCAGCGATACAGCCGACGACCGCGCAGATGCAGGACCTTCTGGACGCCGTAAAGGGCCTGAGAGGTGGCGCCCTGCATCCGCAGGTGAAGCAGCAGGTACTTTCCGCTGTCGCCCGCTATCGTGGCTTCGAGGGCTATGACGAGGCGATCGCCGCTGAGATCGAAGAGATCATACAGCATACACGGAAGCGCGGCATCATCTGAATAAAGACCGCTGACGACTTCTGTCTTTGTCAGCGCTTTTTCCATATATGAACGCATTAAAAACGTCCCTGGAAACATTCCGGGGACGTTTTTAATGCAGATCGCCAGCCTCGGGCGTCCTGCGAGAAGTTCGCAGGACTGTGCCTCCGAATACTGGCATCATCATAAAATTTACAGCACGACGCCATCCTTGAAGATGGAGATCTCACGGAAGCCGTTCTGCTCTGCCTTCGTCTTCTTACCAGACGCGATTTCCTTCACGAGGTCGAGGAGACGACGACCGGCGTCATCGACGGACTCACCCTGGGAAGCCACCGGACCAGCGTTGAAGTCGATCCAGTTTGCCTTGCGCTCGGCGAGGCGATCGTTGGTCGCGATCTTCGCAACGGGTGCCGGTGCGCCGAACGGTGTGCCACGGCCGGTGGTGAAGAGAATCACCGTGCAGCCGGCAGCGGTCAGGTTCGTGCTGGATACGAGGTCGTTGCCCGGTCCATAGAGGAGGTTCAGGCCCTTCGTATGTACCGGCTCTGCATAGGCGAGGACGTCGGAAATCGCCGCCTTGCCGCCCTTCTGTACACAGCCGCAGGACTTGTCCTCGAGGGTCGTGATACCGCCCTGCTTGTTTCCAGGGGACGGGTTATCATAGACCACCTCGTTGTGGCTGATAAAGTAATCCTTGAAGCCGTTCAGCATGTGTGCTGCCTTGTCAAAGATTTCCCGATTCACGCATCTGCCCATCAGCATGCTCTCGGCACCGAACATCTCCGGGACCTCGGTGAGGATGGAGGTACCACCCTGCGCCACGATCAGATCGGATACGCGGCCGACGGTCGGGTTCGCCGTGATGCCGGACAGGCCATCGGAGCCGCCGCACTTCATGCCGAGCACCAGCTTATCGAGACCGACCGTCTCACGCTTAAACTGGCCGGCATACGCTGCGAGCTCATGAAGCAGCTTCGTTCCGGTCTCGAACTCATCCTCGACGTCCTGGCAGGTCAGGAACTTCACACGATTCGGATCGTACGCACCGAGCTCCTCGAGGAACTGCTCGTGGGTCAGATTCTCGCAGCCGAGGGAAAGCACCAGCACGCCGCCTGCATTCGGATGACGTACGAGATCTGCGAGCAGCTTACGGGTGGTCGCGTGATCATGACCAGTCTGAGAGCAGCCGAACGGATGCGTATAGGTATAGAGGCCCTCGATGCTGCCCTGCACGATGTCCTGATTCATCTCCGCGAGATGCTTCGCCACATCATTGACACAGCCGACGGTCGGGATGATCCAGATTTCATTTCGCGTGCCGACCTTGCCATCCGGACGCACGAAGCCCTCGAAGGTCTCGACCGGCATGGTCTTCTTCTCCGGCACCGCCGGCTCGTAGGTATACTCCACCTCGCCGGACAGATTCGTCTTCATATCGTGGGTATGCACCCACTGACCTGGCTTCACATCCTCGGTGGTGTGACCGATCGAAACGCCGTACTTGATGACCTGGCCCTCTGCCGCGATCGGCGTGACGGCCACCTTATGTCCCTGTGGGATGTCCTCCGCTGCGACGAGGTCAATGTCATCGACCTTGATTTCATCACCCTTCGCGATCGGAGCGATGGCCACGACGACATTGTCCTCCGGGCTGATATGCACTACCTTTGCTCTTGCCATAATTTTCCTCCTGAAACCACAGGCCGGAGCAGTGATCTGTCCCGGCCGATGATGTAAGCATTGAACGAATCCACATCACGAAAGGTCCTCGATGCGAAGCCGCTGTTCGATTGTTTGCCACGCTGTCCCAGGCGATATGCTTTCCGGCTCTTCCAGAAAGCATATGTGCCGACAGGTTCACTTTACAGTACGCTTGCGTAAGCCGCCTTCGCACCCTGTTCACGGATGAGGGTGAGGTTCTGTACGGTCGCCTCCTCGAAGCCGGCGATCTCGGTGAGATCCTGGCCCCAGAACTCGGTGTTGGTCATCACAGCGTGTACGAGGGTCTTCACATCGTCATCCTTGTGTGTGAAGTAGAAGTCGAGGACGAAGGCGTCGTCCTGAATCTTGTACTCGTTGCCTGCCGGACGCTTGCATACGAGGCCATCCTCCTCACGACGCTGGATATCACAGCTGTAGAATGCCATGTACGCTGCGAAGCTCATCGTGAGCACTGCCGGAAGCTTACCGAACTTCTCAACATACTCGAGGAAGGAAGGCATATTTCTCGCTCTCCACTTCGAGGTAGAGTTGAGAGAAATGCTCATCAGCTGGTGATCAACGAACGGGTTGTTGAAACGATCCTCAACCGCAGAAGCGAACTTCTCGCAATCCTCCTTATCCAGCGGAAGGATCGGGATGATCTCATCCTGGAGCATCTTGTTCATGTAGTCACGGATGACCTCGTCGTGCATGCAGTCACGCACGATGTCGAAGCCTGCGAGGTATGCACCGAGTACGAAGCCGGTGTGTGCACCGTTCAGGATTCTTACCTTTCTCTTCTTATAAGGAGCAACCTCTGGAACGACATGTACATTTACGCCGGCCTTCTTGAACGGAAGCTTGTCCTCGAGCTCCTTCGGTCCCTCGATGTACCATACACCGAATACCTCGCCGACATCGGTCAGCGGATCGGTGTAACCGTTCTCCGCCTCGAGCTCTGCAACCTCCTTCGGATCGCGGATACGGCCCGGAACGATACGGTCTACGAGTGTGGAGCAGAACAGAACCTTCTCGTTTACCCAGTTCTTGAAGTCCTCGCCGAGGCCCCACTCATCGATGTGACGGTTTACGATCTGCTTCAGCACCTGACCGTTCGCGTCGATCAGCTCGCAGGAGAGAACGACGAGTCCGCCCTTGCCGGCCTTGAAACGCTCATAGAGCACTCTCGTCATCTTACCAGGGAAGGAAACCGGCGGCTCCTGATCGAACTTCGTGTCCGGATCATAGACGATACCGGCCTCGGTGGTGTTCGAAACGATGTACTCGAGATCATCCGACTTTGCAAGCTCCAGGAGTGCCTTAAAGCCCTCTGCAGTATACGGATTGATGCAGTCCTTGACAGCGGAGATCACACGCTTGTTGTTCACCTTCTGACCATTCTCAGAACCACGAAGGTACAGGGTGTAGAGACCCTCCTGCGCATTGACATACTCGGTGAGACCCTGTGCGATCGGCTGAACGAGGGTCACCTTACCGTTCCAGTCCGCATGCTCGTTTGCCATATCGAAGAAATAGTCAACGAATGCACGGAGGAAATTACCCTCGCCAAACTGCATCACCTTCACAGGTGCATCCTTCAGGACATATCCCTGATAACCAGACTGCTCAAGTACCTGATAATTTAACTTCTCCATCTTAATTCGTTCCTTTCAGCTGTGAAATGCTCTAAAAATCGATGTCTATGCTTACCAGGGCAGCGCTTCCCTGCTCTTTATGTAAGCGCTTACATAGAATATATGCTTCTTCTCAAAATATGTCAATCAGAAAATCAGAATTCCCGAAAAGAAACGCAGAATTCGTCAAAAGAAACGAAAAAACCGGCCTGTTTTATGCTGATAGCACAAAAAGCCGGTTGATATCCCTCTTCTCCTGTTCACATTGATTTCCGAATCAGTCCCGCTTTCTGAGGTGCTCCGGATCGAGCTCCGGGATCATCTCCTTCGTGATGACCTGCAGCATCTCGTCGAGCTTCGCGAGGTCCTCCTCAGAGAAGCGTTCCTCGAAGCGCTTCACGACTTCATCGAGAAACTGGTAGCTACGGTGATAGTAGTTCTCGAGCTTTTCCGTCGGGTGGAGGTAGAACTCGCGGTGGTCTTCGTCCGACTGCACCTTCTCGATATATCCCTTCTGGACGAGTGCATTGACTTTATATGCCGCGTTCGGAGCCGAAATGCCCATCATCTTCGCAAACTCCGCCACCGTCGGCTCCCCGAGCGCCTTGATGCACTCGAGACTGAAGGCCTCAACCGAGGTCAGAGACTCATCCCGGCTGCTTTCCTTCGAAAAGACCCGCTTGTAGAAGTGGATGCGGAAGCGATTATAGAGATCGGCGATAGACTGGTTCAGCATGTAGCACCTTTTCCTTTAACTTACATTTCGTATGAACAGTTCGATTATATCATGCTCTCGCCGATTCTATACAATTATTTTACTGTACCGCGAAGGTGAGCTCCGCCTGCACAGCGGTTTTTCCGTTGATGGTGGCGACGGCGGTACCCATGCCGACCGGGCCGTGCATGCGGGTGAGCTCACAGTGGAGCTCGAGGACGTCGCCCGGACGTACCTGCTTCTTGAAGCGGGCGTTCTTGATGCCGCCGAACAGCGCGATCTTTCCCTTATTCGCCGGCATGCTGAGGAGCGCGACGGCGCCGGTCTGTGCGAGGGCCTCGATGATGAGGACGCCTGGCATCACCGGATACTGCGGGAAGTGTCCCTGGAAGAAGGGCTCGTTCACCGTGACGCACTTTCGTGCATCGGCAAACTTTCCCGGCTCATAATCCACCACCTGATCGATCAGGAGAAACGGATAGCGGTGTGGGATGATCTCCTTGATCTCATCGACACGGAGCGGATGCGCTGCGCGTGCCGCCTCGACCGTGGCTGCGTTTTCGCCCGCTTCCGAAGAAGCGTGCATCTCTTCTGCCGCTGCGGTCATGATCTCAGCATCCGCCTCGGAAACAGACGGGTTCGTGTTCATCTCTTCTGTCATGGCATCTCCCTTCAGGCCTTCTTGAAAATCAGGCAGGCGTTGTGTCCGCCGAAGCCGAGGGAGTTCGAGAGGACGTAGTCGAGCTTCGCCGCACGTCCTTCGTTCGGCACGATGTCGAGGTCGCACTCCGGATCCGGCACCTGGTAGTTGATGGTCGCCGGGATGAACTGCTCCTCGAGGGCCTTCACGCTGAAGAGGGCCTCGACGCCGCCGGCCGCACCGAGCAGGTGACCGGTCATCGACTTCGTGGAGGAAACCGGAATCTCGTAGGCCTTCGCTCCGAAGACCGCCTTGATGGCCTTCGTCTCACAGGCATCATTGAGATGCGTGGAGGTACCGTGGGCGTTGATGTAGGAGATTTCCTCTGGCTGGATGCCCGCGTCTGCGATGGCGAGGCGCATGCAGTCGGCACCGCCCTCGCCCTCCGGGTTCGGGCTCGTGATGTGGTAGGCGTCGCAGTTCGCGCCGTAGCCGACGATCTCTGCGAGGATCTTCGCGCCACGGTGGAGCGCATGCTCACGCTCCTCGAGCACCAGGATGCCGGCACCCTCGCCCATGACGAAGCCGCCACGCTCCTGATCGAACGGGATGCTTGCGCGCTTCGGATCCGTCGCAGCACAGAGGGCACGCATGCTGGCGAAGCCGCCGATGCCGAGCTCGGTGATGCTCGCCTCGGTGCCGCCAGCCACCATGACGTCCTCATAACCATCACGGATGCGGTGGAAAGCGTCGCCGATGGCGTTCGAGCCGCCGGCACACGCGGTCACCGGACAGGTGCACATGCCCTTGAAGCCGTGACGGATCGCGACGTTCGCTGCCGCCATGTTGGAAATCGCCATCGGAATAAAGAACGGAGACACACGCTCGAAGCCACGCTGTAGGGCCTTCGTATGCTCCTCCTCGATGGTGCTGAGGCCGCCGATACCGGACGAGATGATAACGCCCATACGGCTCGCCTCATATTCCTTCGGGCCGATGCCGGCGTCCGCAGCGTCGGAAGTCTTCAGCTCCGCTGCGCTCCCGATGCCGCTCTCGCGGATCGCCTCCTCGGCAGCCACGATGGCGAACTGCGCATAGCGCGACATATGCTTCTGCTCACGACGGTCGATGATGGCAGACGGATCGAAATTCTTCACCTCACCGGCGAGCTTGATCGTGAAATTTTCTGTATCGAAATGGGTGATCGGGCCGATGCCGCACTGTCCGGCGCGGATGGCTGCCCAGGAAGTCTCTGTATCATTGCCGGTCGGATTTACCGTACCGAGACCGGTGACGACGACTCTACGTTTATTCATTGTGCTCTCCTATATTTCTATATTAACTTTATCAGCAGCCCATGCCGCCATCCACACCGAGTACCTGACCGGTGATATAGCGGGCGTCGTCCGATGCCAGGAAGGCCGCCGCCTTTGCGACATCCTCCGGGCGTCCGAACTGGCGAAGCGGAATCTGCTGCAGCATCGCTTCCTTCACCTTCTCCGGCAGCACCTTCGTCATGTCGGTGTCGATGAAGCCCGGGGCGATGGCGTTCGCGGTGATGCCGCGGCTCGCATACTCGAGGGCGGTGGTCTTCGTGAGACCGATGAGACCGGCCTTTGAAGCCGCATAGTTCGCCTGGCCAGCATTGCCATGCACGCCGACGACGGAGGAAATGTTTACGATGCGACCGGAGCGCTGGTGCAGCATTTCCTTTCCGACGTACTTCGTCATCAGGAAGGCACCACGCAGGTTCTTCTCGATCACGAGATCGAAGTCCTCTGCGCTCATGCGAAGCATCAGATTGTCACGGGTGATGCCCGCGTTGTTGATGAGCACATCGATGCGGCCGAAGCGCTCGAGCGCACTCTTTACGAGACCCTTTACGGCGTCCTCGTCAGATACATCCGCCTGCACAGCGAAGGCATCGACGCCTTCCGCCTGGCAGAGTGCAACCGTTTCCTCGGCGGCGGAAGCATTCCCCGCATAATCCACGAGGATGTGATAGCCATGGCGCGCGAGCTCCACCGCGATGGCACGGCCGATCCCCCGGCCTGCACCGGTGACGATCGCTGCACCTGTGATCTTTTCTGTCGTTTCTGACATTTGTTTTTCCTCCGGCTGTTTCCAGACAGTCACTTCTGTTCCTGTGGAACACTGTATTTATAGAAAAATTGCGTTAAAAATGGATTTCTTCGACGCAACGCTGCGGGTGCTCTGCCCTCAGGCTTCCGCACAAAGCTTCGCGATGTCCTCAGAGGTCTCGATTGCGGTGACCGTGAACTCCGTGATGCCCATATCGCGGGCGACCTTCTTTACGAAGCCGGCGAGTGTATGGCCCGGGCCGATCTCGATGAAATTCGTCACGCCGTCCTCAAACATCTCGCGGAGGATCGCCTCCATGCGGACCGGCTTCTGCACCTGCTCTTCGAGAAGCTCCGGGATCGCCCGGCGAAGTCCAGCGAGGGTCGTCGCCGTCGTGGACTCCACGGATGTACTGACCTCCTCACAGGTCCCGCCGAGGTAGTTAAACATCACCGGGCACTTTGGGCGCTGAAAACGGATGCTCTTAAAGTAGCGTGCGAGCGCATCGCCAGCGCTCTTCATAAAGACGGTATGGAACGGTCCGGACACGCGAAGCGGGATGCTCTTGCCGCTGCCACTCGCGCTGATGATTTCGGCCGCCTTCGTGACAGCTGCCTTCTCACCACCGATGACGATCTGTCCCGGGCAGTTCAGGTTGCAGAGAGAAACGATCTTTCCGGTCTCGAGCTGCGCCTGACGGCAGACCGTCTCGAGATCCTCAGCCGCTACACCGAGGACCGCGCTCATGCCGCAGTCGATGCCCTCGGACGCAGCCGCCATGCTGGCACCACGGAAGGCGACCATGTTCACCGTGGTCTCTGCGTCCATCACCTCTGCCGCCTCGAGTGCCGAGTACTCACCGAGCGAAAGGCCGGCGGTCACATCCGGACGGATGCCATGTACACGGAGGATCTCGGTCACGCCACAGGCGAAGGCCACCATCGCCGGCTGGGTGTAACGGGTCTCGTTGATGACACCATCCGGATCCTGGAAGACGAGACGGTGGAGATCATAGTTCTGATCGACGCCCTCGCCCCCTGCAAATTCCTTACGGAAGTCCTCACTCTTCGTATAGCGCTGAAGCGCATCGCTGACACTGTCAAACACCCGGCGGAACTCCGGATAATCACGGTACAGATCGGCACCCATGCCGACATGCTGGCTGCCCTGTCCTGCGTATAAAAATGCTGTTTTCATGTTCTACCTTTCTATCTGCTTTCGATGACGGCCCGCGTGAGGCTACGCCACCGGAAATGCATCCTTTCTCACGTCCACCGACGCTGCACGAAACGCGCTTCGATTTATCCCTGACAGATATCCTCGAGGATTTCCGCGA
This sequence comes from Oribacterium sp., assembly GCA_004554245.1. Lineage (GTDB taxonomy): Bacteria > Bacillota > Clostridia > Lachnospirales > Lachnospiraceae > Oribacterium. The sequence continues at coordinate 26,739 of SFND01000004.1, read as the reverse complement.
GCGGTCGAATCGTATGCAGCTGTCCGCATACCTGCCCAGCCATCAGGGAGCCGGTCTTCACATCGCCCTCGAACACGGCACGACGGAGGGAACCCAGGGTGAACTTCTCGAGCTCCATCTTATCGGCACCAGCCTTCTCCTGCTTGATATAAGCGACGGTCATCTGGTTCTTCAGTACACGCACCGGTGTCCCGCCGATCCGTCCGGTCACGATGGCGTCACTGCCCTGTGCCTTCAGAAGCGCGGCCTTATAGTTCTCATGGATCGGGCACTCCTCTGCGGACAGCAGCACCGTACCGATCTGCACGCCACAGGCACCGAGGGCCATGGCTGCCTCAAACTGACGGTGATCTGCGATCCCGCCGGCCGCGATGACCGGAATCGACACGGTGTCCACACACTGCGGCACCAGGGTCATCGTCGTCATCTCACCGACATGTCCGCCGGACTCACAGCCCTCGGCGATGACGGCGTACGCACCGAGGCGCTCCATCAGCTTCGCGAGGATCGGGGCACCGACCACCGGAATCACCTTGATGCCGGCCTCCTTAAAGGCCGCCATATACTGTCCCGGATTGCCGGCACCGGTCGTCACCACCGGCACCTTCTCTTCGATGCACACCTGCACAAACGCCTCCGTGCATGGATTCATCAGCATGAGGTTCACACCGAACACCGGCTCGTAATCCGGTGTCGCAGCCTCCTCGATCAGCTTCCGTGCGGTCCGGATCTCGGTACGAAGCTCCTCCGCCGAGTGGATACCACCAGTTCCGATGAGGCCGAGCGCGCCGGCACAGGCACAGGCCGCCGCGAAGCGACCCGTGGCGATGTTGGCCATACCGCCCTGGATGATCGGATATTTCGTTCCCAGTAATTCATTCAGTAATGTCATATCTCTCCTTTACCGTGTCGGTGCGTCATAGCTCAGGATGCAGCCGCCCCAGGTGAGTCCGCCGCCGAAGCCTGCGAGGATCAGTCGCTCGCCACGCTGAAGGCGTCCCTGCTGCTGCATATCGTAAAGCGCCGTCGGAATCGATGCAGCGCTGGTATTTCCAAGCTTTTCCATATTCATAAAAAACTTCTCTGCCGGCCAGTGCATCGCCCGGTAGACATGCCGGATGATGCGGGCATTTGCCTGATGGCAGACCACGTGATCGATGTCCTCCATCGTCTCGCCGGACTGTTCGAGCAGGCCGCCGATGATGCGCGGGATGATGTCACAGGCGAACATAAACACTTCCTTACCGTCCATCAGCATATGGTCAATGCAGACGGTCTCTGCGTTCGTCTCCTCCCGCGCTTCATACGCACCCGTGTAGACCCCCGGCGCGAGGATCACATCGGATCCGCGGGAGCCGAAAAGACGTACGTACGGTGCCGCTTCTTCTCTGTTTCCCGCTGTTTCTGTGCACTCGATCACGGCTGCACCCGCACCATCGCCGAAAAGAATCGCGGTGGAGCGGTCCTCCATCGAGAGGAGACGGGACAGCTGCTCTGTGCCAACCACGAGGGCATAGCGCCGGCCGCTCACAGCGGCGAGGCTGCGTGCGACCTCGAGGCCATAGATGAAGCCGCTGCAGGCGGCGTTGATGTCGAGGGCCGGCACCTCCGGAAGTCGGAGCTCCCGCTGAAGGATCGCTGCGATGCTCGGGGTTGCAAGGTCTGCGGACATGCTTGCCACGACGATCGCGCCGATGTCCGACGCCGGCACGCCCTGGCTTTCCGCCTCTGCGAGTGCCTTTCCGGCCGCCTCGATGGCGAGGGTTACGGCACTTTCCTCTGCCGTGCAGAAGCGGCGTGCGTGGATGCCGGTACGTGGATAGATCCAGGCATCGGAGGTATCCATCTCCAGACTTAAGTCGTCATTGGTCACCAGTCGGCCCGGATACGCGGCCCCGAGGCCGATGAGTTTCATTTCGTTCAAGGTTTCTCCTCACTTATGTCAAAGCGCCTCCGCACCGGGCGACAGTGGTGTTCACACGCCGCTGCGCACCGGTGTACGCGGTGCCTGCGCTCACAATTAAATATTCCGGTACTTCTCCTGGCGCTGCTTCCGAACCTCCTCCGGGCTCAGCTTCAGAAGGTCATTCAGGCTCTTTTCAAGCACGATGTCGAGGCTTGCATAGAGGCGCTCCGGATCGGTCTGCGCACCACCGAGCGGCTCCGGGATCAGATGATCCGCGACACCGGCCTCACGAAGATCGCGGGCGGTCAGCTTCATGACCTCGCAGGCCTCCTCGTGACGGCCTGCGTCCTTCCAGAGGATTGAGGCGAAGCCCTCCGGGCTCAGTACCGAGTACACGGCGTTTTCGAGCATGAGGATCTGGTTGGCAACGGAAATCGCAAGCGCTCCGCCGGAGTTGCCCTCACCGGTAACGACCGCGATAACCGGCACATGCAGGCTGCTCATCGCCGCGAGATTTCGTGCGATGGCCTCACCCTGTCCGTGCTCCTCTGCCTCCATACCAGGATAGGCACCCGGCGTATCGACGAAGGTGATGATCGGGCGTCCGAACTTCTCGGCCTGCTCCATGAGGCGAAGTGCCTTACGATAGCCCTCCGGACGCGGCATGCCGAAATTGTAACGGATATTCTCTTCCATCGTGCGGCCCTTGCGATGCCCGAGAACGGTCACCGGCATACCCTTGTAGCGGGCGATGCCACCATAGATGGACGCATCCTCATCATAGAGATGATCCCCCTTCTGCTCGAAGAAGTCGGTGAAGAGATGCTCGATGAAATCGTCGATGTGCGGACGCTTCGGATGACGGGCCAGATAGACACGATCCGCCGCCGAGAGATCCGCACACTGGGCGAGCAGCTGTGTACGCTCCTGGTCCAGACGGCGGATTTCCTCCGCATTGGCCTCCATCTCTTCTTTCGTCAGTGAAAGCGTATGGATTCTCTGTTCGAGTGCTTCGGCCTGTTCGATGATGTCTTTAATCATGCATTTACCTCCCTGGTGGTGACCGCTCCAGGCTGCATGCCGGAATCGACATGCAGCTTCAGGATGTCGGTCAGTACATCGCGCATCTCACTGCGCTTCACGATGCGGTCCACGAAGCCGTGGTTCTCGAGATACTCGGCGCGCTGGAAGCCCTTCGGGAGCTTACGGTTGATGGTCTGCTCGATGACACGTGGTCCGGCGAAGCCGATCAGTGCGCCCGGCTCTGCGAGGGTGATGTCCCCGAGGGTCGCGAAGCTCGCGGTGACGCCGCCTGTGGTCGGGTGGGTCAGGAAGCTGATGTAGAGACCGCCGTGCTCGCTGAAGGTCTCGATGGCTGCGCTGGTCTTCGCCATCTGCATGAGGCTGTAGATGCCCTCCTGCATACGGGCGCCGCCGCTTGCGCTGAAGATGAGGAGTGGCAGATGATGTGCGTCGGCATACTCGACCGCACGGGTCACCTTCTCGCCGACCGCACGGGACATGGAGCCCATGAAGAAGCGGCTGTCGAGGACGACCGTCACGAGGCGGATGCCCTCGATGGTGCCGACCGCGGAGATGACGGACTCGGAAAGGCCGGTCTTCTCCTCCTGCTTCTCGATCTTCTCCTTATAGCCTGGGAAGCCCAGCGGATCCTCGGCCGCGATATCTCGATCCAGCTCCTTGAAGCTGCCTGGATCGAGGATCAGCTTGAGACGATAGTAGCCGCCGAGCGGTGCATACTTTCCGCAGGTCGGACAGATGAAGCAGTTCTCCTCCCATCTACGACGGAGTGCACGACGTCCGCAGCTCCGGCAGGTGATGAAGCTCGACGGGATCATCACCGCCGGAAGACTCCGACCGCTGCTCTTCTCTCCCTCTGCCTTCGTATCCGCCTTCGCCTCTGCCTTTTCTGCCTTCTCAGCACCCGCGCTCTTTCCGGCAAGCGGCCAGGTAAAGTGAACACCGACGTGTCCGATCATATCCTCCCGGGCCTTCTTCTCGAACGCACGGTTCTTATACAGCTCATAAACCTTCTTGATAGGCGACTTCATGGCCCACCTCCTATATAAACCTTCTCTTTAGAACAGCCCGATTTTCTGATGAAAACCGAGCTGAACGCTTACATATACTCTGTTTTAGTTCTGGCAGTAATCAACGAGATCCTGTACGGTCGCCATCTTGCCGATCTCGCCATCCGGGATGGTCTTACCAAGTGCATCCTCGAGGGCCATGTGCAGCTCTACGAGCGAGAGGGAATCCACCTCGAGGTCCTCCTGGAAGCGTGCCTCCGGGGTAACCTTCTCCTCATCACATGCGAGTGTATCTACGATAATGTCCTTAACCTGCTCGAAATCCATTTTGTTCTCCTTTTGCCGTAGCCCGGCGATTCATCTTATGTTTGTGTTCTGTTTACGAGTATTTATAGTTAAACATTTTTTATTAAAATATTTTAACTTTCCTCGCGATGGTGCATAGAATACGTGAAATAGCATAGGAAGTCAATGGAAGAAATTCAGAAGTGGAAATAGTTTTGAAAACTATGACAAACGGAGAGGAATGGAAAAGACGCATTTCCGTCCTTTTCATCCTCTCCGTTCTTTAAAAAATTTGAACTATGTATATTTTTTTAAATAATCGATGAACCATGTTTCGTATCTGGAGTCAAAGGGGTCTGACCCCCATAGGGCAGAATTCAGGTTCTCTCCGTAAGCAAATGGGGGTCAGACCCCATGCTTCTCACCACTTCATCGAAGCCGGTGAACACAGCTTCTTACCTGTTTTCAGGCGATCACCTCGACCTGGCTGCCGCCGGCGCGGTCCTTCGTGACGACGAGCTGCTTATCGATCTGCTGCTTCAGCTCTCCGACATGGGAGATGATCCCGACGAGGCGATGCCCCTCGGTGAGCTCCGCGAGTGCCTGGATCGCCGCATGCAGCGAATCCTCGTCGAGGGAGCCGAAGCCCTCATCGACGAACATGGTGTCGAGACGGATGCCGCCGACGCTCGAGCTGATCTCGTCGCTGAGTCCGAGGGCGAGGCTGAGGGAGGCCTTGAAGGACTCTCCACCCGACAGCGTCTTCACCGAACGCAGTGTTCCGTTATAGTGGTCGAGCACGTCCAGCTCGAGGCCCGATTGCGATTTGATATTGTCGGCACTCTTCCGACGCACGAGCTCATACTGCGCATCGCTCATGATCATGAGGCGCGTGTTCGCCCGCCGAAGGATGCGGTCGAAGTACGTCGTCTGGATGTAGGTCTCGAGCGTCATCTTCTCGCTGCCGGCTACCGTGCCGTTTGCGGTGTTCGAGAGCTCGCTCATCCAGGCATAGTGCCGCTCCTTCTCGCTGAGCTCTGCTGCGCCCTCCTTGATTCGTGTAAGCTGCGCCTTATTCGTCTCTATACGGGCAATGACACCATCGGCCTCCGCCCGCCGCTGCTGTCGGAGACCGCTGAGGCGTGTCTGCTCCGCCCGCTCCGTCCCGGCATCATACTGCGCACCTTCCGCCATCTTCACCTGCTCCGAAAGCTGCTGCAGCGAACCGCGCAGCTCCGCGAGTGTCTTCTCTTCGGCACGAAGCGCCTGCTCTGCCTGTGCGAGTGTCGCGTCGGCCTGGGTCCTAAGACCATCGAGGCGACTGATTTCTGCCCGGGCTTCGCGTTCCGTCGGGAACGGAAGCTTCGCCTGCTGCTTTTCGATTTCATCATGGGTGGCCTTCTGTGCCGTCTGCAGCTCGATCTGCTTCGCCTCCGCCTGTCGGATTTCTCCGCTCAGTGCTTCGAGCTTCCGCTCTGCCTCCGGGATCTGCTGTTCAAGGCCAGTTTTTCGCTTGGACCGAAGCGTCAGTTCCTGCACGGCAGCCTCAAGCGTGCCTGCTGCTGTCTGCGTGTCGGCACACGCCGCCTGCACACGCTGGTAGCCCTCGTTCAGTACCGCGGCGGTCACCACCACGGTTCCGGTCGGTGCCTGTGCGTCGCTGTGCTCCGATGGCCTACGTACCGCGTCCTCGTGCTTCGTTTCTGTCGTGCCCTCGCAGGTTGCGGCTGCCTCCGGTGCATCCGGGGTCTGCATCTTCACATCACCGAGGAGCATCGCACACTGCTGCAGCACATACTGTGCCGAGGCCTCGTAGTCACCCTTCAGTCCATTGGCAGTCCGGCTCTTTTCATCCATCGCCCGGTGAAGCTGCTCCGACAGCTGCTGTGCCTTCTGCACATCGGCTTCTGTCGGTGCCGTCTCGGAAAGGGTCGCGAGATGACTCTCTTCGGTGATGACATGCCCGCAGACCGGACAGGTATCCCCTGACTTCAGATCGCGTGCGAGGATACCCGCCTGCTCACAGAGAAACGCCCGGTTTCGCTCCTTATAGGAAGCATCTGCTTCTTCGAAGCGGGTCATCGCCGTCTTCAGGGCCTCCTGTGCCGTCTTCAGCGCACGATGCTTTCGGCGGAGCGCCTCATAGTTCGCCTGCAGGGAACGGAGTTCACTCTGCTTCCGTGCATTGGCCTCCTGCGCCGCCTGCTTCGTCGCAAGCTCCGCCTCCACACTACCGAGGGTCTGCAGCTCCCGCTTCGCTGCTTCGAGCTGCTGCTGTCCCTTCGTCTGCTTCGCTGTCCGCTTCGCCTGTTCGGAAATCAGCTTGTCGAGCGCCTTCTCCCGCGCCGTCTGTGCCTGCAGAAGCGTACTGAGCTCCGCGTACTGCGGCAGCATCTCTGTGAGCACGGTGATCCGGCGCTCCAGTTCTTTTCGTTCCGGCTCCCGCGCCTGCTCCGCTTCATAGCGCTTCTGCAGCACGTCGAGCTTCGGCTCCGCCTCCTCGAGCTGCGCCTTCGTACGGTCGAGATCCGACTGCAGCTTCTGATACGCTCCGAGCGCCGTCAGGTGGCCGCTGATCTTTTCGAGCGCCGCGCTCGCCTCGTTGATTTCCGTCTCGAGCTGTCCGCGTCGCATCTCGTCGTCCGCGATGATCCTCTCGAGCAGTGTCAGCACGTCCGCCGTCAGCATCGCCCCTTTATGCGCGTGCTCCAGTTCGACAGAGAGCGGGCTCAGCGGATCCGCCGTCGTGGACTGCACATAGTGCTCGATGGCCTTCCGCGCATCCTCCTTTTCGACGAAGAGCCGCTTCGCATCGCTCAGGATCTGCATCTGCAGTGCCTTATAGTGCTCGGTCTCGAAGAGCTTTCGGAAGATTTCCTGGCGCTCCTTCGTGTCCGCGAGCAGCAGCTTCAGGAAGTCGCCCTGCGCGATCATCGCGATCTGCGAGAACTGCTGGTGGTTGACGCCGAGTATCTCCAGGATCTTCCGGTCGACCTCCCGCGGCTTCGTGAGCACCTCGCCGTCCGGCAGCGTGAGCTCTGCGTCCGCCTTCTGGATCGTCGTGCCACCGCCACGCTTCGCCGGGCGCTCGTACTCCGGATTTCGCTTCACGGTATAGTCCTGCCCACGGTAACGGAAGCACATCTCGACCTCCGTCGGGGTCTCCGGCTCCGCATACTTCGAGCGCAGCATCCCGGCGGTCCGGTTCTCACCCGAGGCCTCGCCGAACAGAGCGAAGGTGATCGCGTCGAAGATCGTGGTCTTGCCGGCACCGGTGTCGCCCGTGATGAGATAGAGCCCGCGTTCGCCGAGCTTCTCCATATCAATTTCTGTCACACCCTTATAGGGTCCGAAAGCGGATAGCTTTAATTTCAGTGGTCGCATTCTATGCCTCCCAGATTTTCTCCATCTGCGCCTGTACGTAACGTGCCTGCTCCTCGGTCATCTCCTTATGGTTCTGCTTCTCGAAGAGCTCTGAAAACAGGTCGAGCGGTGACTTCTCCTCGAGCTGTTCGAGCTCCAGACGCTCACTGCCCTGCCCACGCGTCCGCGCGTTGTCGTAGTCAAGCTTCATCAGGTTCGGGTAGATCACCTGCAGGTGCCGCGCCGCGTCCGGGATCTCGATCTCGTCGGTGAGCGTCGCGTGGATGTAATCGTCCGTCGCCGTGCCCTCGTAGTTCGCGCGCAGCGTAAGCTCCTCATAACTGCCACGGATCTCCCGCATGTCATGAAGTGGCCGGAGTTCCCGTGTGCTGATGCAGACGTCCACCACGCCGTCTGCTTTCTTCTCCCCGATCTCGACGACCGTCACGGACTTGTGATGGCGAGCCTCCGAAAAGCTGTATTTCAGCGGGGTGCCGGCGTAGCGGATGAGCGGGCCGACGGTCGTGTTTTCCACCGTCGATGCGGGGCTTTCTGAACGGTCTGTTGAGGATGTTGCCGGGGTCGCATCCTGATCGGAAGCATCCTCCTCGGGTGCCGGCTGGAACCGGACCTGCTGCGGTCCGTGCAGGTGCCCGAGCGCCACGTAATCAAACGGTGCAAACACCGATGCGTCGACGTTATCGCTGCCGCCGACGGAGATGTCCTCTGAGTCGGAGCGGCTCGCACCGGTCACGAATTGATGCGTCACGAGGAGGTTCCGGTGCGTCGGATCGATGTCCATGTGCGCGATCGCGACCCGCATGGCATCCGTGTAGCTCTCGATGGTCTCCTCCGGGTAGAAGCGACGGACATTGGCCGGCTTCAGGAACGGCAGGAGATAGACATCGACCGGTGGACAGGTGGATGCAGCTGCGGAGGTCGACGCTGATTCTACGGAGTGGGTACCGGCGTTCAGGTCGACAGCATTGGCGGCGGAGAGCGTGACGGACGCGGCTCTGTCCGGGCAGGTGATGCGCTTCACGTGGCCGTCGTACACCGGTGAGAGGTAGATGCCGGAGCGGTCCATGAGACGGTTTCCGAAGGCGATGCGCTCCGGCGAGTCGTGGTTGCCCGCGATGATGAACACGCGCAGCCTAAGCGCGGCGAGCTGGGTGAGGAACTCGTCGAAGAGCTCGACCGCCTCCGCGCTCGGAATCGCCTTATCGTAGATATCGCCGGCGAGGATGACGCCACCGTCCGGCCGCTCCTCGCGCAGGATCGTGAGAATCTGTTTCAGAATGTAACGCTGATCCTCCAGCATCGGAAATGCATTGACGCGCTTCCCGATATGAAGATCCGCGAGATGGATGAATTTCATGGTAAATCCTTTCGAACACTATCCTATTTCAGCCACACCGACATTAAGCTGGTAAGCTTTCACACGTATTTTATTATAAATGATTTTTCTTATATCAAGGAATGATTTTCCACTTTAACAATTCAGGGATATTGTGCCCTTATTTTTCAATAACATTCATTTTCAGAACAGAATCGCCTGCATTTTATATTTTCCGCCCACTCATTTCATTAAAATAAAAATATTTAATATTGATTATAAGTTATACTATGAGTATATATCTGTCATTACCGCTGAAGAAAGGAGGCGCTTTATGAAGAACCTGAAGAAGCTGACGATTCTGCATTCGAACGATATGCATGGTGATTTCCTCGAGGAGGAGATCGACGAGAAGCTGGTGGGTGGTGTGTCACTACTCTCCGGCTATGTCAACAAGGTCCGCCGGGAGGAGCGGAATGTGATCTATGCCGTCGCGGGCGATATGTTCCGTGGCAGTGTCATCGATTCGGAGTATAAGGGCACCTCCACGATCGGCATCATGAACCTGGTCGGACCAGATGTCGCAACCATCGGAAACCATGAGGTCGACTACGGTCTCGCGCATCTCCTTTTCCTCGAAAAGTGCGCCGACTTCCCGATCATCAACGCAAATCTCCACATCAAGTCGAACGGTCGCCGCATGTTCCGGCCATACTGGATCGCGAAGCTCGACGGCATGAAGATTCTTTTCATCGGTATCATCACCGAGGAGGTCCTCGCTGCCACGAAGAGTGACGAGCTGATCGGCTCCTTCGTCGATATCGCGGAAGCCGCGCATGAGGTCGGCAACATCTGTAACGCGTACAATGCCATCGATATCGACTTCACCGTGCTCCTCACGCATATCGGCTTCGAGGAGGATAAGAAGCTCGCCGAGATGCTCGACCCGGACTGGGGCGTGGACATCATCATCGGCGGCCACAGCCATACACTTCCGGAGGCGCCGGCGAAGGTCAATGACATCTACGTCGTACAGGCCGGTACGGGCACGAATCAGATCGGCCGCTTCGACATCATGGTGGATACCGACCGGAACGCCATCGACAGCTTCACCTGGCAGATCATCCCGATCGACGACAGCCACTGCCCGCGTGACCGTGAGGTGGAGAACTTTATCCGACACTACCGGGATGTCACCTCTCAGAAGTACGATCGCATCGTCACCCGTTTCGCACATGAGCTGACACATCCGAAACGCAATCAGGAAACCTCGCTCGGTAACCTCATCGCGGATATCCTGCGCGACAGCTTCGCGATCGACCTCATGCTGATGGGCTCCGGTGCGATCCGAAGCGAGGTCCTCGGTCCGGTGGTGCACTACGGCGACCTCGTCGAGTGTCTGCCGTATGACGACGCAGTCTTCATGCTGAAGGTCACCGGCACGCAGCTCGAGCGCATGATCCGGCATATCCTCCGGGAGGATGCCTTCGTCGGCGAGCACACGGAGTTCTACCAGTTCTCGCATGGCATGCACATCGTCTGGTCCCGCAGCGCCCAGGCCTTCCGTGAGCTGACGCTCGACGGTGAGCCGCTGCACGCCGACCGCCTCTACACCGTCGCGATGCAGAAGTACCACTACACGAACCTGAAGCCGTTTCTCGACATCACCCTCGAGGAGGCAGAGGAAAACGGCAAGACCAGTGTACTCTCCACCTCGGCCCGCGATGTCGTCGAGGAGTACATCACCGTGAACCAGCACCTCGCACGCGAAGTGGAGGGACGTCTCGTCGTGGAGGCGTGATGCTCGCATCCCGCTGCCGCCCCTCCGGCCTTAACAGTAACAGCCGGTGAGCGGATTTTCTGCTCACCGGCTGATTTTTAATGGAGCCTTTAGTGGACATCTCTTGCTTGACTGCCCACCTCAGTATACATCCTATCTATTCATATCTCGTTCCCACTCCATGCTTCTGATATTTAGCATTACCGGTGCTGACATATGACCGATTTTCTCTTAGAACGGGAGCTGGATCTTCGGAAGTGAGCCGAGGAGGCTCTTGAAGGTCTCGACATAGCCCTTCAGTTCGCTGACGACATCGAAGAAATCGTCGATCTGACCGCTGTAGGCCTGGTAGGTGCGCTGAAGCCTGCCGACCATATCGTCGATCTTTTCCATGGTTTCAAAGGCATCCTGCAGCTGCGTTTCGTAGGTCTGGAAGGTGCGGTAGATGTAGATGCCGAAACCGAAGAAGGTGATGAGCATGATCAGCACCAGTACGAGCACTGTAATCATGATGTAGCGGTTCCGCCGGATTTCGATCATCAGCTCTGCATTGGTCGGTCCCTCATAGCCGGCACCCGGCATGAAGCTGTCGCTGTTGCGGCGGGACTTCGCCTGCTTCGCGGCGGCTTCCTCTGCTGCGAGTCCACCGGTGTAGCTCGATGCATCTTCCTTTTTCACCGCCTGCAGCGGTACACCCATCCGCTCCGGATCGGCCGGACGGTTTTGGATGGCACGACGCGGTGGCTGGTTATGGGTCAGCAGCTCATTCGGATCGGCCGGGCGGCGCAAGCGCTCTGTTCTCGGCACGCCATTCACATCGTTTCGCGGTGCCCGCTTCTGCGTTCCTGCAGGTACGGTGCCGGCACCTGTCGTCGTATTCTTCAGCTCATCTGCCATCGCTGTTTCCCCCTCTTTATCGTCTGCAATAAGAATCAAAACTCATCATGATAAAGCCATTTTCTTCATGATAAGGACGTTCCTTTCAATCCGGTTTGAAATTTCATTTGAAGTAGTACAGATATATTTATTATACCACAGCGCCTCTTGCTTACCATCGGTCCATCAGAGGAAATTAATCGCCGAAGGTCAGCCGCATCTGGTGCCACTCGACGTTTCCATGTGTAGAGTCGCTGATGCCCTCATCCACGAAGCCGAAGCACGCGTAGTAGTGCACCAGGCGGTCCTTACAGGTCAGGACAAGGCCTTTTCGCCCCTGCTGCCGGGCGTCCTCGATGGCGCGGCGGAGCAGTCGTCCGGCGTAACCCCGATTCCGGTACGCCGGCAGAGTATTTACGCCGAAAATCATCTGCCATGCACCATGTTCGTCGTGCATCTCCGCACGCTCATACATCTCATCCGTGAGATCTGCTTCATCCGTCACGAAACCATCCACGAAGGAAATCAGCTGATCCCCCTCGTACAGCAGCCAGAAATGATCACCATAATACTGGATGCGCCCTTCAAACTCCTCCCGCGTCGCGGCCTCCGTTGCCGGGAAGCACGCAGCTTCCACTGCGGTGATCGCATTGATATCCACTATACGCGCATGTCGGATGTTAAACTCTTCACTCATTTTTTCCACACTCCAGGTTTGTTGAGCTTATACTATCTTCACTGTACAGTAGCCAGTCGATGGCGCGTTCGAACCAGTCGGCGATGTGGAGATCGATCTCGCGATGCTTCGTCGGTTCGACGACCTCCTCGGTCGAGAGACTGAGGCCATGCACACCCTTCGGATAGAGGTGGTACTCCACCGGGATGCCGTGCTCGACGAGTGCGTTCACGAGGAGCAGCGAGTTCTGTACCGGCACGGAATCGTCCTCGACGGTCTGCCATACGAAGGTCCGCGGAGTCGATGCGTGCACCTGGGTCTCGAGCGAGAACCAGCGGCGTGCGCGTTCGTAATCCGTATCCTCACCGTACTTCGCGATGAAGTCCTCTCGTTTTCCTAGCAGACGCTCGAAGCTTCCGGGATGACAGAACGCTCCAGAACTGATGACCGGATAGCAGAGTATCAGTCCATCCGGACGGAAGAGCTGCGCAGGATCGGCCGAGGTCTGATGCAGCGCCTCCAGTACCTCGGTGAAAATCGGATCGCCGTTCCAGTCCGTATCATCGAAGTGAATGCCGACAGAGGCAGCAACATGTGCGCCGGCACTGAAGCCGCAGAGATAGACCGGCTCCTCCGGGAAGAGCTCCCGCGTCTTTCCGATGGCCCAGGCGACCTGTTTCAGCGGGCGTAAGCCGAGGATTTCGCTCGCACAGTCATAGTTGAAGACAAGTGCACGAAAGCCATAGGCGTTAAAGGCATGGGCGATTGGTTCCCACTCCCGGTGGCTGAGAAAGCGGTAGCCGCCACCCGGAATCACGATCACCGTGCCACACTGCTTTCCAGTATGTACCGGATGCGGATAGCCCGGAATCGATACGCCTGTCTGCATCGCCCGATTTGCGCACCCACTGAGCGGATCAGCGAATTTCTCAGCATTGGCCCCGGAAGAGCCATGGGCACGCGCTGCGGTGAGGGCATCTGAAAAACCACCCTGGATGGCCTGCGCCTGCGCGGCGACGTTCAGCGGGAGCCGACCGGCGGAAAGCGTAGCCTCCTGGGCTTCCTCGTAAATCAGTTTTGCATCGTATATACCTGTGTAAATCATACTTGCCTCCATCTATCGAAAAAATCACGGGGCCTCGACGTTTCGAGCATCCCCGTGATATGGTCGTTCAATGCAGTCGCCCGGCAGTGCGTGTCGTACTCAGTCCTTCACGAAATCCTCGCGGTATGGTGTGAAGATGTCGATGAGCTGTCCGGCTTCGAGGCAGACACAGCCGTGCTCGACACCGTCGGTCTTCAGAAGGGTATCGCCCTCGGTGACGATGTGTTTCTCCCCGTCGATCGTGAACTCGAACTTACCGGACTTGATATAGGTGATCTGGGTGTGCGGGTGATGATGGAGCTTGCCGATGGCACCCTCATCGAAGGTATTCTCGACGACCATCACGTCATCGGAGTACGCAAGGACACGCTTCGTGACGCCCTCCCCACCGGACTCTGTGACGATATCCTTATAAAATACCCAACGTTCATTCTTGTGCTCATGATGTAACATCTGTGGTTCTCCCTTTTCTGTGTCGCGGTCGCAGACGACCGCCTGTGATGCCTCTATTTTAGCGCCAGGTGAACCGCTTTACAAGATACATCAGCCGGTGAGCAGAAAATCCGCTCACCGGCTGATGTATTTTTTCCGTCACATCCGGCCCAGCCGGTACTTGAAGTCCCGGTAGCCGAAGTGGACGATCTCCTCGGTGCGGCCCGAACGGATCGGATGAATCCACGATGATAAGATCATACTCGGCCTCGCACTGACGAATGAACTTGAGTGCGTTCTCATAGTAGATGTGCACGCGACGATCGTCCATACGGCAGGCATTGCCCGGAAGATACGCACGGCAGGCCTCGATGACCTGCGGGTCCATCTCGACGAGGTCGATGCACTCGACGCGGTCATAGCGGGTGAGCTCCCGCACGACGCCGCCGTCACCGGCACCGATGACGAGGATGTCCTTCGCGTTCCGGTGGACGGCCATCGGTACATGGGTGATCATCTCATCGTAGATGAACTCGTCACGCTCGGTCAGCATGACGTTGCCGTCGAGGGTCAGCACACGACCGAACTCCGGTGTTTCGAAGATGTCGATGCGCTGGTAGTCGCTCTGCTTCGAGTAGAGCTGACGGTTCACACGGATGCTGTGCTTCACATCCGGTGTATGAAACTCTGAAAACCACATTTCCATTTGTCTTTCCTCCTTCCGACGATGCTTACTCGGCGATGACGTTCAGGTGCAGAATCTCCGCATCCTCCGGTCCCGTCATGCTGCAGCCCTTCGCCTTCGCGTACTCGATATAATCGAGGATCTCCGCGGTGATCCGCTCGCCTGGTGCCAGAATCGGAATGCCTGGCGGGTAACACATGACGAACTCACTGCAGACCTTGCCTACGGTTTCACGCAGCGGCAGGCTCTTCTTCGGTGCGTAGAACGCCTCCTGCGGACTCGCAGCCACCTCCGGGTCGATGTACTCCTGGCTGAGCAGGCCCTCGCCGTTCGTATGGTAGCGTCGCTTGATTTCGGACAGCGCGCTCACGAGACGCTCGATCTCCTGGATGCGATCGCCGATGGAGAGGTAGGCGAGGATGTTGCCGATGTCGCCGAACTCGATCTGAATATCGTATTCATCCCGCAGGATGTCATAGACCTCGATGCCCGCGAGTCCGATGTCCAGCGTATGAACACTAAGCTTCGTGGTATCGAAATCGAAGATGGAATCTCCGTTGCATAGCTCCTTGCCGAAGGCATAGTAGCCGCCGACGGCATTGATCTCCTCACGGGCGTACTCGGCCATATCCGCCACCTGATGGAAGACCTGCCGGCCGCGCAGGGCGAGGTTCCGGCGGGAGATGTCGAGGCTCGACATGAGGAGATAGCTGCCCGAGGTCGTCTGGGTGAGGTTGATGATCTGACGCACGTAGCCTTCATTGACGTTCGGTCCCGTCAGTAGGAGACTCGACTGGGTGAGGCTGCCGCCGCTCTTATGCATCGAAACCGAGGCCATGTCGGCGCCGGCTGCCATCGCGGACACCGGAAGACCGCCACCGAAATAGAAGTGGGTGCCATGGGCCTCATCGGCGAGGCAGAGCATGCCGGCATCATGGGCCATACGCACGATGGCGCGAAGGTCACTGCAGATGCCATAGTAGGTCGGGTTGTTTACCAGCACGGCGACCGCCTTCGGATGCTCGGCGATGGCCTTCGCCACCTGCTCACGCTTCATGCCGAGACTGATGCCGAGGCGGGTGTCCACCTCCGGATTCACATAGACCGGCACGGCACCGCAGAGCACCAGCGCGTTCAGGACGCTGCGGTGTACGTTTCGCGGCAGGATGATCTCATCGCCGCGCTTGCAGGCGGTCAGCACCATGCTCTGTACGGAGCTCGTCGTACCGCCGACCATCAGGAAGGCGTGGGCTGCGCCGAAGGCATCGGCCGCCAGCTCCTCTGCTTCCCGAATCACCGACACCGGATGGCAGAGATTATCGAGGGGCTTCATGCTGTTGACGTCGACGCCGACGCACTGCTGCCCCAGGAACGCCGTCAGCTCTGGGTTGCCGCGGCCACGCTTGTGCCCCGGCACATCAAAAGGGACCACACGCATGCGCCGGAAGTTCTCCAGCGCCTCGTGAATCGGTGCACGCCGCTGATCCAGGCGCGTGCGTTTCGCATTTCCATTCATGTATTACCTCCGTTCGTGGGCCCCACCATGACATGCACGCTACTCACGCATTGCTTCTCGTTCGAATTCTGTTTCGCAGGCAACTCGAGTGCGCAGCTAAGCATGCATGCTCACAATGCGCTCATCATCCGCTGCTGCGAAGCAGAAATAAAAAAGGCAAGTCTGCATATACGCAAACTTGCCTGAAATCAGCTTATGTAGGGACAGGAAACGCCCTCCTCGGAGTCCGAAACCGGGTGTTCATCTGTCGTTTCAAAAAACTGAGCGTGTCGAGAGTCTATATAGCAATCTTACTTTTACTACTCTTTATTGACCAATTCACAAGTCTGCGCGTTTAACGTGCAATTTCATGGTTGTAAAGGAACCAACTTATAAAATCTGAGCTTCTAACTCAATCAATAAGGTAACCGAAGTTACCGATCGGCAGTGGACCCGGCTGTCCGTATGGCCTTAGCCCCAGTGGAGCGGTCCGTAGGTAAATTGCTTTGAAAAACTCTTACAAACACGATTCGTCTTTCAAATCGAGTTGATTATAAACAGAATAAAATTTACTGTCAATTATTTTTATGTGTTATTCTATCCCTGTAACATTTCAAGTATGAGGAACCGATTATGAATCAGTATGTAGATCAGAGCATCGCGCTCTGGGTCATCTTTATGAGCGTCATCGCCTTTCTGCTGTATGGGCTCGACAAGTATAGGGCGATCCACCATCGGTGGCGGATTCCGGAGCAGACGCTGATTCTGGCGGCGCTCGTCGGTGGCGCACCGGGTGCCCTGCTCGGCATGCGGATGTTTCATCATAAAACGCGGAAGTGGAAGTTCCGTATCCTGGTGCCGCTCGCCACGATCGCGTGGATGGCGCTGCTCGGCTATCGCTTCGTTATAGTGTAGCGCTGTGGATGCGAGAACCAGATGGAATGACATATGAAGAAATTTTGTTGTACTATGTAGTAAAGTCCCGCTATGCTGGAAACATCGCGACCGTTGATCGTGCTGCTTTTTAGAATGTCCAGCGATGTGTGGACGAATCATGATATGACTGGAGAGAAAATGGAAAAGATAAAGTCAGTTGCGTTACTTGGGGCTGGTGCCGTCGGCTCCTATGTGATCTATGGATTTTCAGGCTGCCCTGATCTTCGCTTCAGCCTCGTCGCTGAGGGCGCGCGTGCGGAGCGCTTAAAGAAAGACGGCTGTCTCATCAACGGGGATGTATACCATCCGGAGGTCCTGTCGTCTGCCGAGGCACACGGAGTCGACCTGCTGATCGTCGCCCTCAAGTATGGTGCCCTGAAGGAAGCATTGCCCGAGATCCGGGCGGTCGTCGGCGAACACACGACGGTCATGAGCCTCATGAACGGGGTCGACAGTGAGGACATCATCGCCTCTGCCATCGGTGCGGAGCACATGATCTACTCGATGATCAAGGTGGCGTCCTCCCGCCAGGAGGGCCGGGGCTGCTGCTTCGACCCGGAGACGACCGTCGGGATCATCTATGGGGAGGCCAATGCTCCTTACGAGAGTGCACGGATCCGCGCGATGGAGGATGTCTTCGGAAGGTCCCGCCTGCATACGCGGCACACGGACTGCATCCGCGAGGAGATCTGGAACAAGTTCCGGCTCAATGTATGCAACAACCTGCCACAGGCCATCCTCGGCGTCGGCGTGGGCTGCTACCGGGACAGTGCGCACATGAAAGCCATCAGCGATGGACTCCGCCACGAGGTGGAACAGATCGCAGAAGCGAGGGGTGTCGACATGGAGAAGCTCGCTATGCTGGACAGCAAGGGCTGTCTGGTGTCGCCGGCCGCGCGCTACTCAACTCTGCAGGATCTCGATGCTGGACGGCATACGGAAATCGATATGTTTTCCGGGACGCTGATGCGGATGGGCGAGGAATGCGGCATTCCGACGCCGTTTAACACCTGCATTTACCACCTGATCAAGGCACGCGAGGAAAAGAACGACGGCCTCTTCGATTATGAGGGAAAGACCGATAAAAGCTGCTGGGCGAAGTAAAAAGATCCTATCACGAAACAGCCTGCCGTTAAAACGGCGGGCCGTCTTTATGTGTGCGAAGCTGTAAAGTTTTTATGCGTCGACATCATCTGACGGATAGAAGGAGGTATCATGCCTGTCGAAAACACCACAAAAGCCTGGTTTCATCTGCCTGGCCTATTCGAATATTATGAGCTCTATGCCCGTTTTCTCCCGCTGTACCGTGCACATCGGGCGTACTTCTATGATTGGTGCGAGATCGGCTCGATCTATGGCGCACCGCGCGACGCGATCTGGAGCGGTGGACGCATCAGTGATGGCACAGCCGCCCCGGAGAATGTGCTGACACTCATGCGGGACTACGGCATCTCTGCCCGCCTCACCTTCAGTAATTCCCTGCTGCAGCCGGAGCATCTGCACGATCCGGCTTGCAATGCGCTGTGCCGTCTGTTTTCGGAAGGAGCAGCGCCGGCGAACGGCGTGATCGTGTCCTCCGATCTGCTGATCGATTATCTTCGGACGCACTATCCGAAGCTCTATCTCGTCTCCTCGACCACGAAGGTACTGACGGATTTCACAGAGCTTCGTCATGAGCTCACGCGGCCAGAATTTCGTTTCGTCGTGCCGGATTTCCGCCTGAATAAGGTATGGCCATCTCTTCGTGCACTGCCACAGGCAGCGAAGAACAAGGTCGAATTTCTCTGCAACGAGTATTGCTGGTTCGGCTGTCGGGACCGAAAGGCCTGCTATGAAGCAGTCAGCCGCATCGCCCTCGGGATACCCGGTCCGGAGCATCACTGCGCTGCCCCGCATGCAGCCGAAGGCTATCGCTTTTCGAAGGCGATGGAGAATCCAGGCTTTATCAGCCTGGACGATATCCGGAACGTCTATCTTCCGATGGGCTTCTCGCAGTTTAAGATCGAGGGGCGGGGCCTCGGCAGTGCGCTGATCCTCGAGTTCCTGCTCTACTACCTGACCCGCCCGGAATACCAGATTCATGTGCGCGAGGCACTCTACCTCGACAACATGCTGGATCTCTTCTGATCCACTGCCTGCGTGGCGCCATCCTCACCTTAAGAATTTCGTAAGGGGGTCAGACCCCATTACGAAATTCTTAAAAAATGTTGAAGCCGCCGTAAGGGGAGCTGCCCTTATAACTGCAGACATCAAAAAAGCTCCCTCGCGGGAGCTTTTTCGTTATGCGCATGATAAACATACGCTTCATGGTATCCTTATGCAAACAGTGCCGGGAACAGGAAGGCTGGAATCTGAAGCCAGATGTCCGGGAACAGAATCATAACCGCAAGTACCGCAAGGGAAGACAGGAAGTACGGTAGTGTTCCCTTGAAGGCATCCTCGATCGAGATCTTCGCGATACTCGATGCGATGAGGAGGCAGAGGCCGTACGGTGGTGTAACGAGGCCGAGGGCCAGGGTTACGATGATGATCAGTCCGAGGATGATCGGGCTGATATTGAGTGCTGCTGCGGACGGAAGGATGATCGGGCAGAACAGGATCATCGCCGGTACCGCATCCATGAAGGTTCCGATGAAGAGGAAGAACAGCACAACGACGATCAGGAATACGGTTCTTCCACCCGGGATGGAGACGAAGAAGGACTGTACGATCATGTTCAGCTGATAGTAGCTGAGGAGCTCACCTAGTGCGTTCGCGGTTGCAAGTGCAAACAGGGAAAGGGAGGACAGCTTCATGGTCTCGATCAGGATCTTCGGAAGCATGTTGAACTTCAGTGAACGGTAGAAGAACAGGCCGATCAGAAGTGCATATACGCAGCATACAGCGGATGCCTCGGTCGGCGTGAAGAAACCAGTGACGATACCACCGATCAGGATAACCGGGGAAAGCAGTGCCGGAAGAGAATCCAGTACGAGCTTCGCCACATCCTTTGCAGGAACCGGGTCCATCTTCGGGAAGTTCTTCTTCTTGGAATACATCTTAACGACGGCCATCTGAGACAGTCCGAGGAGGATGCCAGGAAAGAGACCCGACATGAAGAGGGCACTCGTCGAGCAGTTTGCAATACCCGCGTACACAACCATGGTGATACTCGGAGGGATGATCGACCCGAGTGTAGAGGATGCTGCGGTGACACCGACAGCCGTTCCCTCATCATAACCGGTGTCGATCATGGCCGGGATCAGGATGGAACCGATACCTGCGGTATCTGCCTGTGAAGAACCGGAGATACCACCGAACACCATGGACACGAGAACGTTCGAGTATGCGAGTCCACCACGGAAACGGCCGACCAGCGCGTTACTGCAGGCAACCAGACGGTCCGTGATATCACCCTCGTTCATGAGGTTCGCTGCGAGAATAAAGAGCGGAACCGCGAGCAGGGTGAAGGAGTTCATACCATTGAACATCTTCGTGAATACAACCGTATTCGGGATCGTCGGCATCGACATGATACCGGTGAAGGAAACGACGCCCAGTGCGAAGGAAATCGGCACACCGATGGCAACAAATACGATAAATAAAATAACCAGTAGAGCGCCCATTATGCCTTACCTCCGTGAACAAGCTTCATAATCTCTTCATAGATCTGATAAACCAGATAGATGCTGGCGGTACCGCCGCAGATCGGAAGACACATCCAGGTCGGGCCTCTCTTGAAGCTCGGGATGTTCGTCCAGGTATAGTTCCAGAACTGCTTCGTGATCTGAATGCCATAGACAAGCATCAGCACAGCGAAAATCAGCATGACGATGTCGATGACGATCTGAAGTACGCTCTTCGCCTTCTCATTCTTCAACTTGTCATAGAAAGAGGTGAATGCGAAGTGACGCTTGTCATCAACCATCGCAGCTCCACCCATAAATACTGCCCAGATGAACGAATACATCGATACATCCTCGGTCCATGTTGCAGCGATTCCCATAAATCTCGTCGCCATCTGGATGACGACGGTCATCAGGAAGATGAAAAGGAATACAGCTGCGACCATAACCTGTAGATTTTTCAGACCTTTAATTGCTTTTTTCATCATTTAACCCCAAGTATGTAGTGATAAAAACAGAGAAGCTGCAATCCGTTCCCTGCAGCGTCGATGATCTGCTCTTCGTTACGGTTTGCCCGCTTCTCTGTCTGAGATCTGTTTCAGTTTCTGATCTTTGTTTCGATGTCCGCTGTCAATTTCAGCTTCGATCGAAACAGATGTCCGAATGCCGGATGATTACTTGTTGGCTGGATTTGCCTTCTTTACCATCTCAAGCTCTTCTTCCATGCCGTTGTCCTTTGCGAACTTCTCCTGGATCGGCTCTGCAATCTTCTTGAATGCATCGATATCCATATCCTCAAATGCAGTAACCTCTGCGCCGTCCGCAATTACCTTCTCCTTGGAAGTCTTGAACATCGTGTAAACGGTCTCACGCTCAACCTCGGTTGCCTTCTTGCAGGCTGCGTCTACCCACTCCTTCTGCTCATCGGTCAGCTTGTTGTAGCGGTTGCCATCCATGAGGAGAAGACGGGTGGTGAAATCGTGGTGAGTCTCACAGATATAGTGGCCGTTTGGCGTCTTGTGGTGCTCCTTCAGCATGAAGGATGTGTAATCGTTCTCAGCGGAATCTACAACGCCCTGCTGTAATGCCTGGTAAAGCTCGCCCCATGCAACAGAGGTAGGAACCGCGCCACACTGCTTCCAGAACTCCTGCTGAACCTGTGAGGACTGTGTACGGATGGTCATACCCTTCAGGTCTGCCGGTGTCTTGATGGCCTTCTTACCATAGTAATCACGTACGGAAGAGGTCCAGTAGCTCATAACACGGAAGCCGTTGTTTGTCTTGTCGAGGATGGTCTGCTGCATCTTGGCACCGAAATCGCCGTCAAGTGCTGCCTCCCAGTGATCGAAGCTGTCGAAGATGTAGTACAGGGAGAAGAAATCTACCTCTGGTACACCGATGGATGTCATGAATCCCGGAGATGCAACAACGAGATCTGCTGCACCCATGGAAAGCTTCTCTACGAGCTCGTTCTCGTTCTCGCCGAGGGTTCCCTTATGAACGGTTGCGGTCGCCTTTCCACCAGAAACCTCCTCCAGTGCATCCTTGAATGCGTCCATACCGATGGAGTATGGGTTCTCCTCAGAGGTCTGGTTCGATGCGATGATCAGGTTCAGCTCAACCTGTGCCGGATCTGCGCCGCCCTTGTTGTCCTCCGCCTTTGACTCAGCTGCTGCCTGGGTTGCTGCCTGACTTGCTGCCTGAGTTGCTGCCGGTGTGCCGCTGCCTCCACATGCTGCGAGTGACATGGCCATCGCGCCTGCTACGACGAGTGATAAAATACGTTTTTTCATTATGCCTCCCTATGGTATAGAAAAAAATTCGTTTCGACGAAAATACACACTTTCGTCCAGTATCGTTATTATACAACTTATACAAATAATGTCAACTTATCCAGCATGCTTCCCATCACATTTTTGTGGTTATCCGGTCAACTATTTTATGTGCATTTTACAAAGCACAAAATAATATCCAAAACTCCATCTTCTGTTTTGAGCACTTTTTATATTCTCGTTTCATCGACGGCCTTAAGAATTTCGTAAGGGGGTCTGACCCCATTAAGAAATCCTTACGAAATTATGAAAGCGTCGTAAGAGGGTCTGCCCCCATAAATTCTTTTCTTTTGCGTCCGACTGATGTAATCTACAGTATATATTTTTCGAGGGGAAGGTACTTACTATGGAGAAACAATGGTGGCACACGAAAACAGCTTATCAGATCTATCCGAAAAGCTTCTGTGATACGAACGGAGACGGCATCGGCGATCTTCCGGGCATCATCGATAAGCTCGATTATCTGAAGGATCTCGGCATCGACATCCTCTGGCTCTCACCGATCTACTGCTCTCCGCTCGCCGATCAGGGCTATGATATCTCAGATTACTACAACATTGACCCTCGCTTCGGAACGATGGAGGACATGGATCGGCTGATCGCGGAAGCGAAAAAACGCGATATGTACATCCTGATGGATCTCGTCGTCAACCACTGCTCGGATGAGCACGCGTGGTTCCGGAAAGCCTGCGAGGATCCGGAAGGTGAATACGGAAAGTACTTCTACATCGAAGACTGTCCAGATGGAAAGCGGCCGTGCAACTGGCGCTCCTACTTCGGTGGCAGTGTCTGGGAACCGCTTCCGGGGCATCAGGACAAGTGTTACCTGCACATGTTCCATAAGAAGCAGCCGGATCTCAACTGGGAAAACCCGAAGCTGCGTGAGGAAATCTATACGATGATCAACTGGTGGCTCGATAAGGGGCTCGCCGGCTTCCGCATCGATGCGATCATCAACATCAAGAAGCCGATTCCGTGGCAGGATTATCCAGCAGACCGCGCGGATGGCCTGTGCAGTGCGGGCGAGGTGCTGAAGCACGCCGACGGCATCGGTGCCTTCCTGAGTGAGATGCGTGACCGCTGCTTCCTTCCACACGGCGCCTTTACCGTCGGTGAAGTCTTCAACGAGAAGCCGGAAGAGCTTCCGGATTTCATCGGTGACCACGGCTACTTCTCCTCGATGTTTGATTTTAACGAGACCATCTTCGGTGGCAGTGGGAACGGCTGGTACGACCAGACGCCGATCACACCAAACGACTACCGAAGCTGCTGCTTCGCCAGTCAGAAGAAGGTCGGTGACATCGGTATGCTGTCCAATATCATCGAAAATCACGATGAACCGCGCGGCGTGTCCCGCTATATCCCAGAAGGTGAATGCAGTATCCCTGCGAAGAAGCTGCTGGCCACCATGAATATCATGCTTCGTGGCCTTCCATTTATCTATCAGGGTCAGGAAATCGGTATGGAAAATGTAGAATTCCAGTCGATCCGCGAGGTAAACGATATTTCAACGCTCGATGAATACCAGGTCGCACGGAAGGCCGGACTGACACCGGACGCCGCACTGAAGGCCGTCAACCGTCTGAGCCGTGATAACGCCCGGACACCATTCCAGTGGGACGCTTCGGCCAATGCTGGATTCACGGATGGCACCCCGTGGCTGCCTGTAAACCGTAATTACACGCGAATCAACCTGGCCAGTCAGAAAAACGACCCGGATTCCGTTTACCAGTACTACCGTCGTCTGCTGGCGCTCCGGAAGGACCCTCGCTATGCCGAGACGGTCGTTTACGGTGATCTGGTTCCAGTCTTCGAGGACCAGGACCGCGTCATGGCCTACTACCGAACGAGCGCTGCGCAGACCCTGCTCGTCATCGGAAACTACAAAACCGAGCCCCAGACTCTGACCCTCTCGTCGAAGATTCGAAAGGTCGTACTGAACAACCTGCCTCAACTGAAGACCGAAGGCGATACCATCACGCTGGAAGGCTATCAGGCCGTCATCCTGGATGTTTCCTCTGATAGCTGAGCAGAAAACACATTCCATCACAAGACATTTTCCGAGGATAAAGAGAAGAGCGAAGCCAATGTTGCCGAATCTGAAACATTGGCTTCGCTTTTTTATCGAAAATATGCGTATATAAAAATAAAAGAAAATATCCGGGCCCTGCCATGGTAAACTATAACTATAAGGTAAACTCTTTTGTGATGATTCGTGCAGATATGTAAGTATGGGACGAGATGAAGGTTCCCGTACATAACGAAAAGGAGGTACGATATGAGCGTGATTACGATGGACCGCCTTCCGAAGACACTGGGAGAATGTAAGGCGATGCCACAGGCAACACTGAAGAATCCGGAGGAAGTAGCCGCACTCACGGTCGCTGTGCTGGCCCTCTATCCTGAGAATCCGGCAGAGACCGAAAAGATGCTGGATTTTCTGCGCGGACCGCGACCATTAAATGGTATGGATAAGCAGTTTATCAAGGATCGTTTCCGCGGAAAGACCTATCTGATGCGATCCTATTTTGTCGGTTCGACACCAGAGAATAACTACACGCCGGCACTTCCGTATCGTGTTTCGGTATCGGAGAATGCAAACAGCCGGAGCGAGGATGGCTATCTTACGCTCTATGTGGCCTGCAGTGGTGCCGACAGCCCGAGACCGCTAAAACTCCGGAACAAGCCGTCGACCGGCGAGTGGTTCCTGTGGGAGCAGCAGCTGCTGACCGGCATCCGGATCCCGAAGGCGGAGGATGCGTGGGCATAAATGAGCGAGTACAGCATTTGAATCAACCACTTCTGGTATCCGTCAAAGTATCATTCTGATCCTTGGGATCTTCAGGCGCAGAAAATGCAAAAGCAAACGACCATCAACCTGCTCCGATGAGGAGTAAGTTGATGGTCGCAAAAGTGCCGTAGCTTCTTCTACCCATGCAATCAATTCATTAATCCGCCATAGGCAGATTCTATCATGTGTGCTGAAACTCCTTCCAAAATCTGTTCTTTTTCATTATACTGTTCGAACCTGTCGGAAATTCCGACAGGTTAAATCTTCATCTAACTCGCCTTCTTCATAGATATTTCGTATATGTTCCACGATATTGGTTCGAGATGATTGAAACAATTCTGCCATCTGTGCCTGCAGTTCAAAAGCAATGTATTCGAAGATTTCACGAAGGTCTGTCTCGGCCTGATCTGAAATCACGATATCATAAATCATAATCTTTGCGAATATCAGCAAAAACAGATTTTGCTGATCTAGTACGACCTGCCTGCATATCCGCATATCCTTTCTCAAGTTCTGTATTCATCTGTGCTTCTGATAATGCACTAACATCTACAGGACGAGCGGATGGCATTTTCACTTCAAAAGGAAGTCCTCTTTGAAGAATAATTTGTTTGTAAAACATATTTATTGCATTGGATGCAGGAATTCCTAATGCTGCTAAGATTCCTTCTGCCTGTTCTTTTACATCAGGCTCAATGCGTGCGTATAAATTTGCTGATTTTGTTGCCATAGTAAACACTCCTTTCGAGTTTTTTCTAACTATATCATATACATTTGTACAGACAAAAGCAATGCAAAATCAATATTTGACCCGTAGTGGACAATCGCTGACCGCTATGGGAGCCAACTGTCAAAAAACTTCCTATCTTTCGGTCATTAAGCCACCTGATTTAATGACGCTTCGCCTTCACATATTCTCTATATTCATCACGAACGATTGAATATGAAATCAAATTCTCTATAAGCCCAATGACATCTGGATCATCCAGACGCCATAGCCGATCATGTACGATACTGCCGAGAAAGAATCGTTTTCCACTGATGATTCG
Source organism: Oribacterium sp. (assembly GCA_004554245.1). Lineage (GTDB taxonomy): Bacteria > Bacillota > Clostridia > Lachnospirales > Lachnospiraceae > Oribacterium. The sequence goes on along the minus strand of SFND01000004.1, from coordinate 536 downwards.
CGGATACCGATCTTCGACAAACATCCTGAGTTCATCAATTTTACCACTGCCCTGTCTTCCGACCGCAATTTTCCCACTATGATAAAAACTCACTTTATCACCAGTGATGGCCACATTATCCTCGACAACTAACTGTAACGCATGATGTGCCTCTTTTTCATCATCATGAGCAACCACGATGCAGGTTTTTACCTTATCCGGACTCGTGCTTTTACAATATGTTGTAACGCCGATGGAGAAGAATTCTGTATTCTCATTGACCTTCACGAGAAACGATCGGTAAGGGCCAAAGAACTTACCGCCAGCTGCATTGCCATACGATAACATTCGTACGCCGTAATCTTCAATCAATTCAAACAGGCCATATTGTCCGGTCGGCATCTTGACGCGTGTATCCAGCAGACCTTCCCACAGATTAAATATCGGAACGGCGAGACTTAGTGGCGTTAATTTGCTGATACCATCCCCGTAATCATCGTCTTCTCTATCAGAAAAATCTTTCTTCAGGTAGGATTCCAGCCGGTCGAATGGGATTC
>SFND01000032.1 GCA_004554245.1 Oribacterium sp. | reverse complement strand
AAGAAATGACATTGTATCTTTTGGTTTTTCATCAGGACACGGATTCCGGATGTGGTTCGGAGGCATCTCTCTTCCTGGAATTTCTGGATAAAAACAATGCCTTATTTCAAAATGGAGTTAAGCGCATAAGCGATGGGACTCTGGTAGCCATCACCTTGATGATTGCTGAATCGAGTCCGGAAGAGAAAGATGTAATGGTGAAGCTTGTGATGAATTTGCTGAATTTATAACGATTATGGGGGAGCGGATGACTTCTGGATGTACCTGATATTTCTAAAACGTACGCCCCCCTCGCAACCACTTCGAAAATCGCTCCAAAAACGTACAAAACCCCTGGTGATTTTCAGACATTTGCAAAGAGAAAGAGCAGGATTTGATTTCCTGCTCTCTATTTTTATGGTTATTCACTGTGTGATAGGATGTGGCGTTCATCCGATGAAACACATTTGGCAAGTTCCCGTCATGTTAAAAGTAAAACTTAATAAAATAGGACGAAAACCGACCGGATTCCCATATTTTGTGTTTGATTTCGAGATGGTAGAATTGAGATAGAAAATATAGAAAATCAGGAAGACAAATCGGAATCTGCGGAGACACAATCACGAAATGGAAGCTGATGGCTTCCGAATATGCATGATGACTTCATGGAGGTGGCGGTTATGAAACTGATTAGTCCGAAGACAGCATTGGAATCGTTACTGGGATGTGCTTTTGTCGCGATGAAGCTGATTTATTTCAGAGATCTCTCGAATCTGCCGATAATCATCGTGATTGGGTACATATCCGTAAGAGGATTATATGTCGCCTTTTCACCGGCAGCCTACGAAGAGGAAGAGCCGTGAGCAACGGCGGACAAAGCGGCTGTATCGTAAGCTGTTTGGAAGATTCGCCTATGTGGCCTCGGATGTACCGATTGCGCTGCTTTTACCTGCCGCGCTTCTGTCAATGTTTTGCCCGTTGACGGATGATCTTCGTGCGGTCTTGATCACTCTTTTAACGCTTGCGGCTATATACGCCATCTGGTTCGGCTGGTATGTTTTATCAAACAAGCGGACGTATATCGAAGACAAAGATTCAGAGAACGGCGAGTTACGTGTTGAAGAAGAAAATGCCTGGAAGATGGTGAGCCGCGTTCACAGCATTGTACTGGTACTGGTGATGGTGCTGGGCGGATTATATCTGTACTCTGAAATATGGTGATCAGGCAGTGCTTAAAGTCACGAAAGAAAATGGCCTGGTGAGGCTCTATACGCGTGTTGAGTGATAAAATAACAACACGCAAAAAATGCGAGTTGTTAGAGTGAAGCAGTCAGTAGAATGCTGGTGGAAGAAGACACTGGGAAACTTCAGACACTTGTGCAGGAGGACATGTTAGAAAAGGAATTCATTGGCACGGATGCCCTGGATGGTGAAGGGGTTAATTATATCGGTACGACAAGAAAGTGAGCGATTTCAGATACAGACTTCTATCGGTTTTTCCGACAAAAGTTCAGGCGAGAGAACGAGGATATACAACCTTGGATTTGGCATAACAAAAGGCCCTGGGCCAATGCTGGCCGCGATCAATCAGCGCTTCCCTTCTTGCATTTCGCTTATCCATACTTTATAATGCAATGAGTTGAGATGCGGCTTTGGCGGAATTGGCAGACGCGCAGGATTTAGGTTCCTGTATCTCTGATGTGCGGGTTCAAGTCCCGTGAGCCGCACGAGCGTACATGACGTTTTTTGAGGCTTTTCGGAAAACGTCATTTTTTATTGCCTGAATTTTCGGACAGATGTTTTTTTCTGTCTATCGGATATATGGGAAGAATATGGTATAATGAAGCAACAAAGCAGGACATGTTTTCGCGACCTGCGGATTTTGAAAGGATAGTACATGAATATAGAAAATACAGATTTGAAAAGCCTGATCGAGAAGGCGCTGGATATGCGGAACTACAGCTATGTTCCGTACTCCCATTTCCATGTGGGCGTTGCGCTCCTCGCAAAAAACGGAAAGGTATACGGTGGCTGCAACATCGAAAACGCGAGCTATGGCGTATCGAACTGTGCCGAGCGTACGGCGCTCTTTCATGCCGTCAGCGAGGGCGTGAAGGAGTTTGACCGCATCGTCATCACCGGAGGACCGGAGGAGGGTGAGCTTCAGTTCTGCGCTCCGTGTGGCATCTGTCGGCAGGCACTGCGTGAGTTCTGTGATCCAAAGAGCTTCGAGATCATCCTCGCGAAGTCGACGGAGGACTACCGAAGCTACACGCTCGAGCAGTTGCTTCCAGAGAGCTTCGGACCTGAAAACCTGACAAACTAATATTTTGAACATCATCGAAATCGGATCTGAAAATCTGATGAGTGAATACTTTGAACAAAATCGAAAGGAGAATCACTATGTCTACACCTCACAACAAAGCAGCGCTTGGCGATATCGCGAAAACCGTTCTGATGCCGGGCGATCCGCTCCGCGCGAAGTTTATCGCAGAAACCTATCTCGAGAATCCGGTCTGCTTCAACACCGTTCGAAACATGCTGGGCTTCACCGGAACTTACAAGGGTAAGAAGATCACGGTGATGGGCAGTGGCATGGGCATGCCGTCCATCGGTATCTACTCCTACGAGCTGTTTCATACCTACGACGTCGATAACATCATCCGTATCGGCTCCGCGGGTGCCATCCAGCCAGAGGTCAATCTGAAGGATGTTATCATCGGCATGGGCGCCTGCACGGATTCGAACTATGGAAAGCAGTTCGAGCTTCCGGGCACCTTCTCTGCGATCGCAGATTACGGCCTCCTCAAGAAGGCAGTGGAAGCGGCAGAGAAGCTCGAGATCAATGTCAAGGTCGGGAACATCCTCTCTTCGGATATCTTCTACGATGCCCGTCCGGATGTGAATCAGCGCTGGGCACGTATGGGCATCATGGCCGCCGAGATGGAGGCCGCCGCACTCTATATGAACGCAGCGTATGCACATAAGCATGCACTCTGCCTGCTGACCGTTTCCGATCAGCTGCTTCGCGGCGAGTCCCTGAGCCCGGATGAGCGACAGGTCGGCTTTGACCAGATGATGCGTGTGGCACTGGAGCTCGCCTGAGCATCATCAGAATCGTGAAGGAAGATTTCCGGGTGTATGCCCGGAAATCGGTTTTTACACAGGAATCTGTGGTGAAGGATCCCGGGTGGGTGGGTCCGACGTAGAGCGGTCAGCATCGGCCCAGGATCGTAGAGGATAGAAATATGATTAATTATTCAGAAGATAAGACGATGTATCACATCGGTGTGGCACCGGGGCAGGTCGGACGGTACGTGATCCTGCCGGGCGACCCGAAGCGCTGTGAGAAGATCGCGAAGTATTTCGATGATCCGGTATTTGTAGCGGATCATCGGGAGTATGTGACCTATACGGGTACGCTGGACGGCGTTCCGGTTTCCGTGACCTCCACCGGTATCGGCGGGCCGTCGGCGTCGATTGCGGTCGAGGAGCTGCATATGTGCGGGGCGGACACCTTCATCCGTGTCGGTACAGCGGGCGGTATGGACCTCGATGTGCAGTCCGGCGATGTCGTGATCGCGAGTGGTGCGGTCCGTATGGAGGGCACCTCGAAGGAGTATGCGCCGATCGAGTGGCCGGCGGTATCCGATTTCGAGGTCGAGATGGCGCTGTACCAGGCAGCCGGAAATCTCGGACTGCGTCATCATGTGGGCGTGGTCGAGTGTAAGGATGCCTTTTATGGGCAGCATAAGCCGGAGGACCTGCCGGTGAGCTATGAGCTCCTCAATAAGTGGCAGGCCTGGCTGAAGCTCGGCTGCAAGGCGTCCGAGATGGAGTCAGCGGCACTCTTTACCGTGGCTTCCTATCTGCACGTGCGTGCAGGTGCGGTGCTCTTCATCATGTCGAACCAGGAGCGCGCGAAGAAGGGACTCAGTAACGAGATCGAGCATGACACCGATAAGGCGATCCGCACGGCGATCGAGGCGATTCGGATTCTGATCAAGAGAGATCAGCAGAAGGCGTGAGACGGGCACGACGTGGACAGGAAAATCTATGACGGTGAGCTTCAGTCGAACAGATATCTGGAAGGATCAGAAAAAGAATGAAAACAGTGAAGATTCCGGCAGCAGGTCCGGAGCGCGATGAATACTATATGAATCTGGCGATCCGGGAAGCCCGGAAGGCGCTGAAGCACGATGATGTACCCATTGGGTGCATCATCGTTTATGATGGGACGAATCCCGCGAGCAAGGCGGACCAGCATGCGGCCGCCCTCGGCATCGAGCCGGGCACCATCCTGGGGCGCGGCTATAACCGGCGAAACAAGGATCGGAGTGCACTGATGCATGCGGAGGTGATCGCCATCCGGCAGGCGTGCAGAGCACTCGAGGACTGGCGGGTCGAGGACTGTACGATGTATGTGACCCTCGAACCCTGCCCGATGTGCGCCGGGGCGATCGTGCAGGCCCGTGTTCCGCGCGTCGTGATCGGATCCATGAACCCGAAGGCGGGCTGCTGCGGTTCCGTACTGGACATGCTGCATGAGAAGCGCTTCAATCACCGCTGTGAGGTCCGGACGGATGTAGAGAAGGATGCCTGTGCTGCCCTCATGAGTGATTTCTTCGCAGCGCTCCGGGAGCAGAAGCTGAAGAAGCTGGAAAACGAGCAGCAGGCGGACAGAAGCTGAGAATCGAGGATAACAGAGTGACAGAAGAAAAGCAGACAAGTGGATATGATGGAAGGATCGATGCTGGCGAGAATAAAGGTCGCTGCATCATCGTGGGGGCTGGCGATTTCTTCGGGATGCCGTTTCAGCCGGCGGAAGAGGACTACGTGATCGCAGCCGATGCGGGGTATGAGAATCTGAAGGCCGTAGGCATCGTCCCGGACCTCGTGGTGGGCGATTTCGACTCGATGGAGGTGGAGGGCGTGAAGGGCGTCACCGGACCGGTGAAGGACCTCGATATCTTCGCGGATGCGGAGAAGGCCGAGTATATCCACCATCTGCAGCGCATCGAGCTGGACGGCGTCGAGACACGGGTCATCGATCCGATCAAAAACGACCCGGACATGCTGGCCTGTGTACGGATCGGCATGGAGCGAGGCTTTCGTTCCTTCCATCTCATCGGCGGCACGGGGAAGCGGATCGATCACTCCATCGCAAATCTGCAGATCCTCGGCTTCATCGCGCAGCAGGGGATGCATGGCTATCTCTATGCTGAGCATCAGCTGGTGCGTGCGATTCGGAACGAAAGCGTGTGTTTCCCGAAGGAAATGCAGGGTTACTTCTCGGCGCTCTCGCTGAGCGACGAGTGCCACGGTGTCACCGAGCGTGGTTTTAAGTACATCGTTACGGATGTGACCCTCAGTAACATGATGCCGACCGGACTCAGCAACGAATTCGTCGGTACAGAGGCGGAGATCTCGGTGAAAGACGGCACACTGCTGCTGATTTATGACTGGAAGTAAATCGATACTTGATTGAAGTTTTTTGCTTTGCTATAATTCCGATAGAAGTAAAGAGCTGGGACGTACGAGGCTGCACATATTGAACCTACAAATACGACCTACGGGGCTCCGATATCTGTATGCATAATATAACGCCTCCCTTCGGGCCGAGGACTATAGTGGCATACGTGAGGTTTCCCACCTAGCAAGAGAGCTAGGAGTCAAGCGTGTAGTACGGCGTTCTGGTGTTACTCCGAAAATCTTATGATTTGGACCGACAGGCAACATGCCTGTCGGTTTTTTGTACATATCCATGAGAGGGCCGAGCGTAGCGCGGAGCGGCGCATGGATGCCCCGGGCGGCGAGACAAAGCTCCTAAGGTTTCCTTAGGAGGCCTTAGCGGCGAGCGTATTCAGAGCTTTGCGTTGGCAAAGCTACTTGACCCGTTTTGCCTCCCGTGAAATTTCTGTGAAACCATCGCATTTACATAGCCTTTTGTGTATCATAGATGTGTAGTATTGATTTCATTTGTTTTAATCTATTTTAGGAGTGCAGTCCGTTGAAGAGAGAACAGTGGGAGCAGCAGATTCGTTGGGGCATCACCGCCTTTCTGGTGATCGCGGCGAGCGTACTCGTGGCGACGATTCTGATAAATTTCGGAAAGATCCGTGCGTTTGGCGGCACGCTGGTGTCGATTCTGGCACCGATCATTTATGGTGCGGTGATCGCATACATTACCGCACCGATCTATAATCATGTCTATCACTTCGTCTACAATCTGCTGGGAGGACGAAAAGCTGCAGCCCCGTCACTGAAGGCAGCTTCGGCTTCGTCGTCAGCAGAAGCACCGACGGACACGAGCGAACCGGCGGATCCGGAGAAAGCCGGATCAACCCCCACAGCGGCAGCTTCGGATACTGCAGCTGCGCCAGGCAGAGAAACGGCGGCGAAGCCGGCCACGAGTGCTGCACCTCGCATGATCGCACGTGCGGCAGGCACCCTGGTGGCGCTTCTGACCGTACTGGTACTGGCTGTCGGCCTCGTGTCGATGATCATCCCGCAGCTCTACAGCTCCATCGCGAATCTGATCGCGACGCTGCCGCAGGATCTGTCGCAGACCTACCGGAACATCATGAACTATCTTCAGGACTATCCGGAGGTACGGGAAGCCGTGCAGCAGTACTACAACATCGCGTATGAGTACATCATGAATTTCCTGCAGAATCATCTGATGCCGAACATGCAGAGCATCGTGGCGTCGCTCGGTATCGGTATCTGGTCGGTGGTCAACTGGTTTAAGAATATCTTTATCGGCCTCATCGTGATGATCTACCTTCTGAACATCAAGGAGTCCATGCTGGGAGAATCCAGGAAGCTGACCTTCGCGCTGCTTCCGAAGAAGTGGGCTGAGCTTGTGGTGCAGGAGTTCGCCTACATCAACCGGGTCTTCGGCGGATTCATCGTCGGTAAGATCATCGACTCCCTCATCATCGGCTGGCTCTGCTTCTTCTGCCTGAGCTTTATGAAGATGCCGTACACGATGCTCGTTTCCGTCATCGTCGGCGTAACGAACGTGATTCCGTTCTTCGGTCCGTTCATCGGTGCGATCCCATCCTTCATCCTGATTCTGCTGACGAGCCCGATGCAGAGTGTATACTTTCTCATCTTCGTCCTGGTTCTGCAGCAGTTCGACGGCAATATCCTCGGCCCGCGCATCCTCGGCGACTCGACCGGTCTCAGCAGCTTCTGGGTACTGTTCTCGATCCTCCTGTTCGGCGGCCTCTTCGGCTTCGTCGGAATGATCGTCGCGGTCCCGATCTGGGCCGTCATCCTCAATTTCGTACAGCGCGTGAGCAGCCACCTGCTTCGGAAGAAGGGCCTCCCGACAGACGCTGCCGATTACATTTCCGGAGACGAGCTTACTCGATTTGAAAAATAGTCATAATCAGCTGACAGTGCCGCTTAGGTGCCTCGGAAGACCTGCAACAGAAGCCATACGTAGAGAACGTGTGAAATCAAGTCGGGTCCCCTTAGGCAACGCTGAGTTTTCATAAAGAAAACTCAGCGATTGCAGAGGGCCTAGTGCCGCTTAGGGTCCCCGGCTTAGATTGAACCGGTCTCGGAGTACTGTGCTTCTGTTGCAGGTCTTCTGAGGTAATTCGCTGAACTGTCGAAAAACCGTTTGCAAAACCGGTTAACTAGAGTATACTAGAGATGCTTGAAACAGATACAAAACACGTGGCGCACAGCCAGATACAGGAGGTTTTTATGGATATTCGTTACAGTGCAAACCAGAGAGATGTGAAGCGGTACACAACACAGGAGCTTCGGGATGAGTTCCTGATCACCGGTCTTTACAAGCCGGATGAGGTCGTTGCGGTATACTCACACGTTGACCGTATGGTGACCTTCGGATGTATGCCGGTACACGAGGTCGTTTCCCTCGATAAGGGCATCGACTGCTGGGCAAACTTCGGTACACACTACATCCTCGAGCGCCGCGAGATCGGTATCTTCAACATCGGCGATGGCGCTGGTAAGATCGTCGTTGATGGTACAGAGTACAAGCTCGGCTACAAGGACTGCCTCTACATCACGAAGGGTGCGAAGGAAGTGCTCTTCTCCTCTGACGACGCAGAGAAGCCGGCGAAGTTCTACATGGTTTCCGCACCGGCACACGTAAGCTATGAGACGAAGCTGATCACCATGGCCGAGGCAAATCATCGTCCATGTGGCGAGCCTGAGCTGGCCAATGCTCGTGTAATCAACCAGTTCATCCACCCGGATGTCCTCAAGACCGCACAGCTCAGCATGGGTATGACCGAGCTTCAGCCGGGTTCTGTATGGAACACGATGCCGTCACATACACATGAGCGTCGTATGGAGATCTATACCTACTTCGAGGTGCCGGAGGACCAGGTCGTATTCCATCTGATGGGTGAGCCGACCGAGACCAGACACATCGTGATGCATAACTATGATGCTGTGATTTCTCCGTCATGGTCTATCCACAGCGCTGCAGGTACACACAACTATACCTTCATCTGGGCGATGGGCGGCGAGAACCAGGAGTTCGATGATATGGATACCATCTATACTCCGGATCTCAGATAATTAGAGCATAAAAAATTGATATTTCCAGAGGTCCGTGGTACTATAAAGTTCTGTGTGGTCCACGGACCTTTTTGTGTGCCTGTGTATCCTGCGGGAAGACGGCCACAGATGAATTTATATAGAAAGAACCCGTGATGGGTGAGGAGAATTTATGGCAACATTACTTGAAAACTGGAGAACGAAGGCATACGGCGATGGTCTTTCCAAGGCCGAGCAGGAGACACTCTGGCAGGAGTATTTCGCTCTGGAGAAGGGCTTCTATGAGGAGGTTCTGAAGGATCCGAGCCACGTATATGAGGGCACGGTCAAGGAGCTCGCGGAGCACTTCGGCATCGACGTTTTCCACTTCACAGGTGTACTCGATGGTATCGATGATTCCTTAAAGGGCTATCACAACCCGATCGACACCATGGATGAGGATACACAGGTGAAGATCGAGATCGATCCGGAGACCCTGTACTACAACATGGTCGAGGCGAAGGCAAGCTGGCTCTACGGTCTTCCTGAGTGGGATGCGATCCTTTCCGAGGAGAAGCGTCACGAGCTCTACCGCAAGCAGAAGGCATCCAACACCATCCGTCGTGAAGGCAAGAAAATCTACCCGAACGACCTCTGCCCATGCGGATCCGGCAAGAAGTATAAGAAGTGCCACATGCGCATCGATCAGGAGAACGAGCTGAAGGCATTTGCTTCCGCGAACTGATCCCTGCCTGGGCAGGCACGCTGATGGAGACATTGGCGACGGCCTGTGGACGCTGTGTTTCTGACCCGAAGGCTATGTCCGAAAACGCAGATCGAGACGCGTGAACATTCGATTGACGCAGAATTTTGATTATGCTAAGATGAAATTCGTGCAGCGATAAGGCTGCAGATTTTATGGAGGTAGACACAATGAAGGGTACAGTTAAGTGGTTCAACAATCAGAAGGGCTACGGCTTCATCTCTGATGAGAATGGCAAGGACGTTTTCGTTCACTATTCAGGACTCGCTGGAGACGGTTTCAAGTCTCTCGATGAGGGCCAGAAGGTAGAGTTCGACGTTCAGGACGGCGCTAAGGGACCTCAGGCAGTCAACGTAGTAAAGCTTTAATTTTTTTCCAAGTACCTTCATTGTAAGCATATATCGTTACAAGAATAGTATTTTGAACTAAAAGAAGCAATGACGGTATCCATTTGGGTGCCGTCTTTTCTTTTGGCGAGATCTCCGTTATAATCGGCGGCATGAGCGTGGGGATTCGCCCCGAAAACATGCGAAAAGGGTGATTTATGAATGCACGAAAAACAAGTTTATATGGGATGCTGCTGGCGCTTGCGATGGTGCTGAGCTACGTTGAGGCCATGATCCCGATCAACATCGGCGTGCCGGGCGTGAAGCTTGGCCTCCCGAACATCGTGACGGTGATCGGCCTCTACTCGATCGGTGCGCTGCCGACGCTTGTGATCAGCTTCCTCCGCATCCTCCTCGTCAGCTTCATGTTCGGAAACACGATGACACTCGCGTACTCGATCTCCGGCTTTGCACTGAGTTTTGGGACAATGCTTCTGATGCGGAAGGCAGGTGGCTTTCACCGTACCGTCGTGAGCGTCAGTGGCGGTGTGATGCATAACGTCGGACAGCTGCTGGCGGCTGTGGCGCTGCTGCACAGTCAGGTGCTGTTTTACTATCTGCCGGTACTGATGGTGGCCGGGGTGATCGCCGGTGCGCTGATCGGACTCGTGGCCGGACTCATTACCGAGCGGATCCAGCTGTTTCTTCGGAACTCTTGAATATTATTTTAAAGCGTGGTAAAATAATCCGACAAACGTTTGTTTGCCGGATTATTTTTGAGGATATTTCTTATGGGTAAGAACTATATAAAAATTCGAGGTGCCAGTGAGCACAATCTGAAGCATGTGGATGTGGATATCCCGCGCGATGAGCTGGTCGTGATGACCGGCCTCTCCGGCTCCGGAAAGTCCTCCCTCGCCTTTGATACGATCTATGCAGAGGGACAGCGTCGTTATATGCAGTCCCTGTCATCCTATGCGCGTCAGTTTCTGGGGCAGATGGAGAAGCCGGCGGTGGACCTCATCGAGGGCCTCAGCCCGGCGATTTCGATCGATCAGAAGTCGACGAACCGGAATCCGCGTTCGACGGTCGGTACCGTCACAGAGATTTATGATTATATGCGTCTTCTGTACGCACGCGTCGGCACGCCACACTGTCCGAAGTGCGGCCGCGAGATCAAGCGCCAGACGGTCGATGAGATCGTGGATCAGCTGCTTCTGATGCCGGAGGGCACCCGGATCCAGCTGCTGGCACCGATCGTCCGCGGCAAGAAGGGCATGCACGAGAAGGTGCTCGACTCGGCCCGCCGCTCCGGCTATGTACGTGTACGTGTGGACGGAAACATGTATGAGCTTTCGGAGGACATCCGCCTCGATAAGAACATCCGCCATACCATCGAGATCGTGGTCGATCGTCTCGTGATACGCGAGGGCATCGAGGCGCGTCTCACCGAGTCGATCGAACAGGTCATGGGCCTGACCGGCGGTCAGATGACCGTCGACGTGATCGGCGGTGAGCCGGTGAACTTCTCGACGAGCTTCGCCTGCCCGGACTGCGGCGTTTCCATCGACGAGATCGAGCCGCGCAGCTTCTCCTTTAACAACCCCTTCGGTGCCTGCCCGGAGTGCAGCGGTATCGGCTATAAGATGGAGTTTGATCTGGCGCTGATGATTCCGGACGAGAGCCTGAGTCTGAACGAAGGAGCGATCACCGTTCCGGGCTGGATGAACTCGAAGGATGAGGGCAGCTTCACGCATGCGATGCTGGTGGCGCTTAGTGAGGCCTATCATTTCAGCCTCGACACGCCATTTCAGGACTATCCGCCGGAGATCCGCTCGATTATCCTGGATGGCACGAAGGGCGAGAAGGTGACGGTGCACTATGAGTCCCAGTTTGGAAAGGGTAATGTGCATCAGGTGGCCTTCGAGGGCCTGCTGGCCAATGTAAACCGCCGTTACCGTGAGTGCTTTTCCGAGCGTATGCGTGCGGACTATGAGCAGTACATGCGGATCACCCCATGTGCACTCTGCCATGGCGCACGTCTGAAGGCCTCGAGTCTCGCCGTAACGATCGCTGATCTCAATATCTACCAGGCGACGGAGCTCTCCATCGAGCACTTCTATCACTGGATCGAAGCGATCCGGCTGACCCCGATGCAGCATCAGATCGCGGATGAGGTCGTGAAGGAGATCCGAAGCCGGATCAGGTTCATGCTGGATGTCGGCCTCGATTACCTGACCCTGAGCCGGGCCGCCGGGACACTTTCCGGTGGTGAGGCCCAGCGTATCCGCCTCGCGACACAGATCGGCTCCGGTCTCGTCGGGGTCGCCTACATCCTCGATGAGCCGAGTATCGGCCTGCATCAGCGGGATAACGATCGTCTGATCGCGACGCTGAAGCACCTTCGTGACCTCGGGAATACCGTGATCGTCGTCGAGCATGATGAGGATACCATGCGTGCCGCCGACTACATCGTCGACATCGGACCGGGCGCCGGTTCGGAGGGTGGTGAGGTCGTCGCGACCGGTACGGCGGAGGAGATCATGCAGAATCCGCGCAGTATCACCGGACAGTACCTCAGCGGTAAGCTGAAGATCGAGGTGCCGAAGACGCGCCGGAAGCCGAACGGCTGGATTACCGTGAAGGGCGCCAGCGAGCATAATCTGAAAAACATCGATGTCCGCTTCCCGCTCGGTGTCTTCACCTGTGTAACCGGTGTATCCGGTTCCGGCAAGTCCTCGCTCGTGAATGAGATCCTTTATAAGACCCTGGCGAAGAAGCTGAATCGTGCGCGGACGATTCCGGGCCGCTATAAGTCCATCGAGGGCGTGGAGCAGCTAGATAAGATCATCGCGATCGATCAGTCGCCGATCGGACGTACACCGCGCTCGAATCCGGCGACCTATACCGGCGTCTTCGATATGATCCGGGACCTCTTTGCGGGTACACCGGATGCGAAGGCACGTGGCTACAGTAAGGGCCGCTTCTCCTTTAACGTACGCGGTGGACGCTGCGAGGCCTGCCAGGGTGATGGTATCGTGAAGATCGAGATGAACTTCCTGCCAGATGTTTATGTGCCGTGTGAGGTATGTAACGGAAAGCGTTTCAACCGTGAAACCCTGGAGGTGAAGTATAAGGGGAAGAACATCTATGATATTCTCGAGATGACCGTCGAGGAGGCCCTGGACTTCTTTAAGAATGTGCCGAGCATCACTCGAAAGATTCAGACCCTCTATGATGTCGGCCTCGGCTATGTGAAGCTGGGGCAGCCGAGCACTGAGCTTTCCGGTGGTGAGGCACAGCGAATCAAGCTCGCGACTGAGCTCAGCCGTCGTCCGACCGGAAAGACCATCTATGTGCTGGATGAGCCGACCACCGGACTGCACTTCGCGGATGTGCATAAGCTCGTCGTCATGCTCGACCGTCTCGCGGAAAACGGGAACACCGTCATCGTCATCGAGCATAACCTCGATGTCATCAAGTGTGCGGACTATATCATCGATATCGGTCCGGAAGGCGGTGACCGTGGCGGTACAGTGATCGCAGAGGGTACACCGGAAGAGGTTTCGAAGGTGAAGGAATCCTACACGGGTCACTACATCCGACAGTACCTGAAAAAATAATCAGCAGTATATGAAAAGACCGGACGAGGTTTCGTTCGGTCTCTTGTATAGTCAGTTCTTCGGTTTCTTTTCTGCGACGGATGTCTCGGTCCATGGCTCGAAGTAGATCCGTCTGTTCATGATTTTCTCGGTCATATCCTTTCCTGGTGTTTCGTCATAATGCGCATAGAGCTCGGAACGTTTCAGCATGGTGCGAAAGCCCTCTACGAGCACTTCGACGGCCCGATCGCGCTCAGACATGACCGGCATGGCCAGATTCGCTGCGAAGAGCGTGTTGGCATCGACTTTCAGCGCCCGAAGGAGACAGACCAGCTGGTCCTGATTCGGGTGCTTCGGCGTGTTCTGAAACCTGCTTTTATAGGCGGTTTCAAACTGCGAGATCATCGCGCTCGGAATACCGGTGATCGCCGAAAGATCATCCTGCGTCAGATCCGCTTCGAGGCGAAGCCGTTTCAGCGTCTGGCCGAAGATGCCCCAGTCGAAGTGATAATCCCGGTTGTTATAGATCGGATCCTCCGTATATACAGTATTTTTCTTATGCTTTGCACGAGGTGCAGTCTTTTTCATAGCCATAGCGTACAGTACTCCTTGCTTCGCGCGATCATCACGCTCTATATCAGAATTCTATAAGCTGTGCGCGGATAAAGTAACTTGCTACGCGGTATGGAACTATAGCTATGAAGTATAGTTCCCGCAAAAATTTCTATAGCAGACAGCAGAAGAAGACAGATTAACTTTGCATCGAAGCTATAGCATGGTGCCGTGATAAAGTTCAGTGCTCCTTAGAAAATCTTTCGATAACGGACAGAGGAGTGGATGAATGCTTTATTCAGGAAGCAAAAAAAGACTCGAAAACACGCATCGTAAAAAATCGTGTCCTCGAGTCTTTTTATGTAAACATAAAAATGCATATCCTGACCTTCTGATGAGTTCGGATATGCACTATTAAGTGGACCAGACGGGAGTCGAACCCGTGTCCGAAAATGAATTCCCTCTCCTTCTACTATCGTAGTACACTTTAAAGATTCCCCACCATCAAAGGATGTGCACGTCCTTTGGTGGCCGGTATTCTCTGGATACACCCGTTAAGAGGAGAAACTCTTAACGTCGTTTCTCACATAGATGAGGCCAGATTCTCGATGTGTGAGTGCATCGAGGCTGACCACACAGCACTTAGGCTGCGTATGCTAATTCGTTATTGTTAGCGTTTATATTTAGGTTTGAAGTTTAACGCGACTGTCTTTCGGATAGCTTCTAAAGCTGCATCATCCCCGTCGAAACCGGTACTAGCCCATATTCACTTATCAAAGTGCGTTGAGCAAAGGAAAACCGTAGTGACTTCCTTGCTTTCAAACACATTCTATCGAATTGTATCCGCTTTGTAAATAAACCGCTGGTTGATTTCACAGATATTTAACAGTTCAGCGTGTGGCTTCAGCGCATCGTGCAGAGCTGCTGGATCTCCGTTGGCCTGAATGTGATTATGAATAGTTCATATATTTCTGTGATGCTACACATAAAATTGAGTTATATCGACGAAAAGCAGCGAAAATTCGAAAACGCTTTCAGATTTCTGACATTTTTCTGTCGTACTGTGTTAAACTAGATTCTGTTCTTTTTTAAGGGGGTGACGAGTGCTGTTTTAATTGCCAAACTACCAGCACTGGTCAAATGTAACCTGTGGATGGCGCAGAATCAGCTCTGTGCCGTTTAAAACAAGGAGGCTATTTCGTATGGAAAAGTTTTTCAAGCTGAAAGAAAAAGGTACGGATGTACGTACCGAGATGATTGCCGGTATCACGACATTCATGACCATGGCCTATATTCTGGCCGTTAACCCGAGCATCCTCGGAGCCACTGGCATGGACTCCGGTGCGATCTTCACGGCGACAGCATTGGCTTCGGCGATCGCGTCGTTCTGCATGGCATTTCTCGCAAACCTTCCGTTTGTACTGTCAGCAGGTATGGGACTCAATGCGTACTTCGCGTACACCGTCGTTCTGGGCATGGGCTACTCCTGGGAGGTTGCGCTGACCGCTGTATTTGCAGAGGGTCTCGTCTTCATCCTTCTGTCACTGACGAACGTTCGTGAGGCGATCTTCAACGCGATTCCGCAGACACTGAAGTATGGTGTTTCCGTCGGTATCGGTCTGTTCATCTGCTTCATCGGTCTTCAGAACGCCCACATCGCAGTGGATTCTGCCACACTTGTGACCATCTTCAGCTTTTCACAGTCTGTAAAGGCTGGTACCTTTAACTCAGAGGGTATCACCGTACTGCTGGCACTGATCGGTATCATCATCACCGGCTACCTCGTGATCAAGGGTGTAAAGGGTAACATCCTGATCGGTATCTTCGTGACCTGGATCCTCGGTATTCTCTGCCAGCTGGCAGGCATCTACGTACCGAATCCGGATGCCGGCTTCTACAGCCTGATCCCGTCCGGTGTCGTTTCCATGCCGGCATCGATTGCACCGACCCTGTTCAAGTTTGATTTCTCCATCATCGCAGAGCATCCGCTTGACTTCTTCTCGGTACTGTTTGCTTTCCTGTTCGTCGATATCTTCGATACACTCGGAACCCTGATCGGCTGTGCTTCCAAGGCAGACATGCTCGATAAGGATGGCAAGCTTCCGGAGATCAAGGGCGCACTGCTCGCAGACTCCATCGGTACCATGGTAGGTGCCTGCCTCGGTACTTCCACCATCACGACCTTCGTTGAGTCCAGTTCCGGTATCGCAGAGGGTGGCCGTTCCGGTCTCACCGCGGTCGTTTCTGGTCTCTTCTTCCTGCTTGCACTGTTCTTCTCCCCGATCTTCCTGGCAATCCCGAGCTTCGCGACAGCGCCGGCACTGGTCATCGTCGGATTCCTGATGATCCAGCAGGTCGTAAAGGTAGAGTGGGATGACCTTCTCGAGGCGATCCCGGCATACATCGCGATCTTCGCGATGCCGTTCCTGTATTCCATCTCCGAGGGTATCTCGCTCGGTATCATCTCGTACGTGCTGCTTCACGTACTGTCCGGAAAGGGCAAGTCGGTCACACCGCTGATGTATGTACTGGCGATCCTCTTCGTACTGAAGTACGCTATGCTGTAAACCTTCGTTTTACCACCGCCGGGGGCGCTTGCCCCGGCGGTTTTTTGATGTTATAGTTAATATGAAAAAAACTGAACAAAGGAGGATAAGTATATGGACAGTTGTGATAGTGGAAGTCGAAGTACACAGAATGATGGATTCGGGCTTGTATACTATGTGAACGCAGAGCACTTAGGCCTCTTTTGCAGGCGTCTTGAGTGATTCGTACCGAATCGGTCGCTGATTGATGATGAACAGCCTGGTATGCCTTTTGTATGTCGGAGGCGGAGCAGCTGTAAAATCCATTGATTGATGCGCCTTTATATAGGATAGAAGCCTTCATCCATCGCTATGACTGAATTCACAACTTCTGATTGTGCACAGCTTTTGTGACGATGGATTTTTTGTGCCCTTTTTTCGGGGGAGAAAGGAGGCTTCATCATGATGAAGGAAGTTTTAAAGGAACCTGTATTTACGGAGGAGATCGTAGACATCGTCCGCTCATCGCACTCCCTGGATGAGATGCGCGAGGAGCTCCGCGGCTACCATGAGAACGATATCGCGCAGAGCTTCGAGCTTCTGAACCGGGCGGAGCGGAATCTGCTTTATACGGCGCTCGATGCGGAGTGGCTCGCGGAGGTTATTTCCTATCTGGATAATCCGTCCGAGTATATCGAGGAGATCGGGATCGTGAAGCTCGCGGAGATCATCAACGAGATGGACGCGGATGATGCGATCGATCTCTGGGAGGATATCGACGAGAGCGTGCGCGTCAAGCTTCGTCCGATGATCGACGACGAGACGAAAACCGAGATCCGCCTCATCAATTCCTACGATGACGACGAGATCGGAAGTCTCATCACGACGAACTATATCCGCATCCGTCGGAATCTGACGATCCGCCAGGCGATGCACGAGCTGATCCAGCAGGCCGGTGATAATGACAATATCTCCACCATCTATGTGGTGGATGACCGCAAGCGTTTCTGCGGCGCCATCAATCTGAAGGACCTCATCATTGCCCGCGACAACGTGCCGCTCGAGACGCTCATCAGTGATTCCTATCCGTACCTGATGGACCACGAGAAGATCTCGGAGAGCATCGAGAAGATCAAGGACTACGCGGAGGATTCCCTCCCGGTGCTGAACCAGGATCACCGGATCGTCGGTATCATCACGGCGCAGGATGTCACCGAGGCGGTCGACGACGAGATCAGTGAGGACTACGCAAAGCTGGCAGGTCTCTCCTCCGAGGAGGACCTGAACGAGACCACGCAGGAGAGTGTGAAGAAGCGTCTGCCGTGGCTCGTCATCCTGCTCTTCCTCGGCATGGTCGTATCCTCAGTGGTCGGTGCCTTCGAGGGCGTCGTGGCGATCCTGCCGATCGTCATCTGCTTCCAGTCACTGATCCTCGACATGGCCGGTAACGTCGGCACCCAGTCGCTCGCGGTGACGATCCGCGTGCTGATGGACGAGAACCTCGATGCGAAGGATAAGTGGCATCTGATTGCGAAGGAGATGAAGGTCGGCTTCTGCAACGGCACCCTGCTCGGTGTGCTGTCGGTAATCTGTCTCGGCGTGTACATCGCGATGTTTAAGGGCTACACCTTCGGAAGGGCAATGCTGATCTCCGGATGCGTAGGCATTTCCCTGCTCGTGGCGATCGTCATCTCGAGCCTAGTCGGGACCCTGGTGCCGCTGTTCTTCCATAAGGTGAAGGTAGACCCGGCGGTGGCGTCCGGTCCGCTGATCACGACCGTGAACGACCTCGTGGCCGTTGTGACATATTATGGTCTCGCATGGCTGCTCCTCATCGAGATGCTACATATTGTATAAAATATAATTCGTATCTTGCGCATGAAAGTAGCGTCGCATATAATAATTTAATGACAAAAAATCTTCCGTTTTGATGTTTTAAATAGAAGAATGTATGCTAGCAAAGGAGCGTTATGGCAAAAGAACTCGTCGTCGTACTGGACTTCGGTGGACAGTACAACCAGCTAATCGCAAGACGAATTCGTGATCTCGGTGTCTATGCCGAGGTGCATCCGTCTTCCATGGGCCTCGATCAGTTGAAGGCCCTGAACCCGAAGGGAATCATCTTTACCGGCGGACCGCAGTCCGTGTATAAGGAAGAGTCCCAGCATATCGACCCGGCCATCTTCTCGATGGGAATCCCGATCCTCGGCATCTGCTACGGTGCACAGCTGATCGCGTATGAGCTCGGTGGCGTCGTAAAGACCGCACCGGTTTCCGAGTATGGACACACGAAGGTGCTCGTCGATCGTCAGGATTCCGTACTGCAGGGCATCTCTGACGAGACCACGATGTGGATGTCCCACACGGATTACATCGCCGAGGTACCGGAGGGCTTCCATATCATCGCCCATACCGCAGACTGTCCGGTGGCCGGCATGGAAGATCCGGCACGTCAGATCTACGCCGTACAGTTTCACCCGGAGGTACAGCACTCCGTCGAGGGACACAAGCTCTTCCATAACTTCCTGTATGATGTCTGCAAGTGCGCAGGCGACTGGAAGATGGAGACCTTCGTACAGGATAAGATCCAGGAGATCCGCGAGACCGTAAAGGATGGTAAGGTACTGCTCGCACTGAGCGGCGGTGTCGATTCCTCTGTAGCCGCGACCCTGATGGCAAAGGCCATCGGTAAGCAGCTGACCTGTGTATTCGTTGATCACGGTCTGCTTCGTAAGAACGAGGGCGACGAGGTCGAGTCCATCTTCGGACCGAACGGCCAGTATGACCTCAATTTCATCCGTGTGAATGCCGGACCGGAGTACTTCGAGAAGCTCGCCGGCGTGACCGAGCCGGAGCAGAAGCGGAAGATCATCGGTGAGCAGTTTATCCGTGTCTTCGAGCGTGAGGCGAAGAAGATCGGTGCCGTCGATTTCCTCTGCCAGGGAACGATCTATCCGGACGTCGTAGAGTCCGGCCTCGGTAAGGGTGCTGTGATCAAGTCGCATCACAATGTCGGTGGCCTGCCAAAGGATGTCGAGTTCAAGGAGATCATCGAGCCGTTACGCCTCCTCTTCAAGGACGAGGTTCGTCGTGTCGGCCTCGAGCTCGGACTGCCGGAGTATCTCGTATACCGTCAGCCGTTCCCAGGCCCAGGTCTCGGCGTACGTATCATCGGAGAGGTCACCCCGGAGAAGGTGCGCATCGTACAGGACGCCGACGCCATCTACCGTGAGGAGATCGCGAAGGCCGGTCTCGATCGTCAGATCAACCAGTATTTCGCAGCGCTCACGAACGTCCGCTCCGTCGGCGTCATGGGTGACTTCCGTACCTACGACTATGCCGTCGTACTGCGTGCCGTCGAAACCGACGATTTCATGACCGCAGAAGTGACGAACATCCCGTTCGAAGTACTCCAGAAGTGCATGAACCGCATCATCAACGAAGTAAAGGGCGTAAACCGCGTATTCTACGATCTTACGAGCAAACCGCCTGGAACCATCGAATTGGAATAAATCGAGTTGCTTAAAAAAGCCAGTGTTTATGCGGGTTTCAGCGATTTCGATTAGTCTTTTGATAACAAATTGATAACAGTCATAGCAAGTGCCATTATTCTTGTTATCCAGTGGTTTATGGGTAACGGAACAATTAACAGGTGGCTTGCAGACTAAAGTTCGGAGCTTGGCTCTGAACAAATTCCATATTATAAACTAAGCCCTTAGCTGTGGTTAATAACCATAGTTAAGGGCTTTTTTGTAGCATCTGTAGGGAGCTGCCAGTGGCAGGTCCTGTAGGTGCTTATTTATCTTTCAAGTGGTCTTTGAATGCTTCCACGAGAGCGTCACTTAATTCCTGTGATGGAACTTTTGCCCAACGCTGTGTGGTGTCGAACTCTGGATAATGGTAACGCCAGTTATCGTATTCTTCTCTGTTGATTTCTTCGGAAGATAGCTTGTCTGCCTGTTCTTTCCAAGCATACAGCATTTTGAGGAGTTCATATGCTTCTCTGCCTTTGTCCTTGTTGACCTTTAAGCATACCTCTCCGTCTGCTTCACTGACAGTAAGACCGTAAATATCTTCAAGGGTAAACAGAGTGTGCATAAGACCGATATAGCTGTCTATGTCAGGAACATCAAGAGCCTGTGGAGAAACATCAAGCACCTGTGCCAATGCATTTGTAAGGTCTGCTTTCGGTTTGCGTGTACCAGTTTCGTACTGTGCCAAACGCACATCAGCACTCTTTTCTGGAAAACCGATTGCTGTACCGAGATACTTTTGTGTCATACCACGCATTAGTCTGAAAAAATGTATTCTTTCGCTGATAGCCATAATGATACGCTCCTTTTATATTTAGTGAAATAAGTATAGCAGAAATGTTTAGTGGAAGTCAAGAAAAACCGAAACAAAAATGTTTAATATTTTCTTTGCAACCACTTGACAATAGCAAATATGTTTAGTAAAATAAATTACGAATTAAACAAATATGCTTAATGCGACAACTGAATGACCGTCCGAAAAGCCAAACCGCCAAGACCTCGTCGGAGCAAGTTCCGTATCGTTCGCTTGTGTGCAAGCACAAAAGCTCATTCGCTGCACTGCTCCTCCTCTTCCCCAAAAGTCTCCGACTTTTCGGGAACCCCTATACGAGCGAGCGCCTGATGTACTGCGGTGCATTGGGACAGCACAGCGCCTGCCGACAAGCAGGAGTGCCTGTTGGAACTTTAACACGGAGAAAGCGGCAAGCAAAAAATTATTTTAAGAAAGGAAGAAAAAGGATATGGAAAACAGATTTATCCGAGCCGAAGATGTGGCTCAGGAACTAAACGTATCAAAACCTTATGCATATAAACTCATCAGACAATTAAATGAGGAATTGAAAGCAAAGGGCTTTATTACGATTGCAGGGCGTGTAAATCGCCAGTATTTTTACGAAAGGCTCTACGGAGCAGGAAAGGGGGAAATGTAAATGCCGGTATTTAAGAATGAAGATAACGGTACTTGGTATGTGATGGCAAGGTATGTGAACTGGAAAGGGGAACGCAAGCAGAAATGCAAGCGTGGCTTTGCTACCAAACGAGAAGCACAGGAATGGGAAAGAATGTTCAAATTGCAGACTTCTTCAGACCTTGATATGAGTTTTGAAGCCTTTACGGAGCTTTATATCAATGATGTGAAGAACCGTTTGAAGGAAAACACGTGGCTTACCAAAGAGCATATCATACGCACAAAGATACTTCCGTATTTCGGGAAACTGAAAATCAGCGAGATTTCCACAAAGGAGATTATTACTTGGCAGAATGAAATGCTTGCCTATCGTGATGAGAAGAAAAAGCCTTATTCACAGACGTATCTGAAAACGCTGCACAATCAGTTGTCCGCCATTTTCAATCACGCTGTCCGCTACTATGAACTGCGTTCCAATCCTGCGGCAAAGGTGGGAAATATGGGACGTGAGGAACACAAGGAAATGCTGTTCTGGACAAAGGAAGAATACAAGAAATTCTCTTTTGAGATGATGGACAAGCCTGTTTCCTTTTATGCGTTTGAAATGCTTTACTGGTGCGGTATCCGAGAGGGCGAGCTGTTAGCTTTGACTCCGGCAGATTTCAACTTTGATAAGGAAACAGTCACAATCAATAAATCCTATCAGCGTTTGAAAGGGCAGGATGTGATTACTTCTCCGAAAACGAAAAAGAGCAACCGCACGATTAAAATGCCGAAGTTTCTGTGTGAGGAAATGAAAGAATATCTCGGTATGCTTTACGGATTGAAGAAGAAAGACCGTATCTTTACGGTGACGAAAAGCTATCTTCATCACGAGATGGACAGAGGGGCAAAGGCGGCAGGCGTGAAGCGTATCCGCATTCACGATCTCCGTCACAGCCACATTTCACTCTTGATTGATATGGGCTTTTCTGCGGTGGCGATTGCTGACCGAGTTGGTCACGAAAGTATTGATATTACTTATCAGTACGCACACCTCTTTCCGTCAAAGCAGATTGAGATGGCAGAAAAATTAGATGATTTAGGGAAAGGAGATTTTGAAAATGTCAGCTAAGAACAGAGATAACAAAAATCGTTGGAGGAATATCACAGTAGGGTTTCGAGTATCGCCCGAAGAAAACGAACTCATTAACAGAGCTGTAGCTCTATCAGGATTGCCAAAACAGGAGTATTGTTACCGCCGTTGCTTAAATCAGGATGTGGTGGTACAGGGCAATCCGAGAGTGTATAAGGCGTTGAAAACGGAATTTGCCACAGTCCTTGCGGAACTGAAAAGGATTGAAGCAGGAAAAGGTGTGGATGATGAACTGCTGAGTGTAATAGAACTGATTTCCATTATTCTCGGCGGTTTGAAAGGAGAGGATGCGAATGGAGAATAAAAAAGAAATGACTATTCCAAATGTATCTGCGGCAACAGATGCGGAACAGTCACTTTCCAAATGTACTGACAATAGTATAGTCAATCAGGATACGGATTTCAAGGGGTACGAGCAATCTTTTGAAGAAATGCAAAGGGAAATACTCAGACAGTTAGACCCTTCCTATCTGAAAACAGTATCAATGACAACGCTGTATGATACGGTGTTTGAGGTTCAGACACCACTTATCGACGGTCTGCTCCAAAGGGGAACTTACCTTTTCGTAGGTTCCCCGAAAGTGGGAAAGAGCTTTATGATGGCACAGCTTGCCTATCATATCAGCACAGGCACACCGCTTTGGGAGTATAAGGTGCGTAAGGCAACGGTGCTTTATTTTGCCCTTGAAGATGATTACCCACGTTTGCAGAAGCGATTGTTTCAGATGTTCGGTGCAAAGGAGACAGGCAATCTGTATTTCGCAACGGAATGTAAAACGGTCAATGGCGGACTGGAAGAACAGATAAGAGGGTTTATGAGGGAACACCCAGACACAGGCTTGATTATCATAGACACCTTAAAGCGTGTGCGTGAAGCAGGCGGAGCAGATTACAGCTACGCAAGTGATTATGATGTTGTGGCAAGGCTGAAAGCGTTGGCAGACAGTTACAAGGTTTCAATGCTTATTGTTCATCATACACGCAAACAAAAATCGGAAGATATATTCGATATGATTTCAGGCACGAATGGTCTGATGGGTGCGGCAGACGGTGCATTTGTTCTCAGTAAGGACAAGCGTACTTCCAACAATGCCACACTTGATGTTGCTGGCAGAGACCAGCAGGATATGAAAATCCATCTTGTAAGGGACAGCGAGCGATTGGTGTGGAACTTTGCAAAATCGGAAACGGAGATGTGGAAAGAACCGCCCGAACCTCTGCTTGAGAAGATAGCGGATACGCTCTTTTCGGAAAGTGACAGATGGGAAGGAACTGCTTCGGAACTTTGCGAAAGGCTTGCGGTGGATATAAAGCCGAATGTACTTTCTTTAAGGCTCAGTATCAACGCAAGCAGGCTGTTTCGTGATTACGGTATCCGTTATCAGAACAGCCGCACACACGACGGAAGAAAGGTTTCACTTTGGAAAGAAACCGAGCAGACGGCGTGACAAACGGTGTCAAAGGTGTCAATGTTTTTGAGAGCAGCACGCTGTGAAAAACATTGTCACCATCGTCACACTTTGACACCGGATAAAGTTTAGGGGAGTGTGCAGAGAGTGCCTTTTCAAAGGCGGCTCTTTGGTCTCGCCTGCTGGCTCGGTCGGTTCGCAGGCGTGTGTGCCACCGGCACACGCTCACCCCTCGGAGAGCCTTCGGAGAACGCAAAACCTGTTTACAGGTCGCATTTTTGATGGGTGTACCCGTCAAAAGTGCTTTTGCGTTACTTTTGACAAAAGTAACAAAACCTGAGAATGTTGAAATTTACAGATGGGAGATGAAAAAATGCAGAGAACGATAAGTGCAATGGTCGGTAAAGGCTCGGTCAATCACAATAGCCGAAAGTTCCGAGCAGAAAATGTAGACGGAACTCGTACTCATCTCAATATCGACTACTGCAATGAAAATATAAAGACAGTTTATCACGAATTGTTTGATGAAGCATTGGAAAGATACAATGCCAAGCAGATAAGGTCAGACCGAAAGATAAAAGATTATTATGAAAAAATCCGAAGTTCCAAGCAGGAAAAACCGTTCCACGAAATCATTTTACAGGTGGGCGGTAAGGGAAATATGAACGCCGATACGGAAAACGGAGAACTGGCAAAGCAGATTTTAGATGAATACTATCAGGGTTTTCAGGAGCGAAATCCACAGCTTCGGGTGTTCTCGGCTCATCTGCATATGGATGAAGCTACACCACATCTGCACATAGATTTTGTACCTTTTACCACAGGCAGCAAGCGTGGACTTGATACAAGAGTGTCACTAAAGCAGGCTCTTGCAACGCAAGGTTTTAAGGGCGGCAGTCGTGGCGATACGGAGTGGTCGCAATGGATACAGTCCGAAAAAGAACAGCTTGCGGCGGTGATGGAACGTTATGGGATTGAGTGGGAACATTTAGGCACACACGAAAAACATCTTTCTGTTTTGGATTATAAAAAGCAGGAAAGAGAAAAAGAAGTGGCGGCATTAGGTGCGAAAATCGAGCAGAAACAGATTGAATTTGATGTGTTGTCGGAACGAGTATTGAACTATGATAAGGCAAAAGACGAGCTGTCAAATCTTGAAATAGAGCTTGATACTGCACCGAAATATCAGTTGCCAGAACCAGAGAAATTTATGACTGCAAAGGCATATAAAACCAAAATGGCAGAGCCGGTTGTAAGGAAATTGAAGCAACTTGTCAAAACGGTGCTTGCCCGCTGCTTTGAGGGGTGGGACAACTATCATAGGCTGAATACAGCGAATGCACAGTTATACCGCACCAATCAGCGTTTGGAGAAAGTCAATGAAAGATTGACCGAAGAAAACAAAATCCTAAAAGCAGAAAATAAAGATTACAGCCTGCTCCGTAAGGTTTTTGGTCGCAAACAGATAGATGATTTGTTGGAGCAGGCAAGAACAGTTAAAGGTCGCAAGCGTGATAATACACGATCACGATAGACAAAAATCACAGGAGGAAAAGGAAAATGACAAAGACAATTTTTGAAGAAATGGGCGGAACTTATAGACAGGTGGGTGATTATTTATTGCCGAACATCACAGTACCAGCCGAAGAAGAAATAGAGCCGATTGGTTTATGGGGGAAACGACATGCAAGGCATTTAAAGGAACACTATAAAGTGTTATATATGAACCTGCTGACAAGCGGAAAGCTGCATAGTTATCTTGCAGAAGTCGATAAGCAAGCAGAGGATATGTTTCTTCGACTGGTAAAGGAATATGCCGACAGACAAGATGTGACGGAACAATTAAAGAAAGATAATCCCTACGAATGGATTGGAAGAATGAATAATATTCAGGCTTGTGTGAGGGAAGTTGTAGGAACGGAGTTGATTTACACATAAGCGTTTTACGGTATGGTGCTCCTGCGTTTGCTGGAGTGCTGTGGTTGTGGTTGTAAAGAGGTTGTGAAAGATTGAATTTCGTAATGGTTGGATGTATAATTAGGAAGTGAAAATTTTAATTTGCACTTCCATAAGGTGAAATGTATTGACACAAAAAATACAGTATGATAGTATTGCCATTAGAAGAAAGAAAGGCACATTTTGTGTAAGGTGAGGAAATGATTAATAGATAATTTGATTTAAGTAAGACACATATAGTTATTGAGCCTGTAGAGAATAGGTTTGTTTTGTGTACGCTTAAGTTGGATTATCGCAAGAGGCATTTCCTTTGTTTTCCTTTTGGAAAAGAAATAAGGGTCTATTTAGCGAGTCTATTTTTGCGTATGCAAAAAAGACTCGTTTTTGTGTGTTCAAAATAATAATTGGCTCAGACTTCGAAAAGGAGAAACTTTAATGTTGCAGATAAAAAAATTAAATTTAACACATAAAAAAGACCTGAGAATAATTCTTAATGATTTCAACCTTGTGCTAAATGATGGAGATAAGGCAGTTATTATTGGAGAAGAGGGAAATGGGAAATCGACATTAATGAAGTGGATATACAATCCGTCGCTTGTAGAAAACTATATAGAAGCAGATGGGGAAAGGATAATGGGACACGAACGTCTTGGTTATCTTCCGCAGGAGATGCTCGATGAAGATAAGGAAAAAACAATATACGAATATTTTTCTGAAGAGGAAATATTCTGGGAGAAAACGCCTAAAGAATTGTCTGTTATTGCGGGAAAATTTGGAATGAAAAATGATTTTTTCTACAGTAACCAGACAATGGGTAGTCTTTCAGGAGGCGAAAAAGTCAAGACACAACTTATGAGGCTTTTCATTCGCGATGTTTCTGTGCTGTTGTTGGACGAACCTTCCAATGACATCGACATTGCGACGCTTACATTACTGGAAAAAATCATAAATGACTGGAAGCACATTGTGCTTTTTATTTCACACGATGAAACGCTGATAGAGCGTACTGCCAACATGGTGATACATATCGAGCAGATTATACGAAAAACAAAGGCGAGATATACCGTGGCAAAGCTTCCCTATAGACGCTATGTGGAAGAACGGCTTCATAAATTTGAAATCCAAAAACAGCGGGCACTGAGTGACCGTAGGGAGAAAAAGATTCGCGATGAAAAATATCAAAGAGTTATGCAGAGTGTACAAGGTGCATTAAGAAGTTGTACCAGACAAGCACCGTCTGTTGCCAAAAACTTAAAGGACAAAATGCATACGGTTAAGGCAATGGAACGAAGATTTGAAAAAGAAGATGAAAATATGACTCAGATGCCGGAACAGGAAGAAGCAATCTTTGTCAAATTAGGGGATGAAAACTCACACATTCCCGCAGGAAAAACGGTCATAGAATATGAACTTTCAAAGCTTGTGACTCCGGATGGCAAAAGAATTTTAGCAGAAGGAATTCATTTAAAAATAAAAGGTTCAGAAAAAATCTGTATGATAGGAGCCAACGGGGCAGGAAAAACGACTCTTCTAAAAAAGATAGCGGAAGAACTCCTAAATCGGAATGACATTAAAGCAGAATATATGCCTCAAACTTATGAAGACCTGCTGGATTTGGATGTTACACCGGTTGATTACCTTGATAAAACAGGAGATAAAGAAGAGCGTACAAGAATTAGAACATACCTTGGTTCACTTAAATACACACCAGATGAAATGGAGCATCCGATTCGGGAGTTATCAGGCGGACAAAAGGCGAAAGTGCTT
>SFND01000018.1 GCA_004554245.1 Oribacterium sp. | reverse complement strand
GCCCACGGGTGTAAAGGACGTATCACGTAAATTACTTGATATTATAAGGAGAAAGAATTATGGCAGTTGACAAAACTCCCGTACTTAAAAGATGCAGGTCACTCGGACTTGACCCTGTATTCTTAGGAATTGATAAGAAGTCAAACAGACAGCTCAGAAACCAGCGTCGTAAGATGTCTGAGTATGGTCTTCAGCTTCGTGAGAAGCAGAAGGCGAAGTTCATCTATGGCGTACTTGAGAAGCCTTTCCGTAACTACTATGCAAAGGCTAACCAGATGAAGGGACAGACCGGTACCAACCTCATGGTTCTTCTTGAGTCTCGTCTGGATAATGTGATCTTCCGTATGGGCCTTGCTCGTACTCGTCGTGAGGCACGTCAGATCGTTGATCACAGACTCATCACTGTAAATGGCAAGGTTGTTAACATTCCTTCCTACCTTGTATCCGCTGGCGATGTAGTTGCTGTCAAGGAGTCCAAGAAGTCTCTTCAGAGATTTAAGGATATCCTCGAGGTTACCAACGGCCGTATGGTTCCGGCATGGATCGATTGCGACCAGGAGAACCTCAAGGCGACTGTAAAGCAGCTTCCTTCCAGAGAGGAAATCGACGTTCCAGTAAACGAGATGCTTATCGTCGAGTTGTATTCAAAATAATTAGCCTGCAATAAAGGAGGCATTGCATGTTCGATTTTGAGAAACCAAACATTGAGATTGTTGAGATTTCAGATGATAAGAAGTACGGCAGATTCGTATGCGAGCCGCTGGAAAGAGGCTACGGTACTACGCTGGGCAATGCGCTGAAGCGCATCATGCTCTCTGCTCTGACCGGTGCTGCAGTTTCTCAGGTCAAGATTACCGGTGCCGATCGGGATGGCGATGCGATCCCGGGTGTAAAGGAGTCTCTGACTGAGGTCATCATGAACCTTAAGAGTCTCGAGATTCAGAACACTTCAGCCTCCGATGACGCAATGGTTGTATATCTTTCGCATATGGGTGAGGGCGTCGTTACGGCGTCCGACATCCAGCTGGCAGAAGGTCTGGAGATCCTGAATCCGGAGCAGAAGATTGCAACTCTTGACGCTCAGGATGCGAAGCTCGAGATGGAAATCACCATCACATCGGGCAGAGGCTATGTCGGTGCAGACCGTTCCAGAATCGCAGAACTTCCGGAAGGAGTTTTCGACGTGGATGCGATCTACACACCAGTAGAGCGTGTAAATATGGCCATCAGCAACACACGTGTCGGTAACAAGATCGATTACGATAAGCTGACACTGGATGTATTTACCAGCGGTAAGATGAGCCCGGATGATGCTGTTTCTGAAGCAGCGAAAATTCTTTCCGAGCATCTGACCCTCTTCATTGATCTGTCTCAGAATACGCAGACGACCGAAGTCATGGTTGAGAAACCAGTCGACGGTAAGGAGCGTATCCTCGAGATGAACATCGATGAGCTGGAGCTTTCCGTTCGCTCATATAACTGTCTCAAGAGAGCCGGGATCAACACCGTACAGCAGCTCTGTGCGAAGACACCGGATGATATGATGAAGGTTCGTAACCTGGGTCGTAAGTCACTTGAGGAAGTTCTTGCAAAACTGAAGGAGTTAAATCTCAGCCTTTCCACTCAGGAGGAGTGATCCATCCGGGATGGTCTGATTCGTCTGCAGGGAGCTGCAGAAGCTGAGATACATAAAAACCGGTAAGACCGAAGTGCACGGTGGGGGAAATAGATTATGTCAAATTATAGAAAGTTAGGTAGAGAGTCCAGCCAGAGACAGGCCATGCTTCGCGCACTGACCACTTCTCTGATCGCAAACGGCAAGATCGTTACAACCGAGGCTCGTGCGAAGGAAGTTCGTAAGCAGGCTGAGAAGCTGATCGCACTTGCAGTTCGTGAGAAGGACAACTACGAAGAGGTTACCGTTAAGGCTAAGGTTGCTCGTAAGGACGCCGATGGCAAGCGTGTAAAGGAAGTAGTTGATGGTAAGAAGGTTACCGTTTATGACGAGATCGAGAAGACCATCAAGAAGGATAAGCCATCCAGACTTCATGCACGTCGTCAGATGCTTGCATACCTTTACCCGGTAACGGAGGTTCCTGCAGCTAAGGCTGGTCAGAAGAAGAACACCAAGAGTGTTGATCTCGCTGCCAAGCTTTTCGACGAGTATGGTGCGAAGTATGCTACCCGTAACGGTGGTTACACTCGTATCGTAAAGATCGGTCTCCGTAAGGGTGACGCTGCTATGGAGGTTCTTCTTGAGCTCGTTTAATGCTTAAGAGAACATCAGGCGATTTTTTAAAGACGAAATCATCTTCGGATGGTTTCGTCTTTTTTGTACATATCCATGAGAGGGCCATCCGCAGCGTGGTGCGTCAGAATTTCGTAAACTATTTGAGATTGATTGTTGATCCTGGTCTAGTATACTTAGATTAGAGAATACTAGGGAGGTTCGTATGAAAAGACAGATGAAGAAGAGCGCGAAACGATCCTTGTGGCAGTGCCTGCTGCTTATCGTCCTGCTTCTGATGACGAGAGTGACCGTCTGGGCGGCCGATCGAAATGCACGTATCAGTACGGTGAAGATTACGGTTTCAGACTATCTGAAGGATCTGAGCCTCGAGGGAGGAGATCATGAGCTTCCATCCCTGTCCGAGAGTGATTTCGCTGTCCCGGATACCGACCAGTATGTGATCGACAGTGCAGAGTGGTATGACACGAACGGCAGCCTCACGGTGGGCACGCAGCCGAAGGTTCTCCTCTACCTTTCAGCTCAGGAGAAGGAACGCACCAATGGCTACAGTACGTTTTACTACTTCAACGGCTCGTATAACAGCTCAAACGTCCGCGTCAGCGGCGGTACCTTCGTATCGGCTCAGACCATCGGAAATTATGGGCTGCGCGTCGTTCTTTCACTGAAGGGGATCAAGGGCACCTACGGGGAGCCGGTCAGCCCTCGCTGGAGTACGGCCCTCGGTATGGCGACCTGGGGTCAGCCGACGATGAGCTCCGGCTACTATAAGGTAACGCTTTACCGTGATGGAAGCCGCGTTACGACGGTCACGACGGATCAGACGAACCTGAACCTGTATCCGTATATGACACGGGCTGGCGGGTATTACTTCGAGGTCAGCAGCATACCGTATGGCACGAGCCAGAGCGGTGGACAGGCTTCCCTCGGCATCCAGTCCGACAGCCTGATTGTTACAGAGAGTCAGATCTCTTCAGGCTCCGGTCAGTATCCGAATGGCACGTATATCCTGAATCAGAACCAGAATCAGACCATCACAAACCTCTACGGTTCCGGTAGCACGAACACGGTGATCAGTACGAACGGTACAAGCACCGGCGTCGATCTGTATAACTCCGGTACCTCCTATACGGTGTATAATGCAAACACCGGGCACACGAGCACCCTCCCGGGGGTCAACCTCGGCACCGGAACTGGCACCACGACCGGGACGCAAACGCTCGGTACGGGAAACAACACGACCTATACGGTGTACGGCGATACGACGAACGGCAGCACACAGTCACAGGGCGCACTAAGCGGCAGCTGGTATAAGAGCGGCGGAAGCTGGTACTTCCGTACCGTGACCGGTCAGAACATGGCGAACACCTGGCTCCTCTGGCAGGATCACTACTATCGCTTCGATGCGAGCGGTCGTATGCTGACCGGCTTCTACACGGATACCAACGGCGCCACCTATTACCTCAGGGATTCCGGGGCGATGAAGGTTTCCTGGGCCGTGATCAACGGCGCATGGTACTACTTCAATCCGGCTGAAGGCCCATATTACGGTATGATGTTTAAAAACCAGATCGCCATCGTCGGACCGAAGACCTACTACTTCGATCATGACGGACGCATGCGTACCGGCTGGGTCATCATGAAGGACAGCAGCGGCCAGGACCAGTACTACTACTTCTATCCGAAGACCTCGGAAAACGACAGCAATTACGGTCACATGGCGAAAAGCACCACTGTCCTCGGCGGGTACACCATCGCCGCCGA
Organism: Oribacterium sp.; assembly: GCA_004554245.1. GTDB lineage: Bacteria > Bacillota > Clostridia > Lachnospirales > Lachnospiraceae > Oribacterium. The sequence continues at coordinate 41,794 of SFND01000018.1, read as the reverse complement.
CGGCCACTGGGTACACTGAAGATCGAATTAAAAATCATACCCGTTCAGGTAGGGGCCCCTGCCCAAACTGCTACCTGAAAATGTATGAAAGAGCGGACCACAGGGGTCCGCTCTTGTGTTTTTCAGCCGTTTCTAATATACTAATTGGGCTATAAACCACAAAGCTGATATGAGGTTAACAAATTGAAAATCATAGATGCATTACATCTGGCGTATGACTACATCCGCACAGATGAGAACGATAAAGTCGTAGAGAAGACCCGGGCCCTGGATAACATCAACCTGTCCATCGAGGCCGGGAGCTTCGTGTGTGTGCTCGGCCACAACGGTTCCGGCAAGTCGACCCTGGCAAAGCTCATCAACGGTCTCAACCTGCCGAGTGAGGGAACCATGCTCGTCAGTGGCCGCGATACGAAGGATGAAAAGGAAATCTGGAATATCCGAAAGGAAACCGGCATGGTTTTCCAGAATCCGGATAACCAGATCATCGCCTCCGTCGTCGAGGAGGATGTCGGCTTCGGCCCGGAGAACATCGGCGTACCGACCGACGAGATCTGGACACGTGTGAATCGTGCGCTTGAAGCCGTCGATATGGTGCCGTACCGTATGAAGTCCCCGAACCGTCTCAGTGGCGGGCAGAAGCAGCGTGTCGCGATCGCCGGTACGATGGCGATGCTTCCGAAAACCATCGTTCTCGATGAGCCGACGGCGATGCTCGATCCGAGCGGTCGGAAAGAAGTGATCGAGACCATCCGGGAGCTGAATCAGAAGATGGGTGTAACGATCATCCTCATCACCCACTATATGGAGGAAACCGTCGATGCGGATCGAATCATCGTCATGGACGGCGGTAAGGTCGTTATGGACGGCGCACCACGTGAAGTGTTCTGCCATGTCGAGGAGCTGAAGGCCATCCACATGGATGTACCGGAGGTGACGGAGCTTGCGTGGAAGCTGCAGAAGGCCGGGATGCCGGTACCGGATGCCGTCCTCACCCGCGAGGAGCTCGTGGCCTGTCTCCAGTGCTGTCTTCCGAAGCAGGTGGATTTCGAGCCGAATTTCGTGAAGAAGAAGCCGGCTCATATGGACATCACCGATCCGGTCATCCGCGTACAGCATTTAAGCCATGTCTATCAGAAGGGTACGGCCATGGAGAGCTATGCCCTGAAGGATGTCTCCTTCGAGATCCAGCGGGGCTCCATCGTCGGATTTATCGGCCACACAGGCTCCGGCAAGTCAACATTGACCCAGCATCTGAACGGCCTTCTGAAAGCGACGGAGGGCACGATCGAAGTGAAGTTCCGGGACGACACCGACTTCCGGAAGCCGCGGAAGGACCAGAGCGCGAAGACCCGGAAGGCGGCACAGGCAGCGGATGCAGCCGCGCTCGTCAGCCCGGACGGCTTCCTGAATATCTATGCACCGGAGTTCAACATGAAGGAGCTTCGCTTCAAGGTGGGCCTCGTGTTCCAGTACCCGGAGTATCAGCTGTTCGAGGTCGATGTCATCACGGATGTCATGTTCGGCCCGAAGAACCAGGGGGTGCCGGAGGCAGAAGCACGGAAGCGTGCAGAGGAAGCGCTGCGTATGGTCGGCCTCGGCGAGGCGTTCTGGCAGAAGTCGCCGTTTGAGCTCTCTGGCGGACAGAAGCGGCGTGTTGCGATCGCCGGCGTACTGGCGATGCGCCCAGAGGTTCTGATCCTCGATGAGCCGACCGCCGGTCTCGACCCGGCTGGAAGAGACGACCTCTTCCATCAGATCCAGCTCCTGCATAAGCAGAGTGGTATGACGATCGTCCTCGTATCACACTCGATGGACGACGTGGCACGCTACACGGAGCAGGTCATCGTGCTGGATCACGGTGAGCTGCGCATGAGCGGCACTCCGGAGGAGATCTTCAAGCGCTACCTCGAGCTCGAGGAGATGGGACTCGGCGCACCACAGATGACCTACCTCATCCATGAGCTGAAGGATGTCGGCATCCGCTTCAAGGACCGCCCGGACACCGTAGATGAGATGTGTGATGCCATCGTGGACCTATGGAAGCGCTATACGACATCCCTCGCCGGGAAACAGCCGGTGAAAACAGCACAGGAGAGCAGGACAGCAGCCGACGGCTCGCCGGCGCAGGATGTTCAGATCAAGCCAGCCGCAGCGGCTCAGCAGGGCAGTAGAGAAGAGGCAGGAAAGGAGGACGGCGTATGCTGAGAGAAGTAACCTTAGGACAGTACTATCCGGTCGACTCCGTGATTCATCGCCTGGACCCGCGGGTGAAGCTGCTCGGCACCGTACTTTTCCTGATCTCCCTCTTCATCGTGAAGAGCTGGATCATGTATGGCGTCGCTGCGCTCGCCCTCGCGATCCTCATCAAAATCAGCAACGTGCCGTTCCGCTTCATGACGCGGGGGCTTAAGAGCATCGTGATTCTGCTCCTGATCTCCGTGAGCTTCAACCTCTTCCTGACTCCAGGCGAGGTGCTCGTGCAGTTCTGGATCCTGAAGATCACCCGTGAGGGTCTCCACATCGCGCTCATGATGGGTGCACGTCTCATCCTTCTCGTGCTCGGCTCCTCGCTCATGACACTGACGACCACGCCGAACCAGCTCACCGACGGTCTGGAGAAGGGACTCGGTGTCCTGAAAAAGGTCGGCGTACCGGTCCACGAAATCTCGATGATGATGTCGATCGCACTCCGTTTTATCCCGATCCTCATCGAGGAAACGGATAAGATCATGAAGGCACAGCAGGCCCGCGGTGCTGACTTCGAGAGCGGGAATCTGCTCCAGCGCGCAAAGGCGATGGTGCCGATCCTGGTACCGCTCTTCATCAGTGCCTTCCGCCGCGCGAACGACCTCGCGATGGCGATGGAGGCCCGCTGCTACCACGGCGGCGAGGGTCGTACGAAGATGAAGCCGCTTCGCTATGCTGCGCGCGACCGCATCGCCTACGCCCTCATGCTCCTCTACCTCGGCCTGTCTGTGGTTTCCCGCTTCGTGGCGCTGCCGTTCTGACACGGACACCCATGACTTTGGTCGCCGCATCGCCTTTCCTGGGCCAATGCAGGCGACCTTCACTTTTATGGCGCTGCGGAGGAAGCAGCGTGCACAGGAAAGATCAGATGAGAAGAATCAGGCTCACAATCGCATATGATGGCACGAACTACCGGGGCTGGCAGATCCAGCAGCCTACAGCAGCCCACCCGGAGGGCAGTTTCCCGACGATCCAGGGCGAGCTCCAGCGTGCGCTCGGACAGCTCCTGCCGAAGGAGGCCGTCCACGGCGCAGCACCGGAAAAAAGTCTGAATCCGCTGACGTCACCAGACCATGTAGACGAAGCCGCAGCCGCAGCTCCGGGCATCCTCCCGGTCGTGGGCGCAAGCCGCACCGACAGCGGTGTCCATGCGCTCGGGAATGTCGCCTGCTTCGATACCGAAAGCACGATCCCGGCGGCGAACTTCCCGAAGGCCATCAACCGCTACCTGCCCCCGGACATCCGTGTGATGCAGGCGGACGAGGTCAGCATGGACTTCCACCCGCGCTTCGTGCCACACGAAAAGTGCTACGAATACCGCATCGATCATGGCCGCGTCGCGAACCCGCTGACGCGCCTCTATGCGTACAACTACACCTACCCGCTCGACCTCGAGCGCATGCGGGCCGCTGCCCGCGAGCTCGTCGGCGTCCATGACTTCACGAGCTTTGTGAACCCGGACAGCCAGGTCTTCGAGCACGGCGGCGACGCCATCCGCGAAATCTACAGCATCGATATCCTGGAGGAGGGTTCACAGCTCGTCATCCGCATCCGCGGCAACGGCTTCCTCTACCACATGATCCGCATCATCGTCGGCACGCTCCTCGTCATCGGAAACGGACGACGCGCGCCGGAGGATATCCGGACCATGCTGGCGGCGAAGGACAGAACCACCGCGGGACCGACCGTGCCCGCGCACGGACTGTGCCTCTGCGCACTTCACTACGACGAAGCCGCCACCGCAGATGATGCGCGTGACGAGGGAACGTCAGAGATATTGGCCACAGACAGCAGCGATTCAGAAACAGACGAATCTACAGAAAACAGGGGAGAAACAGTATGACTTCAGAGAGACTTCCGATTAAGGCATTTATCTTCGATATGGACGGTACACTCTTCGATACCGAGCGCCTGTACCGCACAATGTGGTTCAAGCTCGCACCGATCCGTGGCTTCCACATCGACGACGAGATGCTCGATCAGATGCGCGGTGCCTCCCTCGAGTACGGATCACAGGTCTTCGAAGCCGCGAATCCGGGCTACAGCTACGCCACAGAGCGCGCGATTCGCATGGAAGAGGTGTTCCGCTACGTCGACCGCGAAGGCGTGCCGAAGATGAAGGGCCTCGACGAAACCCTCGCCTGGCTGAAGGCGCACGGCTATAAGATCGCCATCGGCTCCTCCACACGCACCCCACAGGTCATGCACTACCTCCGCGAAGCGAAGATGGAGGATACCTTCGACTTCGTCGGCTGCGGTGACCTCACCACCCACGGAAAACCGGAGCCGGATCTCTTCCTCATCTGCGCAGAGCGCCTCGGTGTAGACCCGCGCGCCTGCGTCGTCGTGGAAGACTCTGTAAACGGCGTGAAGGCTGGCTACGCCGCCGGTGGCTATGTGCTCGGCATCCCGGACATGAACGACCTCTCCGGCCTCGTGGACCTCTGTGACGCTCAGATCGACAGTCTCGACCGTATCATCCCGTGGATGGAGTCCCTCCCGAAGGAAATCTCTGGACTGAAATGAACGGATACAAAGGTCGGCCCCGGAGCGCTGCCACCAGAAGCACAGCGCTCCGAGTCCGGCCTGTGGGTTCGGCCTGCCAACGGAATTTCACGAAAATCCATTGACAGGCCGAACGATTCCGCATATACTATTAAAGCTGTCGCCTGAAGGGGGATATCATGTCCGGAATGCGACGGGGAACTAATTAAGCAAGGGCTCAGAAACTGAGACCCAGGCTACATTAAATACTGAAATCAGTCTCAGAGTGGACCACTTGCAGAGCGCGAGCATTCAAACCCAAATGCGGTGACCGTTTTACAGAAGTTCTGTTTTGGACAGAGACCAGAGTAAGTAGCCTTATCACAGGAGGTTGTTATGAATTCATACGTAGCTACAGCTTCTACAATCGACAGAAAGTGGTATGTAGTAGATGCAGAGGGCAAGACGCTCGGACGTCTTGCATCAGAGGTTGCTAAGGTTCTTCGTGGAAAGAACAAGCCAACCTACACACCGTTCCTTGACTGCGGCGATTATGTAATCATCGTAAACGCAGACAAGATCGCTGTAACCGGCAAGAAGCTGGATCAGAAGGTTTATCGCACACACTCTAAGTATGTAGGTTCCATGAAGGAGACCACACTTCGTGAGCTTCGCGATAACAAGCCTGAGAAGGTAATCGAGTATGCTGTTAAGGGTATGCTTCCTCACGGACCATTAGGCAGACAGATGTATAAGAAGCTTTTCGTATACGCTGGCGCAGATCACAAGCACCAGGCACAGAAGCCTGTTGAGCTTACATTCTAAGGGAGGATATTACAATGGCTACAAACAGAAATTACGGTACAGGTAGAAGAAAGTCTTCCGTTGCCAGAGTATACATCATGCCGGGCACTGGTAAGATCACAATCAACAAGAGAAGCCTCGACGAGTATTTCGGCCTTGATACCCTCAAGACCATCGTTAATCAGCCGATCGTTCTGACTCAGAACGAGGGCAAGCTTGACATCCTCGTAAATGTTTGCGGTGGTGGTATCGCTGGCCAGGCTGGTGCAATCCGTCACGGTATTGCAAGAGCTCTCTGCGAGATGGATGCTGAGTACAGACCAGCACTCAAGAAGGCAGGATTCCTCACCAGAGATCCGAGAATGAAGGAGAGAAAGAAATACGGCCTCAAAGCCGCTCGTCGCGCACCTCAGTTCAGCAAGCGATAATTACATCTCCACAGTGCATTCAGGTGCATCAGACCCGGAAAGCTTCGGCTTTCCGGGTTTTTCTATTGTATTTCTTTTAGAATTTGCTTATCTGCCGAGATAAGATTATGATGATTGAGATATAATTCACAATCAGTCTGCTTCCGCGTCATCGCCCCGTTCGCTACAACGGTATGCGGTGTCGCGTGGGGCAGAGACCAGAATTTCATTCATGCTGATCAGGAGGACGATGATGAAAAAAATGAAATATTGGAATAGGATGCTCGCCGCTGTACTCGCGGCATCGATGCTCGCCGGCTGTGGCGCATCCACCACCCCGCAGGCGACGACCGCAGCTGCAACTGAGGCCAATGCAGACGGCCAGGAGACGAGTGCTGCTGCTGAGGAGACGACGGCTGCGGAAACAGAGAAGGCGACGGAAACCGCAGCAGAAACAACCGCTGCCGCAGAAAAGACCGAAGAGACCAGTGCGGCAGAAGTGCTGACCATCGGCGAAGCTTCGGACGAGGTGCTGCGTGTCGGCTCCCTGAAGGGCCCGACCACCATGGGCCTCGTAAATCTCATGAGTGAGGTCGAGAGCGGTGCGAAGAGCGGCTACAGCTTCGAGATGCAGAGCCAGCCGGACGTCATCATGAGTGAGCTCGTTTCCGGCAAGCTCGACATCGCCCTGCTCCCGGCGAACGTAGCCGCGGTCGCATATAACAAGACGAACCACGGCGTCAGCGCCATCGACATCAACACCCTCGGCGTGCTCTACTGCGTGACCGGCGATGAGAACATCAAGTCCGTGAAGGACCTCGCCGGCAAGACCGTACTTTCCACCGGCCAGGGCGCATCCCCGGAGTACGTACTGAACTATCTCCTCGAGAAGAACGGTGTCACCGACTGTGACGTGCAGTTTAAGTCCGAGGCCACCGAGATCGCCGCGCTCCTGAAGCAGGATCCAGCCCAGATCGCGATCCTCCCACAGCCGTTCGTAACCGTGGCCACCGCGCAGAACGACCAGCTGAAGGTCGCCTTCTCTCTCACCGACGAGTGGAAGAGCGTATCCCCGGATTCGAAGCTCCTCACCGGCGTCACCGTCGTTCGTAACGAAGTACTCGAAAACCGTGCCGCAGAAGTCGACCAGTTCATCGCCGATCACCAGGCATCCACAGAAAAGGCAGCCACCGACGTCGACACCACCGCAGAGCTCGTCGCGAAGTACGGCATCATCGCGAAGGCACCGGTAGCGAAGAAGGCACTCCCGAACTGCAACATCGTCGCCATCGCCGGTGACGAGCTGAAGACCGACCTCGCAGGCTACCTTCAGGTACTCTTCGACGCAAACCCGAAGTCCGTCGGCGGCACCATGCCAGACGACGACTTCTACTACATCCAGAAGTGATGAAAGCTCAAAATAGGGCCCCGGAAACCGGGGCCCTATTTATTTTGCAATAACTTAAAAGACATACTCAGAATGTCTGATATGCCAAATCCGAAAGACTGACGCTCGATTTCTACTTGCTATTCTACAAATCATGACGCATACTTATTTCATCAGAGCAAGTGATTGCTTTAAGTTATAAAGATCGCTCTGAACATGTTTCGGGATTCATGAAACAGGGGATTTGAAACAAAAAGACACGTGCAGAAAAAGAAGGGGGCTTATGTTTTCTGTATTCTACAGCAGTTAAAGACACAGAAACTGCGAACTTTTCCAGAACAGGAGGACTTCATCATGAGTGAGAAGAAAAAAAGCAGCGGCGCGCTCTTAGGAGCAGCATTTCTGATGGCCACATCCGCGATCGGACCTGGCTTCTTGACACAGACCGCCACATTTACCGGCCAGTACAAGGCGAGCTTCGGCTTCGTCATCCTGGTATCGATCATTCTCTCAGCGGTCGCACAGCTTAACATCTGGCGCGTACTCTGTACGACCGGTCTTCGCGGACAGGATGTCGCGAACAAGGTTCTCCCTGGACTCGGTTACTTCGTATCCTTCATGGTCGTGCTCGGCGGCCTCGTCTTTAACATCGGCAATGTCGGCGGCGGTTCGCTGGGCCTGAACACCCTGCTCGGTATTCCGACCACCATCGGATATGTCATCGCGGCAGCCATCGCCATCGTCGTTTTCCTCTTCAAGAACGCGAAATCCGCGATGGACACCCTGACGAAGGTTCTCGGCGCCATCATGATCGTGGTCATCTTTATCGTGATCATCGTGGTCAAGCCACCGGTAGGTGATGCACTGAAGAACACCGTCGCGCCGTCCACCGGTATTCAGCCACTCTTCCCGGCAATCCTGACCCTCATGGGTGGCACCGTCGGCGGCTACATCACCTTCTCCGGTGCGCACCGTCTGATCGATGCCGGCATCACTGGTAAGGACAATGCAGCCGAAATCAACAGAAGCTCGGTCATGGGTATCAGCATCGCCACCATCGTACGTATCTTCCTCTTCCTCGCCGTGCTCGGTGTTGTCAGCAGGGCAGGTGTAGAGCTCGATGCGTCGAACCCGGCAGCAGACGCGTTCAAGCAGGGTGCAGGTGAGATCGGATACCGCTTCGCAGGTCTCGTACTTCTGTGTGCAGCCGTAACCTCCATCATCGGTGCTGCGTACACTTCTGTATCCTTCTTAAAGACCTTCCACCCGGCGATCGCAAAGAACGAGAATGCCGTCATCATCGGATTCATCGTCGTTTCGACAGCCGTGATGATCGTCCTCGGAAATCCGGCGACCCTCCTCGTACTCGCAGGTGCATTCAACGGCCTCATCCTTCCGATCACCCTCGGCATCTGCCTCATCGCTTCCCAGAAGAAGTCGATCATGGGTGCGGATTATCATCATCCGACCGTCCTGCTGGTACTCGGCGTCCTCGTCGTGATCTTATCGGCCTATATGGGCATCCCGACCTTCGTTACAAAGATCGGCGGATTATTCTAAAAGACCTGCAGCGGCGAGGGTGATCTGAGCCGGAACCGATGCAGCACAGGGAATTGGTACAGCGTTTCACTGTACCAATTTTCTGCACATATATAGAACGGTCTACGCAACACATTTCGGACACATGGATGTGGTAGACCCGTATGCATGACATGATATCGTCTTCAGGTTTACGTACCGCGTCTTACCTGGAGAAAGGAGATTTACAGTATGGAAGATATTCGTATCTTAACCGCCGGGGACAGCTCGCTGCTGATCGAGTTCGGTCACGAGATCAACCCGGAGATCAATCGAAAGATCAAATCGATGGTGGAGCTCATGAAGGAGCAGCACATCGAAGGTGTGCTGGATGTCATCCCGGCCTTCTGCTCTCTGCTCATCAACTATGATCCGCGTGTCACCTCCTATGCGGAGATCACACGGCGGATCAAGAAGCTCCTGAAGGTGGAAACCAGTGCAGGCAGCGAGAAAAAGAAGGTGTATGAGATTCCGGTCTGCTATGGCGGTAAGTATGGTCCGGACCTTGCATTCATCGCGGAGTATGCCGGCATGAGCGAAGAGGAGGTCATCGCTCTCCACAGCTCGAAGGATTACCTGATCTACATGCTCGGCTTCCTGCCGGGCTTCTGCTACCTCGGTGGTCTCGATGAGCGCCTGCACACACCGAGACTCGCGACGCCGAGAATTAAAATCGACGCCGGCAGTGTAGGCATTGGCGGCTCCCAGACCGGCATCTATCCGATGGACTCGCCGGGAGGCTGGCAGCTGATGGGTATGACACCGGTGAAAACCTACGATCCGGAGCGTGAAACGCCGATCCTGTTCGAGGCGGGCGACTATATCCGCTTCGTGCCGGTGGATGAGGATGAGTACCTGCGAATCAAGGAGCAGGTGGCACGCGGTGAATACGAGTGCACGATTCGCGAAGGTGAGGTGTAGTATGGGAATTCGTATATTAAAAGCGGGACTGCTCACGACCGTGCAGGATATGGGGCGCACCGGATACCAGAGCCAGGGCTTCGGCGTTTCCGGCGTCATGGATGTTCGCTCCTTTAAGATCGCAAACCTTCTGCTGGATAACCCGGAGAACGAGGCGGTGCTGGAGTTCACCCTGATCGGACCGACGCTGGAGTTTACGTCCGCCTGCATCATCGCCATCACCGGCGGTGATTTTCATCCGGAGGTGAACGGGGAGCCGGCGCCGATGTACACGGCACTCTATATGAAAAAGGGCGATATTCTGAAGCTCGGAAGTGCGCGCACCGGAAGCCGCGGCTACATCGCCTTTTCCGGCTATCTCAAGATTCCGGTCGTGATGGGCAGCCGCTGCACGAGCTTAAAGAGTAAGATCGGTGGCTTCAAGGGAAGAAAGCTGATGGAGGGCGACTATATCAGCTTCCGTATCAAGCGGAATTACCTCCCGTTCTTCCTCTCGAGAAAGCTCGAGCTTCACGAGTATGACGAGGAGAGCGTGACGCTCCGCGTGGTGATGGGCCCACAGGATGACATGTTCAGTAAGCAGGGCATCCATAATTTCCTGAACGAGGAGTATACCGTCACCAGTGATTTCGACCGTATGGGCTGTCGACTCGAGGGCCCGTTTATCGCACCGAAGACCACCTCGGATATCATTTCAGAGGGGATCGCGCTCGGCTCCATCCAGGTGCCGTCGCATGGTAAGCCGATCATCCTGCTCGCTGATCGACAGACCACCGGTGGCTATGCGAAGATCGCGACGGTCATCAGTGTCGACATTCCGAAGCTGGTACAGCGGAAGACCGATCAGAAGATCCGCTTCGAGGCGGTGTCCGTCGAGGAAGCACAGCGACTGTATCAGGAAGAGGAAAACAGCTACATCGCGATGCACGCGCTGATCCATAAGCCATGTAAGGAAGTACTGGTTGTGCGGCAGGTAGCGAAGCGCATCCGCCGTCTGTTCCCGGATGAAGACTGATCGGGACCGGAGTAAACGATACGAACTTCTGTATGCGGGGCACGTGCAGACCGAAGCGGGAAGCCGACCGGTGTGCAGGCAGTGCGTCAGAAGTGGTTATAGATTGATGATAAGGAGATGTTCATATGGATTTAGAGAAGATTGAAGGACTGGTAAAGATCGTTGAGAATTCCTCCCTGACAGAGTTTTCCATCCGAGATGGGGAGACGGAGATCACGATGAGTAAGCTCACCCATCCACCGGTGATCGCCGCTGGCGTTCCGGCTGCACCGCTGGCCGCAGCACCGGCACAGCCGGTCGCTGCAGAAGAGAAGGCGGAGGCCGCGGACGAGTTCGAGCTGATCCTCGCACCGATCGTCGGCACCTTCTACTCCGCTGCGGCACCGGATGTACCGGCCTATGTCAAGGTCGGCGATCATGTGAAGGCCGGTCAGACGGTATGTATCCTCGAGGCGATGAAGCTCATGAATGAGATTCAGGCGGACTATGACTGCGAGATCGAGGCCGTGCTCGTCAGCAATGAGCAGAAGGTCGAGTATGGTCAGCCGTTGTTCCGCGTAAAGAAACTATAAGAACAGGAGGCGCGGCCGATGTTTGAAAAAATACTAATTGCCAATCGAGGCGAGATCGCGGTCCGCATCATCCGGGCCTGCCGGAACATGGGCATTCAGAGTGTCGCGGTCTACTCGAAGGAGGATCAGAACAGCCTGCACACGCAGCTCGCGGATCAGCGGATCTGCATCGGAGAGGGTCCGGCGAAAAACAACTACCTGAATATGGACCAGCTCATCACGGCGGCCATCAACACCGGTGCCGATGCGATCCACCCGGGCTATGGCTTCCTGTCGGAGAACAGTGAGTTCGTACGCCGCTGTAAGGAAAACGGCATCGCCTTTATCGGTCCGGACGCCGACGTCATCGACCGCATGGGCAACAAGTCCCATGCCCGAAAGACGATGATGGATGCCGGTGTGCCGGTCGTTCCGGGCACCCGCGAGCCGGTCTACGATGCCGAGACCGGAAAGAAGCTCGCCCGTGAGATCGGGTATCCGGTGATCATCAAGGCCTCCTCCGGGGGCGGCGGCAAGGGCATGCGCGTCGCGACATCTGAGGATGAATTCGAGTTTGAGTTCGGCCTCGCGCAGCGCGAGTCTGCAAACGCCTTCGGGGATGACACCATGTACATCGAGCGCTATATCGAGAAGCCTCGCCATGTCGAGATCCAGATCATGGCGGATGACTTCGGTCATGTCGTCGCCCTCGGCGACCGTGACTGCTCCGTCCAGCGAAATCACCAGAAGCTGATCGAGGAGTCGCCATCCCCGGCCATCAACGACGAAACCCGTGCCGAGATGAACCGCTGTGCGATCCTCGCAGCGAAGACTGTACAGTATACCAATGCAGGCACCATCGAGTTCATCGTGGACCCGCAGGGGCACTTCTACTTTATGGAGATGAACACGCGAATCCAGGTCGAGCATGGCGTGACGGAGATGGTGACCGGCACCGATCTCATCATCGAACAGATCCGTGTCGCGGCGGGCGAACCGCTGAGCTTCACGGAGGAGGATGTGAAGCCGCGTGGACATGCCATCGAGTGCAGAATCAACGCGGAAATCCCGGCAAAGAACTTCATGCCGAGCCCGGGGGTGGTGAAGCACCTGCATCTGCCGGCCGGCAACGGCGTCCGCGTCGATACCGGACTCTATACCGGCTACCGGATCCCGTCCGAGTATGATTCGATGATCGCGAAGGTGATCGTCCATGCTCCGACGAGAGAAGCCGCCCTCATGAAGATGCGCTCCGCCCTCAACGAGATGCTCGTGGTCGGTGTCGAGACGAACCTCGACTTCCAGTACCAGATCATCAAGCATCCGGTTTTCGCCGAAGGAAAGGCGGATACCGGCTTCATCGAGGACATCATGCATCTTACGTGATGCAGACTTCGAAGTGCAGGACATCTGTACAGGGCAGGACCGGGGCAGCATGCAGCCTCGGTCAGCATGGCGCGAGGGGTGGCACCTCACGCGAATGATGGATAACAGGAGGAAGAAACGATGTATCGTGTAGATTTAAACAGCGACCTCGGCGAGAGCTTCGGCCGCTATACCCTGGGCTCGGATGATCAGATCATCCCGCTGATCACCTCGGCCAACGTGGCATGTGGATTTCATGCATCTGATCCGGTCGTGATGAAAAAGACCATCGAGATGGCACGGGAGGCCGGCATCCATGTCGGCGCACATCCGGGCTATCCGGACCTCATGGGCTTCGGTCGCCGCAACATGACGATCAGCCCGGCGGAAGCGAAGGCCTATACGCTGTACCAGATCGGCGCGCTGGATGCATTCTGCAAGGCTGCCGGTCTGGAGATGCAGCATGTGAAGCCGCATGGCGCGTTCTACAACATGGCCGCGAAGGACTACAAGCTCGCACACGGCATCTGCGAAGCCATCGCAGAGTACAATCCGAAGCTGATCCTCATGGCCCTCTCCGGCAGTGAGATGATCCGCGCCGCCGAGGACTGCGGCCTCCGTGCCGCTTCGGAGGTCTTCGCCGACCGCGCGTACGAGGAGGATGGTACCCTCGTGAACCGCTCGAAGGAAGGTGCGATGATCACCGACGAAGACGAGGCCATCGCCCGCGTCGTCCGCATGATCAAGGAGCAGAAGGTTACCGCCATCACCGGCAAGGACATCCCGCTGAAGGCAGACTCCATCTGCGTACATGGTGACGGCGCAAAGGCCCTCGCCTTCGTCGCGAAGATCCGTGAGACCCTCACGAAGGAAGGCATCGAGATCTGTCCGCTTGCACAGATGCTGTAAGTGCGATCGCGTCCCAAACGCCGTCGGCATCATGATCTGTCTGCTTGCACAGATGCTGTAAATATATGATAGAATAGAGGAGTCGGCAGGGCGTGTATGCCCTGGCCGGCTTCTTGACGTCTACTGAACGTAGTTACTGTTCAAACGTAATTAAGTCAAGGCGTGGCTACTGCCTGCCGAACCACAAGTGAACAGTAACGAAATGTACGCGCCCTCGTCGGCGCTGGGAATATTATGAAAACATCAAGGAAACTTCTAATCATCGCCTTCTGGCTTCTGCTCTGGCAGGCGCTGGCGTTTCTTATTCACAACTCGATTTTGATGGTGGGGCCCGTCGAGACGCTCCGTTCGCTTGGGGCAATGCTCCAGACCACGATGTTCTGGCAGTCCCTCACCTTCAGCTTCGTCCGCATCATCGCGGGCTTCCTGATCGGCTCTGCGCTCGGCATCCTCCTCGCGTGGGAAAGCTACCGCCGCCCCTTCCTCGAGGAACTCCTCGCGCCCTTCATCCTCGCGCTGAAGGCCGTGCCGGTGGCGAGCTTCGTCATCATCCTGCTGATCTGGGCGGGCAACCGCATGCTCTCCCTCTATATCAGCGCCCTCGTCGTCCTCCCGCTCCTGTATTTAAACACCCTGAGCGGTCTGAAGGCGACGGACCCGAAGCTCCTCGAGATGGCGACGGTCTTTCACATGCCGACCACGCGCCGCCTCTGCTTCATCTACCTCCCGGCGCTCTTCCCGTACCTCTACAGCGCCTTCCAGACCGCGCTCGGCATGGCCTGGAAGAGCGGCGTCGCCGCCGAAGTGATCGGCCAGCCCCTCGGCTCGATGGGCAACGGCCTCTACAACGCGAAGATCTACCTCGAAACCGGCGAACTCCTCAGCTGGACGATCGCCATCATCCTAACCTCGTACCTCTTCGAGCACCTCTTCCTCGCCGGATTCCGCGCACTGTTCCACCAGAAATAACATGAATCTGATGCCCCGTTTGAAATCAACCTTATAACAGTAAATTGTTCAGCCAGGGAACCCGGAGGGCCGGCAACAATCAAAGGAGTAACCATGCTGCTTACATGCAACCATCTCACCAAATCCTACGACGGCCAGCGGGTCCTCGACGACCTCAGCTTCCGCATCGACAGCCAGGCCGACAACCGCGACCTCCTGCTGCTCGGCCCGTCCGGCGTCGGGAAGACGACCCTGCTCCGCATCCTCGCGGGGCTCGAGACCCCGGACAGCGGCACGATCGACATCACGATGGGCGAGGCCGCAACCGCCGGCGCACATCTCCGGATCGGCATGATCTTCCAGGAGGACCGTCTCCTGGATTCGCTCGATGCCGTAGCCAATGTCTCCGCCGTTTCGCCGATGATTTCCCGTGCACGAGCGGCAGCAGAACTCGCGAAGCTCCTCCCGGAAGACGCCCTCACGAAGCCAGTCCGCGAACTCTCCGGCGGCATGCGCCGCCGCGTCGCCCTCGTCCGCGCCCTCCTCCCCGCCTCCGACCTCCTCCTCATGGACGAACCCTTCACCGGCCTCGACGACCAGACCCGCCAGCAGGTCATCCACTACATCTTCGAAACCAAAGCCCACCGCCCCCTCATCCTCGCCACCCACGAAACCGAAGGACTTCCACAGATGAGAATATTGCATCTGAAAGCCAGATAAATTTGTTGAAGCTAGTCAGTACCCCGGAGGACAGGTGCCGGAAGCCATACGGAGAGTTCGTGAAGAATCAAAATCGTATCCCTTAGAAGCACTTAGTGCAATTTTCCTCAGCACCCTCTGCAACGCTGAGTTTTCATCAAGAAAACTCAGTGATTGCAGAGGGCTTAGTGCTTCTTAGGGATGCGATTTTAGAGTCTTCCGAACTCGGAGTATTGTGTTTCCGGCACCTGCCCTCCGGGGTACTGGACATCGCCCTCCTGAATTCACAAAATCAACTTATTCTGAACACAATTGAAACACATTTTCCGACTAAAACCAGCTTTTAGTTGGAGAAGAAAAATCCTCCAACAAATCTGAAATTTATTGGGGGAAACATCATGACTACTTCGAAACATATTTCCGGCGCTCATGCACTTGCTTTATCAGCCTGCGTGGGCGCTTTTACCTTACTCAGCGCCACCTGCCTCGCGACGCCAGCATTGGCCGCAGGCGGACTCGAGATGTCCACAGACTACACGGGCATCACCGCGAAGCCGGGCGACACCCTGAACTTTAGCCTCGACTTCACGAACCAGACCGGCGCGGGCCTCAACACGAGCCTCAGCGCGAGCGGCCTCGACGACAGCTGGAAGGGCTACTTCGAGGGCAACAACAAGGAGGTTTCGAACGTATTCGTGAAGTCTGGTGCAGACGCGGATTCGAACGACGGCCTCGTCACCTATAGTGTGACCGTCCCGGACGACGCACAGAAGGGCAGCTACAACGTGCTCCTGCATGCGGCGAGCGCGGGCGAGGCCAGCAGTGATCTCCAGCTGACGATCAATGTCTCCGACGAGACCACGGGCACGAACCAGCTGACGACCACCTACCCGGAGCAGCAGGGCGCGAGCGGCACGACCTTCACCTTTAACTCCACCGTACAGAATAATTCATCAGGTGCCCAGACCTACAGCCTCGCCGCCGATGCACCGACCGGCTGGACCGTCAGCTTCAAGCCGAGTGGTGCGAGCAATGCCGCGTCCAGCGTCGACGTCGATGCCCACGGCTCTCAGAGTGTGACCGTCACTGTAACGCCGCCGGATAAGGTCGCTGCCGGCGATTACGAGATCCCGATCACCGCGACGAGCTCAGCCCAGAGCCTGAGCCAGACCCTGAAGGTCACCATCACCGGCACCTATAAGATCGACCTCACGACCACGGACGGCACCCTCAGCTTCGACGCGAATGTCAACAAGAAGCAGTCGGTTCCGATCACCGTCACCAACAGCGGCAACATCGACCTAAACAACGTGAACCTCACGACCACGGCACCGTCCGGCTGGACCATCGAGTTCTCTGAGAGCACGATCGACACCCTCGCGGCCGGCGAGAAGAAGGACGTCGTCATGTACGTCACCCCGTCGAAGGACGCCATGTCCGGTGACTACGCGATGACCGTCAGCGCACAGAATGAAGACACCTCGCTCGACCAGTCCTTCCGTGTCACCGTTAAGACCTCGACCCTCTGGGGCGTCGTCGGCATCCTCATCATCGCAGCCGTCATCTGCGGCCTCGGCGAGGTATTCCATAAGTACGGGAGGCACTGATCATGACCGAGCTTCAGAATAGAACAGTCGCCACGCGGGTCACGGCCAATGCAGACGACCACTACGCCGAGTGCGCTGCGGAAGTCGCCGGCAGCGCTGGGGCGACGAAGCCTGAATGCAGCGCCCGATTTTTTCATCCGCATGTAGCGGGTGGCGCATGCAGCGAGAAGTGTACAGACCAGGCATCTGTCGACAGCGATGAGGCGGTCGGGGACCCTGCCGACTGGCGTTCCGAGCGGAATGAGGGACTGCATGAGATCATCATCCGGACCAGCGAGCTGGTGAAGCAGTACGGCGACGTGACCGCGGTCGATCACCTGAACCTTGAGATTCATAAGGGCGAGGTCTTCGGTCTGCTCGGTCCGAATGGTGCCGGTAAGACCACCACGACCCTGATGCTGCTCGGCCTTACGGATCCGACGTCCGGCACCGCTGAAATCAGCGGCCTCGACTGTACGCGCGATGCGCTGGCGGTCAAAAAAATCGTCGGCTACCTGCCGGATAATGTCGGCTTTTATCCGGATATGAGCGGTCGTGAGAACCTGATTTTCTCCGGCATGATGAACGGCCTCACACGAAAAGAAGCGGAAGAGCGGGCCAGCGGCCTCCTCGAGCGGGTCGGCATGACCTACGCCGCTGATCGAAAAACCGGCACCTATTCACGTGGTATGCGACAGCGTCTCGGTATCGCCGATGTTCTTATGAAGGATCCGGAAATCATCATCATGGATGAGCCGACCCTCGGCATCGACCCGTCCGGCATGCGTGAGCTCACCGCGCTGATTCGTGAGCTGAGCGTCAAGGATGGTCGTACCATCCTGATCTCCTCCCACGAGCTCTACCAGATCCAGGAAATATCCGACCGCGTCGGCATCTTCGTAAAAGGAAGGATGATCGCCTGCGGACGCATCGACGAGCTCGGACAACAGCTGCAGAACGAAGGCCTTTATATGGTAGACTTCCGCGCAGAGAAGACTGCGAATGGGCAGCGTGCTGCAGCGCATAGAACAGTGTCGGATGCATATGCAGAACGGGACACGATGAAGACCACGGCAGAGACATTGGCCTCTGCGGATGGGACCTCGACATTTGCCGTGAAGAGCGGCGCAGCGGAAGAGAGCGCGTCTGGCGAGACCGAAGAGCTGAAGGCTCTGGTGCGCGGCATCGCGGGCGTGCGTCTCGTCGGCGTGAAGGAGGATGGAACCCTCCACGTCGAGTCCGGCCGCGACATCCGCGCGGAGCTCTTCCGGAAGCTGACGGACGCCGGATATCTTCTCAGCGAGCTCCACGAGCGTGGCGGTGACCTCGATGAAATCTATCGCAAATATTTCGAAAAAGCAGGAGGTGACGAGAACTATGACAATCGCACAAATCACACAGAAAACAAGACAGAAAAGCGATCGCTCAGAGAGAAGCTTCTCAGGCACGGCCGCTAATTTTTCGCAGTGCAGTAGAGTTGGAGCGGCACCGATGCATGGCAGTGTTTCGATAAATGCGGCTGGCATAAATATGATGACAGGATCTGTAGCGGAAGCTTCTGCGACTGCAGCAGAATCATCTCCATTTGACGCACAAAATGATGGGATGGAGGCTTCAAAGGCTACAACGCCAGATGCAGGTAAGAAATCTGCCGGTAACCTGCTGAAAAAAATCGTCGACTGGTTCATGGAGGAGGACGATCTCCTGCCGGGCGAGACACCGGAAAGTCATGCGTCGAATGTACGGACCAACCGCTGCGGCATGGCGGTGCTCTACCGAAAGGAGCTCGCGGATCATCTCTGCAGCCGTCGCTTCTGGGCACTCTTTGCGCTCCTCATGATCGTCTCGGTGGCGAGTCTCTACGGTGCCATCGGATCGCTCCGGCAGACAGCATTGGCCGCACAGTCCCAGGGACAGGGCGTCAGTGAATTCCAGTTTCTGAAGCTGTTTACGACCGCCGGAAGCTCGATCTACAGCTTCCAGAGCTTCCTCGGCTTCCTCGGTCCGATCTTCGGCATCATGCTCGGCTTCGACGCCATCAACAACGAGCAGGCGCAGGGCACGCTGAACCGCCTCGCTGCACAGCCAATCTACCGCGATACCATCATCAACGCGAAGTTTCTCGCGGGTGCGACGGTCGTCTTCCTGACGGTCTTTTCACTCGGTGGCGTTCTGTCCGGACTCGGGCTGCTGCTGAGCGGCACAAAGCCGGTGGCCGAAGAGTGGGTGCGCCTCGTGATCTTTCTACTGCTGAGCGGCGTGTACATCTCGGTATGGCTCGCGATTTCTGTCCTTTTCTCGACACTTTCACGCCATGCCGCGACCTCGGCACTCTCCTCGATCGCGCTCTGGCTCTTCCTCACCATGTTCCTTTCGCTCGTGGCGAGTGGCCTCGCAAACGCGATGTTCGCCGGTACCCATGCCTCTGCGCAGGACGTGATCAGCGCGTACCGCCTGCAGACCGGCATCAACCGTATCTCGCCGTACTACCTCTTCAGTGAAGCCGCCTCCGTCCTCATGAACCCGAACGTCCGCTCCCTCGACATCATGTCCCTCGTCGAGTACCAGAACGGCGCCCTCGCTTCGTACCTGAGCCTCGGACAGTCCCTCCTCCAGATCTGGCCGCACCTCGTCGCCATGATCATGGAAGTTGTCATCGGCTTCGCCCTCGCTTACATCAGCTTCATGCGGAAGGAAATCCGCGCGTGAAGGCGTGAAGAACGCCGGCAGAAATCGAGCTCGGCTCCAGGGAGCATGAGCTCGGACATCCGCTCCTAAAGATTATGGATACGGATGCTTTCGCCGATGTCATACGAATATATTTGAAACATGAGAGAAACCGCGCCGCAGGACCTCGAAACTGGTCCCGCGACGCGGTTTCAGTTTTTCTGACATTAGTACCGTCCACGATTAGAAAGCAGACATTGTAGCGTGCTCAGCTTCCTCCGTATTGACAATCCGTATCCATAGCGGAAGCCGTCCCGCGGCGCAGTATCTAGTATCAGCGGATTTTAAAAATACTGGATATCTATTTGGCGTTTTTTATGAGCCTGCGAGAGAAAACCATCTAATATTGGACGATTTTTTAAATGATGGATACTCAATCCTTTTATTCCGAAGCAAGCTTCATACTGGACTATCTATAAATTTCGAAAAGATTACATATTGGATATGCCCTTAGCCAAATGGAGCATTAATAGCCAAATCAACTATCCACCTTTTTCAAAAGGAATCTATTATAGATAGTACGCTTTTAAGCGTATGTGCGATTTCGAGCAAAACTATACAAAAAGGATCTGATTTTAAAATAGTGGATAGTTTTGAATCCGGCAAAGGTGTTCATGGATCTGCCAATTTTATCCAGTATATTCGAATATGAAAGAAAGTAGATATCGTTGACTGACTGGATGTGGATCACTGATCAACGGAATGCTTTGGACTCAAATTACATCTGCGACCACATTTTGACAGCGTTTGAAATCCACAACAGACAAATATTTATCTTTTTTCCATCACATTTCCGAAGTAGTATTCGAGCAGATGATTCACATAAACCTCATCGATCGGCGTATCCTTTGTTTCAAACGACATGATCAGGTTCACGCCAGGATAGATTCCGTTATTCAGAAAGGTTCGCATCTTGCTTAAGAAGTCTTGCTGGTAATTCGGATCATCCATCATGCCGAAATGTTCATAGTAGTAGGTCTTCCCATTATTTGGATTCAGAATCGTAAAATCCGGATAGTTCGGCCTTCGGGCATGCTCCAGCTCCAGCTTGCATTCATAACGGAATGGAAGATTCGCATTGCGCAGCAGGTTATAAATTGCGCGCTCGGATTTCGAACGAACATATTCACCAGCTATTGTGGGCACTTTCAGATTTTCCGGATTTGCCGGATTTTTTTCGTAGTCAGCATTGACCCACTCCGCAAGATCCTGTGGCAAATAGTAGAGGTAGTGGGCCGTCAATACGCGCAGTGCTTCTGAACGTTCCAGCAAATGCTCTACTCGATGAGCTTTTTCCAGCGCTTTCAAACAGTTTGAGTAGGCGGCGATCTGCTGATCGATATCCTTGAGCCGGGCACGATAGAGACGCTTCAGCGCCAGCTTTTCTGCGAGCTCCACCTCTGTTCTTGAAAGATAACGTGC
Organism: Oribacterium sp.; assembly: GCA_004554245.1. Lineage (GTDB taxonomy): Bacteria > Bacillota > Clostridia > Lachnospirales > Lachnospiraceae > Oribacterium. Next base: position 20,741 of record SFND01000018.1, on the reverse strand, counting down.
TTTCTCAGAGTCTGGTGCGCGATACAGCCATGCAGCCCCACGCTCATTATTATGGAAGTAAAGACTCCCCTCCGGCGCGGTTTCCAGCCAGCCTTCATACTGCGTGCGAGTACGCTGCAGCCGCTCGATTTCATATTTCATTTTTTCAGATAAATCCATAATCCTCCCTATATCGTCAAGTGGTTTCCCTAAAAAACATGACGCTTGTGTTTCATGTCTGTACTTCTCTGATGACAGGCAGCGTCCGCCCATGCTTTCCCACCGGGCCATGCTCGCATACACTTGTCATCTCGAGCCCCGGCAGTGCCTGTGTTTGTCATCTTCGGCATCTGCAACGCCTGTGTTTGTCATCTCCGACATCTGCATCGTCTTTGTTTGTCATCTTCGGCATCTGCAGCGCCTGCACTTGTCATCCCGAGCCCCAGCTCCCGCCATTTCTCGGACCTCTGCATGGTCTGCCAATGTTTCCGGCTTCACTTCGTCTCGTCCCGGACGAACAGCGTCGCGACCCAGCTTGCGGCGGCTGCGCTGAAGTAAGCGGTCGGGTAGTCCACGCCACCCTGGCTCTTACGGGTGCCTAGGACAATGCCGGCAGCCTCTCCTTTGGTGGTTGGGAGGAAGGTCTGATGCGGCCTGCCGTTGAATCTGTATTCGCTTAATTTCAGATAGCCAAGCTCCGCCAGCTTTCGATTGATGGTCGCACCAGACAACTTCTTTCGCTCCCGAACGCGCGGCTTTTGCTGATTCGTTAATTCGCCCGGGTTCTTCGCCGCCACTGCATCTGATATCTGTATTTCGCCCGGGTTCTCCATCGCCACTGCATTCGATGTCTGCGTTTCGCCCGGGTTCTCCGTCGCCACTGCGGCTGATGTTGATCCATTGTCCGAAGCGCCGACGTCGATTGAAGCGATGCGGCTATTCGTAGAAGAGATTTCCTCCGCTTCCGCGACGAGCGCGTTCAGAAGCGCGGCGATTTCCGGCGAGCGCAGGCCATCTGCGCAGCGGAAGGAGGCGGCTTCTGCCACGGTCAGGAAGAAGTCCTGCTTTTTCTTCACCTGCTTTCGCGTCCGCTGCTGCAGGTACTTCTCCTCGAGGAAGGCCAGCAGGACATCATCCGGGATGAAACGATATTTCGGATTTCTCTGTGATTCTGACCTTTCCTGTGGAATCGGCTTTATAACACTCGTCGGTATGACAGGATTTGAAGACGGCGCATATGTACCTGGCGCCCGCTTTACGCGTGCAGCGTCCACCGAGTCATTCATGCCGGTACGCTCTCCGGCTGTACACTGAACCTCTTCCGACGCATTTGCATAGAACTCTGCGACGCGTACCGGGTCCGCTGAGTCATTCATGCCGGTACGCTCTCCGGTCACACAGGCTCCGGTACCATCCTGCATATCCACCTGCATCTCTTCCGACACGTTTTCATAGAAATCTGCGACATACGCAGGATCGAGGGCTTTCCGGATCTCATCGATGAAGGCTTCGTAGTGGAGTTCCAGCTTCCGCTGACCGACGCCATAGATGCGTGCGAATTCCTCGCGGGTGAGCGGGAGCATACGACACATCTCCACCAGTGATTTGTCGGTGAAAATCAGATACGCCTGCACACTCCGTTCCATCGCGAGCCGCTTCCGAAGCGCCTTCAGATTTCCGAGCAGGTGTGTCCGCATCTCGGGCGAAATCTCGAGACGGGCGTTTTCAAGCAGCCGAAGCTGCTGTGCTTCCGCTTCGCCATCGCTGGTCCGGGCATATCCGCCCCTGCCGGCCTCGGCATCGTCAGTCCGGGCATATCCGACACTGCCGGCCTCGTCATCGCTGCCACGCGCATATCCGCCCCTGCCGGCCTTGCCATTGTTGGTCCGGACAGAGGCATTGCCCTCGCATGGCGTGGTAGCCGGGAGACGGTCGTCCGCTGGGGACTCTGGCACGCCTGATGATGGCCCTGGCGCAGTCGATGCGTGCGCAGGTGTTTTGATCGACGATTTGGATGATTGACCGAGCACCGCGGCCATCGTAGCTGCTGTTTTCTGATATTCGACTTTTCGCATCGCCATAATCCTTCCTGTGCACTTCGTGTGCGCATCATAATCAAAGTGGTACGGTTTTTCGCCTGCCTTCCACAGACGGATCTTCCGCCCGACATCCATATCCGTCTCGAGCTGGTGCCGATGTTCGCGCATCCGTTCCTGCAGGCCCATGGTGTCGCTGATGCCATAGCGGTCTTCTTCGAGAAAGTGTTCCGGATCACAGTTCACGCAGCAGCTGTCACGTGGGATGGAAAATGCCCGGAAGCGCTGCACGCGGATGCCGGGCTCGCACAGCTCCCATGGATCCGTGCGGAGATGTTCATATTTGTAAGCCTGGTTCTTCATGTATGCCTGATCTGCGTAGCGGATGAAGATATGCTGCTTCTCCGCACGCTTGAGCTGCATCGACACCTTCTGGACGCGGTTTTTCGGGTAGTGTCCGGACTGTCGGATCGTCCGCAGGCTTTCGTCGACCGGCAGCTCTGCGCTCGTCAGCACGCGATTCCGCGACGGCAGCGTGATGACTTCATAATCGACGGGATCTTCACCCCCGAAATAATCCCGGAGAAAGGATCGCAGGCACTGGTGCGTCATCGCGTAGCGACGCATCGCCTCCAACTGTCGCTTCACCTGCGCGACGGCTTCCGGATACGCCTGGTAGCCGAGCGTCACCTTCTCGAGCTTCGTGCGCTGGAGCTCGAAGTCGCGCTCGTTCGCGAGGAGAATGCATTCGGCCGGAAGTCCGTCACGCCCCGCGTGGACGAGCTCCTGATAGTAGCGCTCGAGACTTTCCGGCATCGTGTAGTGCAGCACGAAACGCACATCCGACCGGTCGAGCTCGAGAAAAGGATCCGGCGTCACGACGAGGATCCGGGCACCGGCATGGGCCTCGGCATCGTGTGTGGACGGCCGCTGTATACGCCGGTCGGACGAAGGAGCGCCGGCGCAGAATGCACGGGCATTCGCCATGCGTTCCTCGCGGGTCAGACCTGCGTGGTAGGACAATGCCGGGAAACCGCTGCGATTGAGCAGCTGCGCGATGTGCTCCGTCAGCCGATGCTCGGTGCAGTAGATGATGCCTGCCTCATCTTCGTGGCGGCGCAGAAAATCGAGAAGAAATGGTGCCTTGCGCTGCGGGCGATGCACGGATAGAAAGAGATTCGGACATTCAAACGAGTGACGGACGAGAAGTGGATGCTGAAGTGAGAAAAAGTGCCCGATGTCCTGCTCCATCTGACGCGTTGTCGGCAGTGTCAGCGCAAGGACCGGCGGACGGGAGGATGCTGCATGGCGTTCGAGATCCTTCAGCAGAAGTGGAATCGAGTGATAGAGCGGCTGGAAATGTGGTGCGTGGATCGAACAGATCTGTGCTTCGTCGATGACGATCAGAGATATCGTCGTTTTGAAGACGAGAAACGAGCGCATTTTCGGGTCCTCTAGAAGGCCCGGTGAGGCAAAGAGCACCTGGAAATGACGGCGTCGGATGCGCTCGAGCTGTGCAGCCATGGCATAATCCGACAGTCCGGAATGCAGCATCGCCGCAGGGATGCCATCCTTTTCGAGGATATCGATTTCTTTTTCCATACGCTCTTTATATGAAGAAATGATCAGCGTGATGCCTGTAAGCTGCTTCACAAGCTGCCGGTAGCAGTCCAGACGAAGCGAACCGACTGGTGGCATCGCCAGCACATCCCTGCCGCTTTCCAACGCAGAAAAAATACGCGCATAGGCTGAGGCCAGAGACATTGCCCATGTCATGTGCTGTGGCTTTTTCGGAGGCGGCAGAGAAGACGGTACATCATCGACCGCCGGACATGCGGCTGCCATGTTTTTAGTTTCTCCAGATGATTTCTGTAGGGAAGAGGTGGAGGTGGTTGATATGGCGGACTTCACAGAAGCTTCAGATCGATGTACATCGGGCATTTCGAGTAGTTCCTTTCGCTCGGAATATAATAATCATGACGGCAACAACGAAATCAGAATTCTGAAATCAAACAACGATGAAATCAGAATTCTGAAAAGAAGCAACGACGAAATTAGAATCCTGAAATCAAAATTCAGAAGGCAGAAAGTAAAGAGCAGAAATCAGTGTAAAGTATATGCTGTGCCTATAGCTTGTATAGAATAACTGCATGCGTTCTTAAAAAAATCCGTCGTTTTGTATATCTGTATCGTAATATAAGTCCTTGCTTTTGACAAGGTCGACAAACGGACTATATTTGCTTTTAACAGCTGCCTGCGGTATTACTTACGATTATGTCACTGCTTCGAAATCGTCCGAACTTGTTGTCTCGGATCCATCTACCACCTGGCAGTTTAATAAATCATCCACTATTTTTGAAAAGCCTATATTTTGGATATTTTTTCGAAAAAAAGAACATACGCATATAAGCGTACTATCTAGAAAAGTGCTTTTAGAAAAATAACCGATAGTGTTTTGGGTGATGATTGATTTGATTTCAAGGAATAAGTATCTAATAATCGTGACATTTTATAATAGTGGTTATTCAAAGAAGAGCAGGCTTTCTGAATTAGCAGCTACTATATCCAGTAATTTCGAAAAAGCACCGAAGTGGATAATTTCCCAGGATAAATCCTTTTTCAACCTGAAAATCATAACTATCTTTTGAAAAATCGTCATATATTGGATAGTTGGCCGTCGCATCCAATATTGGCTAGATGGCCGCTCGCTCTCCAACCACCGCATATAGAAATCATATTCATTTCAGATATAGAGATCATATTCATTTCAGGACTTGCGCTTGCGAAGAGAAAAGTATAACATGAACATCATTATTCAGGCATGCTCAGCTGCGCCAATGCAGACGACCGGAACCTGTATGGCTCCGCTTGCTGCGCCCGCCGCGCCGCCCGCACCGCACCCGCGTCGCCGCCCCGCGCCGCTGCCCGCCCCGCACTGCGGCCGCTGAGCCCGCCGCCCGCATCACGCCTGCCGCCCGCGCTGCCGCCCGCCGCGCCCACCGCAGTCGCGCCTGCCATGCCCACCACACACCGAGGTACCATCACTATGCACATCACATTTCTGACCTATCTTATCTGTTGTCCGCTTATATTTCTCGCCGGTCTTGTCGACGCCATCGGCGGAGGTGGCGGTCTGATTTCCCTTCCGGCCTATCTGCTCGCCGGCCTCCCGGCGCATTACGCCATCGGCACCAACAAGCTTTCCAGCTGCTGTGGCACCACCGTCGCGACCGTTCGTTTCATCCGCGAAGGCCTCGTCAACTGGAAGCTCGCCATTCCGTCCATCGTCGCCGCCGTCATCGGCTCCTCGATCGGTGCCCGGATCAGCCTCCTCATCCCGGAGCAGGTCCTCGTCACGATCCTCCTCGTCGTCCTGCCCGTGACCGCCTTCATCGTCCTGAACCGCCACATCTTTCACGACAATGTCGAAGAAGCGCAGACGGACACCCCGAAAGTGTACGTGACCGCCATCCTCGCCGCGCTCATCATCGGCTTCTATGATGGCTTCTACGGCCCAGGCACCGGCACCTTCCTCATCATCGCCTTCACCGTCTTCGCGAAGCTTGGCATCAAAACCGCCAACGGCCAGACGAAGGTCATCAATCTGACGACGAACATCACCTCCCTCGTGATCTTCATCCTGCACGGCCAGACCGTCTTCCTGATCGGCATCCCGTGCGCCATCTGCAATATGATCGGTAACTACATCGGCGCCGGCCTCATGATGAAAAACGGTATGAAAATCGTTCGCCCGTCGATCCTCGTCGTACTCGTTCTCCTCGCCATCAAGGTCGTCAGCGAGTATATCCTGTAAGGCATCTTCGAAGGCATGAAGGTTGTCAGCGAGTACATCCTATGAGGCACCTTCGAAGCAGCATGCAGCGTCGACCGTCCGTGTGCCATTTCCCACATCCGGGCTACTGAAAAGATCCTATGCATCTTAAGAGCTTTGCGTCTCATCGCAACGCTCTTTTTTTGACCCGCAGCACACTTGCACCCACATCCCCGACCGAGTAAAATACAGTTTTAAAAGCCACCGTTTCAGTGGCCAATGCAGGTGCCCTCGACACAGGCACCCGTCCGCATAAACGCGAAAAGGAGGCAGGCACATGCAGGATCCCGTCGTCATCATGAACTTCACGCACATCTACGAAGACGAAACGTTCTATATTTCAGAGCAGAAGAGCAGCACATCCCGCAGCTGTGAAGCATCGTTCACGCCCCTCAGTGGCCCCGCGCCCGTATCGCTCGCAGCATCCAGCGGCCTTGCAAACGCACGGGCTGCATCTGGCGCGCCGTTCGACCGCCCCATGTCGCTCGCAACATCCAGCGGCCCTGCAACCGCGCGGGCTGCAGGCTCCGGCGACTCCGCACCTGTACGAGCAGCATCTTGCGCGTCGTTCATCGTCTCTGGCAGCCCCGCGTGCGCGCAAACTATATCACCGCGGTGCATGTCGGCCACGGTCGCGCGCACGCCGTCTTCGCCGTTCACTCCGAGCATCCTCGATTTCACCACGCTGTCCGGTACCACTGGCTTCTGCGACGATGCCGCCGCGGATGAAATCCGTCGTCGCATCGCGGACTTCCCGGCACGCGGCATCCATTTCCTTGACAACGGCAACTTCCATTACCTCACGCGCTTCTGGTGCGAAAAAATCAGCGAAGACTTCGCACTCGTCGTTTATGACCATCACGTCGATCTCCGAAAACCCGTCTTCCCTGGCCTCATGAGCTGCGGCTCCTGGATCCGCGACGTTCTCCTCCGAAACAGCCACTGCCGCGCCGTCCTCATCATTGGCCCTGAATGTGCCCAGGCCGACATCATCGAACGTGAGCTGCAGAGTCTCGCGGATGAAGACAGCTTCAGCGATGAAAACATGTCCGAAACAGCAACTGAACGGCGGAAGACCGCAGATCAGGCGACCCACGCTTCAGCCGCGGGTCAGCCGCCTCTCGCTTCAGCCGCAAATCACCCTCCCCGCGTATCGGCGGCAGCTCGGCCATTCTACGTATCAGCGGCGGATTATGCATCCCACAGCTGGACATTCGTGCGCCGGGAAGCCAACGATCAGCCCCCTCGCTCAACTGCAACCGTGCGCCGGGAAGCCGACGGTCAGCGTCCATGCGCATCCGCACCTGTCCGCGTCTGCTGCTTCACAGAGGATGACATCCTGGATGGTCGCGTCGCGCGCGAGCTTCCACACCTTCTCGACGCGCTCCACCTCCCGGTCTACATCTCCATCGATAAGGACGTCCTCTCGCGAAAAGTGCTGCGCACCAACTGGGACCAGGGCATCATGACCGAAGCAGAATTCCGGCACGAGCTCGACCGCTTCGCCATGGGCCCCGACATCCATATCCTCGGCGTCGACATCTGCGGCGAACCCGCCTACAATGCCTGCCGTCGCCTCCTCGACGACACCCGCGACCTCCGTCGAAGTGACGGCGTAAACCGCCGCCTCCTCGAGCACTATCTGGCCCGCGTGCATTAGCGGCGCTCGACGAAGGCACTGTCTGCAATCTCCGATCAGCGATCTGTCTCGCGCGCACTAGCGGCGCTCGACGAAGGCGCTGTCCGCAATCTCCGATCAGCGATCTGTTTCGCGCGCACTAGTGACACTCGACGTAGGCACTGCCGGATATTTCTTTGGCGCAGCGTCCGAAATTAACGGAAATCGATGTTACTATCCAATAAGTGGCGCTTTTTGAAATTGTGGTTATTTTTAACATTTTTTATCATTTTCCTGAGAGGAGCGTGAATATCCACGATTTCAAAATATGACATGTATTGGATAGTTTTCTTCAAAATCCGGCAGGCGTTTATAAGCGTACTATCCAATAAACCTTGCCTTCTGAAATAATGGATATAGATTTTTCCCTTCAGAGAAGAATTTCTGTGGGTGCATATCCAATAATCCATCTTTTTTTAAAGATGGATACCAGAGAGCAGAACTCTCTTACGAAACAAAGACTTTAATATCCATTATTTTTAAATATGCCAGTAATTGGATAGTTTGCATTCGTATTCAAACATTTTAGGCAAAAAGTATATCCACTATTCTGAAATTCGATCCAAATTAGATACGGGTACGACAGTCCAGCCGTCAGGCAGTCGGAAAGCAAGGTACCGGCGATCATATTTAGCCGGGTTGATGCGTCCAGCCGTCAGGCAGTCGGAAAGCAAGAACTTATCGTTTACGGTAAATAGATACGGGTACGACAGTCCAGCCGTCAGGCAGTCTGGCCATGCTGAGAGTGATGTTTCTTTCAGCTGCTCCTGGATGTTTCTTCGCGAACTCGATCGTGGAGCCTGCGAGGTTCGCTTCTGTCTGCTGCGTTTGAATGCTTCTCATCGGGATATCCATCGTATCTCACTCTTATCGCCCTCATCCTCGGTGTTACTGTCCGCCCAGCCACACCTTGACTTAAGTACGTTAGAACGGTAACTCATCGGCGCGCCCCTTACTGGCCTTCGTCCCCTGTCCTCTGGAGCCTTACTGTCCTTCATCCCCTGGCCCCTTGCGCCGCTTCCCGTGAACTAGTACAATAGAAAGTCTAGAAAGACCGCTTTTCCGATTCCCGAGCCGTTGCCCGGGACGCCACTTTTTCGGCTCCATGCCGTCGTCCGAACGTGACTTTTTCGATGTCCGTGCGGTCGCCCGAAACACCGCATTTCCGAGCCCCGTGCAGTCGCCCGAAACACCGCATTTCCGAGCCCCGTGCGGTCGCCCGAAACACCGCATTTCCGAGCCCCGCGCAGTCGTCGAGACCGCCGCTCACATGAGGCCAATGCAGTCGTCCGGAACGTGAACACCCGGCCTCGATCTTTCACCGAATATCATGGTTATGCGCGTGGCTGCACGGTCGACGCACGACCTCGAAATAAACTACATCACGAGGAGTCGCACTCCTCACAAAAAGCAGGAGTAAGTAATGAAAATCAAGCTTGCGAACTACATTTCTGAAACCCTCGTCGCAAACGGCATCACCCAGAACTTCAGTGTGACCGGTGGTGGTGCCATGCACCTGAACGACGCCTTCGGCCACCAGAAGGGCATGCACACGCTCTACCAGCACCACGAGCAGGCCTGCGCGATGGCCGCCGAGAGCTACGCCCGCATCTACAACCGGCCGGCGCTTCTCTGCGTGACCTCCGGCCCGGGCGGCACCAATGCCATCACCGGCGTGCTTGGTGCCTGGCTCGACTCCATCCCGATGCTGATCATCTCCGGCCAGGTCCGCTATGACAACACCGCGCGCTGGGCAGAAGAGCAGAATGGCACCCACCTCCGCGCGATGGGCGACCAGGAGTTCGATATCACGAAGTCTATCGACTGTATGACGAAGTATTCGGAGATGCTGACGGACCCGTACCGCGTCCGCTACGCGCTCGAAAAGTGCATCTATCTCAGTCAGACCGGCCGCCCGGGCCCTTGCTGGCTCGACATCCCGGTCGACATCCAGGGAAAGTTTATCGAGACGGACGAGCTGATCGGCTTCGACCCGGCGGATTACGCAGCTGGTGGCGACGGCTGGGCTACCTCCACGGACGCCACCACGCGATCCGACGCCTACCCGCTCTGTCGGAACGCCTTCGCCCGCTCTCCGTACGAGGCCAATGCAGTCGACCACGCAACCGTCACCTCCGCGCAGGCTCATGCCGTTGATCACGCAACCGTCACCTCCGCGCAGGCTGATGCAGTCGACCATGCAACCGTCACCTCCGCTCAGGCTGATGCAGTCGACCGCGCATCCGTCACCAGCACCGCTGCCAGCGCCCCGGCAGCATCCGCTTCAGCAGCTGTGATGTCGTCCCCGGACGTCGTGGCGGCCGAGGCTTATGCAGTGGCGCACCGTATCCCGGCGGATGCCGACACGACGAAGCGTGAGGCGGCCGTGCCGCCGGTAGATCCGCAGCAGGTGCAGACCATCCTCGAGAAGATCCGCGCGAGCCGTCGTCCGATTTTCTATACGGGCAACGGCATCCGCATCGCGGGCGCCGAGTCGCTCTTCCTGGAAGTCGCACATCGCCTCGGTATCCCGGTCGTGGTCGGCTGGAACGGTCCGGACATCATTCCGAGCGACGACCCGCTCTACGTCGGCCGTCCGGGTGGCCGCGGTGACCGTCCGGGCAACCTCGCCGTACAGAATGCAGACCTGATTCTCAGCATTGGCTCCCGCCTCAACATCCGTCAGGTCGGCTACGATTTCAAGAGCTGGGCCCGCGACGCCTACGTGATCGTGAACGACATCGATGTGGAGGAGCTTCGGAAGCCGTCCGTGCACTGTGACCTCGCCGTGCACGCCGACGCCCGTCAGCTCCTGCAGTGCCTGCTCCGCGAGCTCCACGTCCTCGGCCACACCCCGGCGCACCCGCTCTTCCAGGGCGGTGAAGGCCTCCTCCGTGACGACGCCCTCCGCGTTTGCCACACGGAGCTCGCCCGCCAGGATGTTAAAAATGAGGGCACTCGCCTCAGCTGGCTTGCGACCTGTGCGTTCTACCGCGACAACTACCCGACGATTCTGCCGGAGTACCTCGCGCCGAGCGATCCGACGCTGTCCCCGGAGGACCCGGCGTCCTTCGCCAATGTCTACGCGCTCATCAAGGAGCTTTCCGACCAGGCGGCCCCGGGCCAGGTGACCGTCGTCGGCAACGGCTCCCCGTGCGTGGCGGGCGGACAGGCCTACCGCATCAAGCCGGGTACCCGCTTCATCTCGCAGGACGGCGTCGCCTCGATGGGCTATGGACTCCCGGCGGCGATCGGTGCCGCGGTGGCCGTGCATGCCTCCGTTGAGGCGACCCCATGCGGCGGCGCGGACGCCTCGCTTCCACGGGAAACAGCGGATGCCAATGCAGGCGACGCGCAGCAGGACCACGATTATTCGGCACTGGCTGCGGATCCATCCTTCCATGAATCCGCCGATGACCGGCTCGCCGCCGAGCTCCGTGACCCGTACTGGACCGGACGCGACGAGCATTACCCGGCGTACGAGAAGCATGACATCCTCGTCCTCACCGGCGACGGCTCCATCCAGATGAACCTGCAGGAGCTCCAGACGATCATCGGCCACCAGCTGCCGATCAAGATCTTCGTCATCAATAACGGCGGCTACCACAGCATCCGCCAGACACAGACCAACCTCTTCCGCGGAGAGCCGCTTGTAGGCATTGGCATCGACTCGGGGATGGGCGGCGTCCAGGACCTGAGCTTCCCGGACATGGAGAAGATCGCGCACGCGTACGGCTTCCCGTTCATCCGCGCACATCACAACGAAGAGCTGCACGACGCGGTCGCAGAGACCCTCGCGACCGACGGCCCGGCCATCTGCGAGATCATGGTGACCCTGACCCAGCAGTTCCTCCCGAAGTCCGCCGCGAAGCGCCTCCCGGACGGCAGCATCATCAGCCCGCCACTCGAGGATCTCGCGCCATACCTCCCGGACGAGGAGATGGACCGGATCATGCTTGTCCCACGGGCTGGCAAATGAGTGAGTTCGGCTGGATTGACATTAGATTTTGGGAGGAAAACGCCCCTCGGTTGACAAACGAAGGGTTTTGTGGGATGCAGTAATGCTGAAATCAGAATTCTCCTGGTTTTGTGAAAAACCAGAAGATCAGTAAGAAGGAGAAATCATCGTGCGAGTGCTTATCACGGGTGCCACCAGTTTTCTGGGACTGTATACTGCGAAGCTTCTGCTTCAGGAGGGCCATGAGGTCATCGGCGCGGTGCGCCCGGGCAGCCGGCGCGCGCAGGAGCTCGATGCGCATGGCATCAGCGCGTATCCGACGTATCGGACCGTCCTTCTCGACCTGAGTGAGCTTCCGGAAGCCGAGCTCGGCGAAACACACTACGCGGAGGTGCTGGGCCTGGATCAGGCGCCGGCGACCCCTGACTGCAGCGCCGAGCCTGCCGGCCATTCCGGCACGGCAGCCGCCATGCAGGCCGCGGTGGCGGTTCCTGCTCGCAGCTCTGCGCCTGCCGTCACTGCACCGCCGTCCGCCACCCACCTGCCGTTGCCTGCATTGGCCGACGATGCCGCGCCCCTCATCGATGCGTGGATCCACTTCGCGTGGGACGGTGTCGGCTCCGCGGGCCGCAGCGACACGAACATCCAGATCGAGAACATCCAGAACGCGAAGAAGGCCTACCTCTACGCGAAGCTGCTCGGTGCGCGGAAGTTCCTCTTCGCCGGCTCCCAGGCAGAGTATGGCCGCGGCAATCATCGCGTTCCCCTGCCGGTGAGTCCCTACGGAAAGGCGAAGCTCAGTTTCGGCCGCTGGGCGACCGAGCAGAGCCTCCTCTCGGAAATCTACGACGACGCGCCGATGCAGTTTATCCATATGCGCATCTACAGCGTGTACGGCAGCGGTGACCATGAAACGAGCCTCGTGAACACCGTGCTTCGCGCCGCCCTCCGCCACGAAGCCGTCACCCTCGGCCCGTGCGAGCAGCGCTGGAACTACCTCGAGGTTCATGACCTCGCCCGCGCGATCCGTATCCTGCTCAGCTCCGAGGACACCCGCACCGGCATCTATGACATCGCCGGCTCCGATTCCCGCATGCTGAAAAAGTACGTCATCGCCATGAACGCCATTGCCGCCCGCTTCGCCGCAAATGCGGATACGACGGCGGACGGGGACGCGACGACCGCCGCTGGCGCAACCCAAGCCGTAACCGCGGGCGGGCAGACCACCGACACCGCCGCTGGCGTAACCCTAACTGGCGCGGAGCTCCGCTTCGGTACCCGCGCGAACAACGCAGAGGGCGCCGCGAACATGTCACCGGAGATCCTCAAGCTCCAGCGCCTTGGCTTCCACCAGGAAATCTCCTTCGAAGCCGGCATCGGCATGCTCCTAAAGACGATGCGGGAAGAAGGCTCAGAATCATGAGCCACGGATGCTGCATCCACTTTTAACATTTATTTGATGATGTGTTGCCGTCCATTCGGATCCTCACTACCTGAACTGCTACGATGATGTAGATTTCCAGGTGACGAAAATTCGAAAAGTGCATGCTTATGACCGATGAAAGGACTTATATATGAACATGACTTGTATCGCCTGCGGCCACGCACTGTCGCCGCTGATGACCCTCGACGACATGCCGACGAGTGCGCAGAACATCCCGGCAGCGTCGGAGCTCGCGGAGGACCATCCGCTGAGCCTCACCCTCTGCCAGTGCCCGTCCTGCGGCCTCGTCCAGTTTGACACCGAGCCGGTCGACTATTATCGTGACGTCATCCGCGCCGGCGGTGGCACCCGCACCATGACGCGCCTCCGTCACGAGGAGTACGCGCGCCTCCTGACTGCCATGCAGGAGCACCACATCCACGGTCGCCGCATCGTGGAAGTCGGCTGTGGCCGCGGTGAGTTCCTCCGCATGTGGCAGAATCTCGCGGAGGACCCGGAAGGTGCCGCTGCGCTCGCCCGCGACCAGGCGCGTGATCCCCTGTCCGGTCAGCCGAACGCCGCCCCGCTCCACCTCGTCGGACTCGAGCATAAGCCGTCCCTCGTCGAGGAGGCCAATGCTGTTGCCGATAAAAAGTACCGCGTCTACGAGGGCTTCGCGACCGGCGATGTGCGCTACCCGGAGGGCCCATTTGACGCCTTCGTGCAGTTTAACTTCCTCGAGCATCAGCCGGACCCGTGCGACATGCTCCGGAACATCGGACGCAACCTGAAGCCGCAGGCCCTCGGTCTCATCACCGTCCCGAGCTTCGAGTACATCCTCCGTTACAACGGCTACTACGAGCTGCTGCGCGACCACATCGCGAACTACACCGAGTTCACGCTCCAGAAGCTCTTGCAGGACTGCGGCTTCGAGCTTCTCAGCATGGACCTCGTGAACCGTGACACGATCGAGGCCATCGTACGGAAGGCCGACCCGGACGAGCTCAGCGAGCTCCACTACAGCGGTCGCCTCATCGACGTGTCCGCCCTGCGCGACAGCTACGACCGTCTCTCTGCCTCGGTCAATGCACACATCGACCACCTCTCGGAGAGTCATCGGACCATGGCCATCTGGGGTGCGAGCCACCAGGGCTTCACCCTCGCCGCCACCACGAAACTCAGCGGAAGAGTAGAGTATATCATCGACTCCGCCCCGTTCAAGCAGGGCCGCTTCTCGCCGGCCTCCCACATCCCGATCGTGGCCCCGGATTACGCCGTCGCTCACCCGGTCGACGAGATCCTCATCGTCGCCCCGGGCTACACCGACGAAATCGCTGGCATCATCCGCGAACGCTTCGACGAAAATGTCCGCATCCTCGTGCTCCGCACGGACCGGATCGAAGAGTACCGTTAAACAGTTTGATACTTCATGTCCAAGCATCGCTCAGAATAGAGATTGTGAAATACATAATGTCATATGGATGAGAATCTGGCAGTTTGTGACATCAGGTTCCCGTTCAGCTACCAGAGCTTCGGGAAGTCTGAGCAGCATTTGGCTTGATATTCCTAAGTATTTCCTGGACCTGTTTTCTGTCTGAATGGTGATGTATATCAAGATGAAAAGGAACGAAGATGATGAAAGCACTGGTGCTGAAAGGAAAAGGAAATATCGCCTACATCGAGAAGGAGCGGCCGACGCTTATAGACGCGCATGGCGCGCTGCTGAAGCCGCTGCTCGTCTCGCCATGCACCTCGGACGTCCATACCATCTGGCAGGGCAGCCCGAAGCGCCCGGACCTGACGCTCGGTCATGAGGTCATCGCCCGGGTCGAGGAAGTCGGCGCGGAAGTGACGGATTTCCACGTCGGCGATGTCGTCGCCGTATCCGCGATCACCCCGGACTGGAGTCAGCCGGACGTCGAGGAGAACTATGCACATGCGGGCCATAATTTCAGCGCCCACATGCTCGGAAACACCATCGACGGTGCCTTCCAGGAGCTGTTCTACCTTCCGTACGCGGACCGAAACCTCGCACACATCCCGGACGGCCTCACGCTCGAGGACGCCCTCATGTGCGTTGACGTCCTCCAGACCGGCTTCACCGCGGTCGAAGAAGCCGGCGTCAAGCCAGGCGACACCGTCGTCGTGATGGGCATCGGGGCCATCGGCCTCGCCGCCATCCTCGGCGCGAAGCTCGCCGGTGCCCGCACGATCTACGCCGTCGGCTCCCGCCCGGAGAACGTCCGCATCGCCGAGTCGATGAGTGACTTCGCCCCAGCGATGTCGGCACACGGCGTTCCGGAAGTTCCGGCGGGCGGTGACGTCACCAGCCCTTCTATGGCAGCAGAAGATGGAAGAGAGCAGCATGCGAACGCCGTGTCGCCAGACTGCGCAGCTACAGTGCCGGACGCCGTGTCGCCAGATTGTGCTTCAGCCGCTTCGGGCGGAAGTCAGAGTCAGGCCCATGCGCAGTCAGGCTGTCACATCGAAGTGCTGAACTATCGCCGCCTGCATTGTCCGCTTCCACAGGGCATGCATCCGCTCGCAAATTCCACCGGCTCGCCCGTCGTGAACTACGTCCTCACGAAGACACAGACGAAGGGCGCGGATAAGGTCCTCATCTGCGGTGGCGATGACCTCGCCTTTCCGCAGGCCATCGACATGGTGAAGTACGGCACCGGCGTCGTCTCGAACGTCATGTACTACGGTGCCGACCTCGACACCCAGGGCGGCGAGCTGAAAACCCTCGAAGCCATGAACAGCGCCGAAACCTACCTCACCAGCACCGCCGCAGCTGTCGAAGCAGAAACACAGGCTGCAGGCGACGTGCTCAGGAAAGCATACACCGTGACGCTGAACGACAACATCGACAGCATCCAGATACCGAAGTTTTCCATCGGTCGTGGCATGGCAGGGAAAACCCTGAAGTTCTCTCTGAGCAGGGGCGGACGCCAGAACCTCGAACACGTGATGCAGATCGTGCAGGAGAGCGGCGTGCATCCGTCCATCTTCATCACGGAGCACTACGACGGCCTCGACCAGATCGCCCAGGCCATCGACGACATGAAAGAACGAAAAGCCATCAAGATTGCTGTGAAAATGTAAGGTGCGGTGGGCGATGGAAGCAGTGACACCGATCAGATGTAAAAGTGGATTACAAAGATAACCGCCAAGTTTCTCAGGCTGGGCGGAGCAGGAAAACTTCAACTGCAGGCATGATAAACGCTTTAATACGATTCCTATCCAATATGGCTTAATTTTGAAAATAATGGCTATGTTTCTAGGCTGGAATGGTCGAAGATGACTGGAAAATATCCACTCTTAGGCGATTTTGAAAATACTGGATATGAAAAGCCTTATTTCAAAAGAGGAATCCGGGCTCGAGTATCCAGTATTTTATAAATAAAGGTTAATTGGATATCTGCTTATAACAATTCTTCTCTGGAGCCCGAAATACATATCTACTATTTGAAAAATCCAGGCAAATTGGATGGTACGCTTATATGCGTATGTATGATTTTACAGAAAACTATCCAATATGTGCCCGATTATGAAATAATGGATATTTTTAGCACTGTGCACAAAATGATAAATGATGTTAATAATATCCACTATTTTATAATCCGCCAGTTATTAGATAGCATCGTCGATTTTCATCTATTTCGCCCGGTTCGCCAGCGAAAATTTCCGGGCCGCGCGCCATAATCACCTGAAAATCGGTCCGTATGCTCGCGCGGCAGCGTCAAATGCAGAGAAACCAACGCACATCCAGCAAAACAAAAGGGCAAGTATGATCATTCTGCTTCCCTTTTCTCCAGATAGCTTCACCCAGGCTGACCGGATACGAAGTTTGAACCTCCGTATATAAATCCCATCCCAAACCTCCGTATATAAATCCCATCCCAAACCTCCGCATATAAATCCCGTCCCAAATCTTGCCACCTTCACCCATAGAGTGTAATATAGATAAGATTCGGGCCCGCGTGCCCGCGGTTTACCGCCTTGAGCCAGGTATAGTGCCCTCGCGCCCCGGCCCTTGCGTGCCCGCCAGCCACCATGCATCCGTCATGGTCGTGCTGTATGTCGCGACAGCGGCGGCCCGCGCCCACACAAATCACCTTCACGTTAGGAGATAAGATTTTGAAAACCATCAGCATCGTCATTCCATGCTATAACGAGCAGGAGAACGTCGTTCCGCTCTACGAGGCCCTTCGGAGCATGTTCGCTTCCGACCTCTCTCAGTACCGCTACGAGCTCCTCTACATCGACAACGATTCCCACGACGAGACGCGCGCGCTGATCCGCGGTCTCTGCGCACAGGACCCGCAGGTGAAGGCCATCTTCAATGCGAAGAACTTCGGCCAGTTCAACAGCCCGTACTACGCGATGCTGCAGTCCACCGGCGACGCCACGATCCTCATGGCCGCCGACTTCCAGGACCCGGTCGAGATGATCCCGCAGTTCGTCGCAGCCTGGGAGGAGGGCTATAAGATCGCCATCGGCGTGAAGACCCACTCGAAGGAAAATCCGCTCATGTACGCCCTCCGCGGCCTCTACTACAAGCTCATAAAGAAGATGTCCTCCGTCGACCAGATCGCGCAGTTCACCGGCTTCGGTCTCTACGACCACGCCTTCATCGACGTCATGCGGCAGCTGAACGACCCGACCCCGTTCCTGCGTGGCATCGTCGCCGAGCTCGGCTTCCACCGGAAGGAAATTCCATATACCCAGCCGAAGCGCCGCGCCGGCATCACACACAACAACCTCTACACCCTGTACGACGCCGCGATGCTCGGCTTCACGAGCTACACGAAGGTCGGCCTCCGTATGGCGGTGTTCTTCGGTGCCGCCTGCAGCGGCATCAGCATGCTGATCGCCATCATTTACCTCGTCATGAAGCTCATCTGGTGGGATCGCTTCCCGGCCGGCATGGCCCCGATGCTCATCGGCATGCTCTTCCTCGGTTCCGTGCAGATCTTCTTCATCGGCCTGCTCGGCGAGTACATCCTGAGCATCAACCAGCGCGTCATGCGTCGCCCGCTCGTCGTCGAGGAGGAGCGCCTGAACTTCCCGGAGGACGCGATGATCGGCGGTATGGCGGACGCCTCAAAATAATATAAAGGAAATATCATGTTACGATTTAAAGTAGATATCGCGCTGGCGCGTGAGGGCGAACTCATGCTCCAGGGCTGGGCCTTCGGCTCAAATCCAGAAGAAGAAGTGAAGCTCACGGTCGTGGATCAGGCAGGAAAACCTGTCCCGGGCACGACCGTGTCCTCTGTACGCCGTGATGAGGTGGTCAATGCCTTTTTCGGCGATGTCGTGAAGGCCCACGGAGCGCTTCAGCGCGACCTCGGCTTCGACGTGCACACCCCGTACGCACAGGGCGAGACCCGCATCCTCGTGCTGCAGGCCGACGGCCAGACGAAGCGCGTGAAGTTCACCGACCACATCCTCGAGGAGTTTAACTCCGTCGCCCACCGGAAACGCGAGAAGCTCCTCGCACTGTTCCACTGGGAGACCGTCGAGGTGGCCTGGGAGTACTTCCAGAAGCACGGCCTCCGCGCCCTCTTTAAGAAATCTGTCCACAAGATCCAGAACATCCAGGACGACTACGACTATAACGAGTGGTATAAGAAGGTCCGCATCACTGACGAGGAGCTCGCGAAGCAGCGGGAGAGTGCCGCTGATTTCGCGATGCAGCCGACCTTCTCCATCGTGATTCCGGTTTACGCGACCCCGGAGAAGTTCCTCCGCCGCATGCTCGACTCGATCCGGGAGCAGACCTACCCGACGTTTGAGGTCTGCCTCGTAGACGCGACCCCGTACGCGAAGATCCAGCACGACCCGGCACAGGGCCGTACACCGCAGGAGGTCCTCGCCGAGTACGCCGCCGCAGACAGCCGCTTCCGCTATGAGACCCTCACGGAGAACCTCGGCATCGCGGAGAATACCAACGCCGCGATCCGCATGGCGACCGGGGACTTCATCGTCCTCGCCGACCATGACGACGAGCTCGAGCCGCAGGCCCTCTATGAGTGCGTCCGCGCGATCAACGCCCACCCGGACGTCCAGGTCCTCTATTCCGACGAGGATAAGGTCGACTTCGAGGACATCTACTACTTCGAGCCGCACTTCAAGACCGACTTCAACCCGGACCTGCTCCGCTCTGTGAATTACATCTGCCACCTCTTCGTCGCCCGCCGCCGCCTCCTTGACGCCATCGCTGAGACCGCTGCCGACGGCCAGAAAATCTACGAGCGTAGCGCCTACGACGGTGCCCAGGACTACGACCTCATCCTCCGCGCCACCGAAAAAGCCCAGGCGATGGAGCAGGCCCGCCTTGTTTCCTTCGCCAATGCTTCCGCCGGAAACGCAGTCACGGGCCCACAGCGGAGTAGCGTCGTTGCTTCGACTAAGGCTGGCGTCGATGACCAGACAGCAGCTACGGAGGTCGATGTTGAGCCGAAGGAGAGTGCGCAGCCGGCCCTCGCCGCGGCGCTGAACTCGCTTGATCAGGAGCTTCTCCGCCAGGGCCGCTTCACGAGCAGCAACATCATCCATATCCCGATGGTGCTGTACCACTGGCGCGCACACCAGGCGTCCACCGCGCAGCACCCGGAAGCGAAGCTCTACGCCTTCGAAGCCGGCGCACGTGCCGTGTACGACCACTGCAAGCGCATTGGCCTCCCGGTAAAGAAGGTCGAGCAGGGCATCACCTACGGCTTCTACCATCCGATCTACGAAAATCAGCAGCCGCTGATCTCCGTCGTGATCCCGAATAAGGACCACAGCGCCGATCTCGATAAGGCCATCACCTCACTCGCCGCCGGAAACTATAAAAACCTCGAGTTCATCATCGTCGAGAACAACTCGGATCAGGCAGAAACCTGGAAGTACTATGAGGAACTGAAGAACCGCTTCCCGGAAGAGCTTCCGGCAGATTTCGTGGATCCGGCGACCAGCGGTGCGCTGAGTACTTCGGAAACTTCGACCACATCCGCTGCGTCGACTGCGGAATCGAGCTCCGCAGTATCGCATCCGGCCCAGGTATCGGCTTATCACAGCGCAGCGGCATCGGTTCTTCTGCAGCCGGTTGTGAAGGTCGTGAAGTGGGACGGTCCGTTCAACTACTCCGCGATCAACAACTACGGCGTTGAGTTCACGCACGGCCAGTATCTCCTCTTCCTGAACAACGACATCGAGGAGATCGACCCGGATTCCATCGATGAGATGATCGGCTACGTACAGCGCGAAGACGTCGGCATCTGCGGCGCACGCCTCCTGTACCCGGACGAAGACATTCAGCACGCCGGCGTGATCATGGGCATGGGCGGCATCGCCGGTGCCGCCTTCGTACGCACCCACGACTCGGATCTCAGCTACATGCACCGTGCGAAGTGCATCCAGGACTACTCAAAGCTCGTCGTGTATAACCCATACGCGAAGTTCTACCACTACGAATCGAAGTCCCGCGGCATGGAAGACACCCCGGAGAAGCTCGCCCGCTTCCACTCCGAAATCCTCACCTTCGGCACCACCTGGAAGGACATCCTCCGCGACGGCGACCCGTACTACAGCCCGGCACTCACCTTCCGAAAGGCTAACTTCGCCCTGAAGGATCTCACCCAGGAACAGGTCGGCGAACCCATGCACTACGCCCTACTGAAAGGCATCGTCTGGGACGGCCCCGACGCCGGCACCCAGTCGTAAAACCAGATAATTGAAGACAAATGCCCCCCCGGCTTGCCTTGCATGCCGGGGTTTCTATATGGAAGCATCTACCACAAAGAGCTCTGAAGCCCATCCAGATGATAGCGAGGCCGAACATTCAG
>SFND01000017.1 GCA_004554245.1 Oribacterium sp. | reverse complement strand
GTCGGGAAGAGGAGAACATCACGGATCGCCGGCGTATCGGTCAGCAGCATCACGAGACGATCGATACCATAGCCGATACCACCAGTTGGCGGCAGACCGATCTCCATCGCATGAAGGAAGTCCTCATCGGTGTGGTTAGCCTCTTCATCACCGGCAGCCGCCAGTGCATCCTGTGCCTTGAAGCGCTCACGCTGATCGATCGGGTCGTTCAGCTCGGAGTATGCGTTACACATCTCACGTCCGTAGATATAGAGCTCAAAACGCTCTACCTTTGTCGGATCGGAAGGCTTCTTCTTCGTCAGCGGCGAAATCTCTACCGGATGATCCATGATGAAGGTCGGCTGAATCATCTTCTCCTCACAGAATGTCTCGAAGAAACCGTTCTCGATGTCACCGATCTTATGGTGTGCCTCGTACGGAACGTTATGCTGATCCGCCAGTGCACGTGCCTCCTCGAGGGTCTTTACCGTGTTAAAATCAACACCGCACTCCTCCTTGATGGCATCCGTCATCGACAGACGGCGGAACGGCTTGCCGAGATCGATCTCGGTGCCCTGGTAGCTGATGAGGGTCTTCCCACATACCTTCTCTGCGAGGTAGCGGAACATGCTCTCCGTGAGCTCCATCATACCGTTGTAATCGGTATAGGCCTGATACAGCTCCATCAGTGTGAACTCCGGATTATGACGGGTATCGACACCCTCATTACGGAATACACGGCCGATCTCGAACACACGCTCGAGACCACCGACGATGAGACGCTTGAGATAAAGCTCGAGGGAAATACGAAGCTTTACGTCCTCGTTCAATGCGTTATAGTGGGTCTCGAAAGGACGGGCAGCGGCACCACCGGCATTCTCCACCAGCATCGGTGTCTCCACCTCCATGAAGCCACGTCCATCGAGGAAGTTACGAATCTCACGGATGATCTGCGAACGCTTGATGAAGACATTCTTCGAATCCTCGTTCATGATGAGGTCAACATAGCGCTGACGATATCTCGTATCGGTATCCTGCAGACCATGGAACTTCTCAGGAAGCGGATAAAGCGACTTCGACAGAAGTGTAAGTGACTGTGCATGGACAGAAACCTCGCCCATCTTCGTCTTAAATACGAAGCCCTTTACACCGACGATATCACCGATATCCATCTTCTTAAACTTCTTGTACTCATCCTCACCCAGCTCGTCACGGGTGATATATGCCTGGATACGGCCCTGCTTATCCTGAATATGGATGAAGGACGCCTTACCCATCACACGCTTCTGCATGATACGGCCAGCGATCGATACCTGCTGATTCTCGAACTTCTCGAAATCATCCCGGATCTCCTGGCTGTGCTGCTCCTGATCGAATTTCGTAATCTCGAAAGGATCCTGTCCGGCAGCCTGCAGCTCTGCAAGCTTCTCACGGCGCGTACGAACGATATGGTTCGTATCCTCTACCGGCGCCTGGTTCTTCTGGTTTTCCTGATTCTCTGCCATAGCTTCTCCTTGCTTTTTATGCTTACGCCTCGTGATCGTTGACGCGCTCCACCTCAAGTACGCGGAACTTGAGATCACCCGCCTCGGTCTCAACGGTCACCTCATCGCCTGCCTTGTGGTGCAGAAGGGCCTTACCGACCGGTGCCTCGTTGGAAATCTTTCCGGTCAGGCTGTTCGCCTCCGAGGAACCCACGATGAAGTAGGTCACTTCCTCATCGAACTCCTCATCATAGAGCTTTACACGGCAGCCGACATTGATCTCACCCTCGACAGAGTCATCCACGACCTCAACGTTCTTCAGCAGTGCCTCGAGCTCGACGATTCTCGCCTCGATGTCTCTCTGCTCATCCTTCGCTGCATCGTACTCTGCGTTCTCGGAAAGATCGCCCTGCTCTCTCGCTTCCTTGATCTTCTCTGCGATCATCTGTCTCTTGTTGACCTTCAGATCATGAAGCTCCGCCTCATACTTGTTAAGACCTGCACGTGTCAGTAAATTCTTCTTTACCTGCTCTTCTGCCATGTTTCCCATAGCTCCTTTCAAGACTTCCTTCTGCTCATCCACCCGCGATGAATCAGCATTATAAAACAGGCCGCTTCCGAATGGCCGGAAACCGCCCATCATCCATTTTCACGATTGCATATTGTAAAGCAAATCAGCTCCACTTGTCAACATTTCATCGCGTCCACCAGCGCATACAGCTCCTCGATGCTGCCGGCGGTATTCACCTTACCACGGAGCTTCGACGAGTCCGGGTAGCCCTCCGTATACCAGGCGATGTGCTTCCGCATCTCCCGGACCGTCGTGAATTCACCCTTATACTGAAGCATCAGCTCCGTATGATGGTGGATCATCGCGATCACCTCCTCGATGGAAGGTGCCGGCAGAAGCTCGCCCGTCCGGAGATACTCGACCGTCCGTCGGATGAGCCACGGATTTCCCTGGGCCCCGCGCGCGATCGCCACGCCGTCACAGCCCGTCTCGTCCATCATGCGCTTCGCGTCCTCTGGTGTGAAGATGTCGCCGTTTCCGAACACCGGAATCTTCACCGCCTCCTTCACCCGCCGGATCACTTCCCAGTCCGCTGCCCCACTGTAGAGCTGCGCCCGCGTCCGGCCATGCACCGTCACTGCAGACACGCCGGCCTGCTCCGCCATCTTCGCGAACTCGACCGCCGTATCGTCCGTTTTCTGAAAGCCCTTTCGGAACTTCACCGTCACCGGCTTATGGCAACGCTCTACCATCGCATGCAGAATCTCATACGCCAGCTCCGGATGGTTCATCAGATCACTTCCCTCATGATTGTTCACGATCTTCGCCACCGGACAGCCCATATTTACGTCGAGGATATCGAAACGATCCTCGATCCGGGACGCAATCTCCGCCATAATCTCCGGATCGGAGCCGAAGAGCTGCACCGCCACCGGATGCTCATCCGCCCCGGTCCGCATCAGCTCCTCGGTATTCTTATTATGGTAGAGGATCGCCTTCGCACTGATCATCTCCGTCGTCGTAAGACCGACCCCCATCTCCCGCAGGATCGTCCGGTACGGAAGATCCGTCACCCCCGCCATCGGTGCCATCGCCACATTGCTTGGGAGCTCCACATTTCCAATTTTCATATATTAATCATCCCCAAAAAGCGTATGGTACGCGGTCTGCTCCGCATTCGGGTCATCCGGCATCACCGGCATGTCCCAGGAACCCGTCATCCGGATCCCGCCCTGCTCCGACTCCGCGACGACATCCTGGTTCGATGTCTCCGCCGCGGACGTCCTCACCTCTTCCGAAGTCGCTCGACGCACCTCCGCATGGCCCTCCGGATTATTCGCACCCGGCTCCGCCTGCATGTCCGCCTCTGTCAGCTCCTCGGAAGACCGTCCTCTCCCATGCAGCATCTCCAGCGCCTGGTAGTAGGTCTCCAGCTTCGTAAACAGCGCCTCATAGCGCGTCGCCAGCTCCCCGATCTTCTTCTGTGCCTTCGCATCATCGAAACGAAGATCATCCTCCTCGTGCATCGACTTCAGTACCAGCTTCTGCTCCGCATTAAACGACATCAGAAAGACCCCACCGATCTCCTCGACATAATCCACCGCGATCAGCTTCAGCTCCTTCTGCACATCCTCCGGCAGATTCCCATACTCCGGATTCAGATAATACTTCTGATGATAGGCATTCGCCGCACACAGCACCACATCTTCTCTCATCATCGCACCTCACTGTTCTAAAAATCATCCGCATTATAACATCCATTCACCGTTCTGCAAAGTTAAGAAAAAGGAAAAGGGCGACTGCAGATGCAGTCGCCCTCCTGTGCGTATGATTTAGCGAACCAGCAGCTTCGCGATTCGATACTGCTCCTCGTTGATATCCTTCTTCATCTGAAGTGCTTCCTGGATAGCATAATCGACGAACTCGCCATGCTTATAAGCCACAAGGCGATTCGACTTACCCTCATGCAGAAGCTCTACGGCACGTGCACCCATCATCGATGCATAGTAACGATCCTTACAGGTCGGTGAGCCACCACGCTGGATATGTCCGAGAATGGTTGCTCTCGTCTCGATACCCGTCGCTGCCTCGATGCGCTTCGCCATCGATGTGCTGTGGCCGATTCCCTCGGCGTTGATGATGATATAGTGCTTCTTGCCTCTCTTACGTGCCTCGATGATACGGTTGATGATCGCCTGCTCATCGCCATCGTAGCGCTCCGGAAGCAGGATCTCCTCCGCGCCGTTCGCCACACCACACCAGAGTGCGATGTAACCGGCACGACGACCCATGACCTCGATGATCGAGCAGCGCTCATGTGAGGTCGAGGTATCACGCAGCTTATCGATGGCCTCCATCGCGGTATTGATGGCGGTATCGAAACCAATCGTATAATCCGTACATGCGATATCGAGGTCGATCGTGCCCGGCACACCGATGGTGTTGATGCCGAGTGCACTCAGCTTACCCGCGCCACGGAAGGAGCCGTCACCACCGATGACGACCATGCCATCGATGCCATGCTTACGGCAGATCTCGGCACCACGTGCCTGACCCTCCGGCGTTGTAAACTCCTGACATCTCGCCGTATAGAGGATGGTACCACCACGGCTGATGATATCGGATACAGAGGTCGTATCCATATCGACGATCTCCTCCTGCAGAAGACCCGCATATCCTCTCATGATACCCTTTACCTTGATGCCCTCGTGAATCGCCGTACGAACAACACTACGTACACAGGCATTCATACCTGGCGCATCACCACCGGATGTCAGTACACCAATCGTCTTCACAGCTTTCGTCGCCATAATCCTATCCTCCAGATATATTTACATTCTCCCTAAACACACCAGCAAGCGAGATTGTGATAGCTTTCACAAACTCGCACTTATAATAGTTTAGTTTTGTACTTTTTTCAATACCTTATATGAAACTCGAACGTTTTTTTCGCCGAGAAGCTGATCGAGGCTTTCCATCAACACCGGATCGAGCTGCACCGCATGCTGACGGTCGAGGCGTTTCACGGCCTTTTCCTGACGAAGATAGATCGCCACGCCATCTTCCCCGGGGTGTGCTCTCAGGAGCTGTTCCAGCGCCTGCTGCTCAGCAAAGTACTGGTTTTTATCCTGGAGCTGCAGCCAGAGCTCCTTCGGTGCCTCCGCGAAGGTATAGATCCGATCGGCGATCAGCTTACTGTCCTTCTCGCCGGAGCCGTCGACATGTCCCTCGATAAAGAGCTTCGCATCCGGCGCGAGCAGTGCACGCATCGTCTGGTAGGTCTTCGGGAAGACGACGACCTCCACGGTACCCATCCGGTCCTCGAGCTGCAGGAAGGCCATCTGCTGCTGTTTCCGGGTGGTCTTCATCTGCAGCTCCGTGAGGATCCCGCCGATCGTCACCTTCTGCTGATCACGAAGCGGCACGGTGCCTGTCTCATCGTCCCGGCGGAAGTCCGCACTCGTGGCAGAGACATTGGCATCCATCACAGCGCGGTAGGCATCCAGCGGATGGCCGCTCAGATAGAAACCGAGCGCCTCCTTCTCGTACTGCAGCAGCTCCTCCTTCGAATACTCCGGCAGCTTCGGCATGCGGATACGGAACTCGCCCGCCTCCTGATTATCCTCCCCGAGGAGATCCGCGAGGGTCATCTGACCCGCCATCGAATTCTGCTTTTCCTTCACACGGCCTTCGATGATGGTCGGAAGGATCGCGATCTTCTCCCGGCGGTTGCCCGGGAACGGATCGAGCCCGCCCGCCTGGATGAAGTACTCGATGGCGCGGCGGTTGATCCCCTTCTCCGAGACACGGACGACGAAATCCTCGAAGTCCTTATACGATCCGTGCTGCTGCCGCTCCTTCACGATAGCCTGCGCAGCGCTCCGACCGACGCCCTTTACGGCACTCAGACCATAGCGGATCGCCCCTTCTGTGGAGACCGAGAATCCGATCTCCGCCTGATTCACATCCGGCGGCAGGATCGCGATGCCGAGCGTGCGTGCCACATCGAAGTACTCGGCGGTCTTCCCCATGTTATCCATATAGGAGGTCATGAGCGCCGCGAAAAACTCGGCCGGATAGTAGCAGCGAAGGTAAGCCGTCTGGTAGGAAACGACGGCATAGCAGGCCGCATGCGACTTGTTGAAGGCATACTTCGCGAAGTCGATCATCTCGTCATAGATGTGGTTCGCCGTCGCCTCATCGATGCCCCGCGCGATGCAGCCCGGGATGTGCTGCTCCGGATTACCATAGACGAAGTTCTTCCGCTCCTCCTCCATGACCTTCGTTTTTTTCTTGCTCATGGCACGGCGCACGAGGTCCGAGCGTCCCATCGAGTAGCCGGCGAGATCACGCACGATCTGCATGACCTGCTCCTGGTAGACGATACAGCCATAGGTCGTCTCGAGGATCGGACGGATCTCCGGGCAGTCGTAGCTGATCGATTCCGGGTGCTCCTTGCCCTTTATGTACTTCGGGATGAAGTCCATCGGACCCGGTCGGTAGAGTGCGACACCGGCGATGATGTCCTCGATGCCCTCCGGCTTCAGCCGCTTCATGAAATTCTTCATGCCGGCTGACTCGAGCTGGAACACACCCTCACAGTGCCCGCCCGAAATCATCTGGTACACCTTCGGATCGGCATAGTTCATGTTCTCGACACTCAGGTCTGCATGATGCAGCTTATTCACATCCCGGATAGCATCCTTGATGACCGTCAGATTCCGAAGTCCTAGGAAATCCATCTTGAGAAGCCCCAGCTCCTCGATCGTCGTCATCGTAAACTGCGTGGTGAGGGTGCCATCTGCCGCCCGCGATACCGGCACGTACTCCACCAGCGGCTTTCCGGAGATCACGACGCCGGCCGCATGCATGGAGCTGTGGCGCGGCAGTCCCTCGAGACGCTTACTCATATCGATGAGGCGATGCGTCTCCGGATCCTCCTCATACATCTTTCGAAGCTCCGGATTCGACTGAAGTGCCTTATCGAGCGTGATGTTCAGCTCATTCGGCACCTGCTTCGCGATCATATCACACTTCGCATATGGAATATCCAGTACACGCCCGACATCACGGATGACACCGCGCGCGGCGAGCGTACCGAAGGTGATGATCTGCGACACACAGTCCTTACCATACTTCCGGGTCACGTACTCGATCACCTCCTGCCGGCGCTCATACTCGAAGTCCATATCGACATCCGGCATGGTGACACGCTCCGGGTTCAGGAAACGCTCGAAGACGAGATTGTAACGCATCGGGTCGATATCCGTGATGCCGATGCAGTACGCGACGAGGGAGCCCGCCGCCGAGCCTCTGCCCGGCCCCACCGCGATATCGTGCGTCTTTGCATAGTGCACATAATCCCAGACGATCAGGAAGTACTCGACGAAGCCCATGCTCGCGATCGTATCGAGCTCATAGTCGAGACGTGCCCGGTACTGCTCGCCATCCGCGCCGTAGCGCGCCCGGAGGCCATCCTCACAGAGCTTTCGGAGATAGCCCGTCGTGTCATAGCCCGCCGGCACCTGATAGCCAGGCACATGGTAGTGTCCGAATTCAATGCTTACATTACAGCGCTCTGCGATTTTATGGGTGTTGTCGAGGGCTTCCTCCGCATACGGAAATAAAGCCCGCATCTCCTCCTCGGACTTGATATAGAACTGCCCACCCGGATAGCGCAGACGATCCTGGTCTGTGATTTTCTTTCCGGTCTGGAGACAGAGCAGGATATCGTGCGGCTCTGCATCCTCCTTCCGGGTGTAGTGGATATCGTTTGTGGCGACCAGCGGAATCCCGGTTTCTTCATGTAACTGAAGTAAGCCTGCATTGACCTTCCGCTGCTCCGGATAGCCATGATCCTGAAGCTCGAGGTAGAAGTGCTCCGGCCCGAAGATGGAGAGGTAGCGCAGCGCCGCCTTCTTCGCCTCCGGATACATATTCCGGGTGAGGTTTCGTGACACCTCGCCGGCGAGGCAGGCGGACAGGGCGATGATGCCCTCGTGGTAGCGCTCGAGCGTCTCGAAGTCGACACGTGGCTTATAGTAGAAGCCGTCGATGAAGCCCGTCGACACGATCTTCATGAGGTTCGCGTAGCCCTGGTTATTCTCGGCGAGCAGCACGAGATGGTAGTAGCGGTCCTCGCCCTTTCCGACCTCCCGATCGAAGCGGGAGCCGCCCGTGAGATAGACCTCACAGCCGAGGATCGGCTTGATTCCCTGCTTCTGCGCCTCCTTATAGAAGTCGATGACACCGTACATCACACCGTGATCGGTGATGGCCATCGAATCCATCCCGAACTCCCGGCAGCGCGCGATCATCTCCGGGATCCGACCGGCGCCATCGAGAAGGCTGTAGCTTGTATGAACATGTAAATGCGTAAAGGCCATCATACCCTCCAGTAAAAACAGATGCCTCTATTGTAGCATAGAATATACGCGAATGCTTGTTCTTTTTTGTACAGAAATTAAGGGAGACGCCTTTCGGCGTCTCCCTCCGTAATATTCAGCTCTTAAGCCTCCGCTCCGCAGAGATACTCTGTGATGCTCTTCAGTGCAGCATCCTCATCTTCACCGTCTGCGCTGACTACCAGCTCCTGTCCGTTGTCAAGTCCCAGTGCCATCATCCCCATGATCGACTTGGCGTTGACCTTACGTGGACCATCAGCCATATAAATGCGTGATTCAAAGCGGCTGGCAATTTGAACAAGCATCGCGATCGGATGCTCATCCGGTTTTTTCGGTAACTGAACTACTACATTTGTATCCTTCATATAATCCTTCCTCGAAGATAGAACTCGCGTTAAACGCTCCTCCCTGGATGCAAGCATCACTTCACCGAACGCTCTTCGCTATCTTTACACTATATACCCGCGGTTTTTCCCCTTAACTCCGACGCGATCCTGGAAAGCTTCCGAAGTCGATGATTGGCACCGCTCTTTCCAATCGGTTCCGAGAGGCAGGCTGCAAGCTCGGTGAGGGTGGCATCCGGATTCTCCAGACGCTTCTCCGCGATCTCACGCAGTCCCTGCTCCAGGTTCTGAAGCCCGATCTCCCGGTCGATCAGTTCGATATCCTCCACCTGGCGAATGCCGGCGGATACCGTCCGCTGCAGGTTGGCTGTTTCACAGTTCACCTGGCGGTTGATCTTCTCACTGACCTCCTTGAGTATTCTGACATTCTCAAGCTCCATGAGGCCATCCACAGCACCCATCAGCTTCAGTACATCCGAAATCTGCGCAGCATCCTTCAGATACACAACCAGATGCCCGCCCCGCTCCATGATACGTGGCTCGAGGCCGAAGCTTCGGAAGACGTCGATGATCCGATCCGCCTCCTCTGCTCCACCGCAGACCAGCTCAAGATGATAATCCTTCGTCGGATCCGTGATCGACCCCGCACTCAGGAAGCGCTCCCGAATGAAGTCCCGCATCTCGAGATCCTTCGAACCATTGCTAACCATATTAATGTCTTTTTCAGAGACTGTAAAGTCTTTTTTGCGTAGCTCCTGTTTCACTCTGGCTGAAAAAGATGTTCTCGTCTTCGCTTCTGCGCCCAACTCTGCCTCCATACACTGTTCGTTCTGGTATATTTTACACGTCCTCTCCGAACGGCTTCTGTTCCAGGTCCTGCGCGCACCGGTCTGGACTGTGCTGCTCCGCACCGCTCAGCGTTCGATATCCCGGTGGTCGATGCGCAGTCCGTAATCCGCCGTTTTCTTCAGGCGCTCATAGAGGAGCTCTGCGATGGTGACGGAGCGGTGATGACCGCCCGTACAGCCGACGCCGATCACGAGCTGATTCTTTCCCTCCTCGATATAATGCGGGATCAGAAAGCAGATCATATCATAGAGCTTCTGGAGAAATTCTTCTGCGACGCCGTCCTGACAGACGTAATCGCGCACACTCTGCTCGAGGCCGGTATGGCTCCGAAGCTCCGGATCGTAGTAGGGATTCGGCAGGAAACGTACATCGAACAGCAGATCTGCATCCTCCGGAATCCCATTCTTAAAGCCGAAGCTGAGGATCGTCACCTGCAGATTCTCATATGCCTTCTGACCCTCGAAGATATCCGCGAGCTGTCCGCGCAGCTCCTTCGTGAGCAGATGCGAGGTATCGATGATGTAGTCGGCCTTTTCCTTGAGCCAGCTCATCTCCTTCCGCTCCGCCTCGATGCCGGTTTCGACACGGCCATCCTTACTGAGCGGGTGCGCACGCCGGGTCTCCTTGAAGCGCTTGAGGAGGGTTTCGTCGGAGGCATCGAGAAATACGATTTCGTAGTCGATGCGTCCCCGGATGTCCCAGGTGTCGAGCACCTCCTTCAGCAGCGGCAGATCCCTGCCGGAGCGCACATCGATCCCGAGTGCCGCCTTCGTGATCTGCTCATGACCGTCGACGATCAGCTCCGCGAATTTATCGATCAGCGGAATCGGCAGATTGTCGACACAGTAGTACCCCATATCCTCGAGGGACTTCAGTGCGATCGTCTTGCCGGCGCCACTCATCCCCGTCACGATTAAAAGTTTCCCCATAGCTTCACCTCCGGTGTCAGCTCTACGTGCTGCTCCAGGAGGACCCGCTTCCGAACCTCTCCGATCAGCCAGTAGATGTCTGCTGCCCGCGCGGTTCCGTCGTTGATGACGAAGCCGCAGTGCTTCTCGCTCACCTGCGCACCGCCGTGCCGGAAGCCACGGAGTCCTGTGTCCTCGATCAGCTTGCCGGCGAAGTAACCCTCCGGCCGCTTGAAGGTCGATCCCGCCGAAGCCTTGTCGAGCGGCTGCTTCTCCTTCCGCCGGTTCTGGAAATCGGCCATCCGCGCCTTTATCTCCGCCGGGTCTCCCTTTCGCAGTGCCAATGTCGCCGCCACGACGATATACCCTCTCTCGGGGATCACGCTATGCCGGTAGCCGAGCGCAAGCTCCGCCGGCGTCAGGGTCCGAAGCTCCCCTTCCGGTGTCAGGACGTCCACGGAGTACAGCACATCCTTCATCTCCGTGCCATACGCACCCGCATTCATCGTCACCGCACCGCCGAGGGTGCCCGGGATGCCGCGGAGTGCCTCCATACCGCTGAGCTCCTGCGTCGCTGCAAACTGCGCCGCCTTACTGAGCAGGGTGCCGGCCAGCACACGGAGATAGTAGATTTTCTCTTCGGCTGCTTCGTTCACTGCAGCACTGTTCTCAGATTCCGCAGCGTCCGACGCCACGCGCGCAGCTGTTCCGATCGAGGACGACAACCCGCGAAGCGGTGATGCCGCGTCGGAAGCATTGGCCTCTGGAAGAAGCTCGATGCCCTCCAGCGCACGGCCGATCTCTACGACGACATGATCGACGCCGGCATCGCTTACCAGCAGATTCGTGCCGTTTCCGATGATGTCATACGGGAGCTTCTCTTCGTGGAGGAAGCGAATCAGCTTCTGAAGCTCCTCGATATCCTCCGGAACCACATAGACCTTTGCCGGGCCACCGACCCGGAAGCTTGTATGCTGCTTCAGAGGTTCATTTTTCAGTATTTTCATAAATCAGTTTCCGTTCTTCATGTTTGCGGTGACACGCTCGTAGAGCACCTGCGCCGCGTTGTAGCCCATCTTCTTCGCACGGTTGTTGACCGCAGCACACTCGACGATGATGGCGACATTACGCCCCGGGCGAACCGGAATATCGTAGCAGATCACCTTGTTGCCGAGGAACTCGGTGTAATTATCCTTGAGGCCGAGACGGTCGTAATCCTTATCCTTCGACCAGTCAGCGAGCTTGATGACCATGTTGATGCTCTGGGTATCCTTCACGCACTCGACACCGAACATCTGCTTGACGTCGATGATCCCGATGCCGCGCAGCTCGATGAAGTGACGTGTGATATCCGGCGCACTGCCGACGAGGGTATCATCGGAGACCTTGCGGAGCTCGACGACGTCATCCGCCACGAGACGATGTCCACGCTTTATGAGCTCGAGCGCGGCCTCAGACTTACCGATACCGGAATCGCCCATGATCAGCACGCCCTCACCATATACATCGACAAGCACGCCGTGCACGGAAATCATCGGTGCCATCCGGACCTTCAGCCAGCTGATGATCGTCGCCTCCAGCTCCGTCGTCATACGCGTCGACTGCAGCAGCGGGATCCCCGCATTGCGGCACGCATCGATCATGCAGCTGTCCGGCTCGATCCCACGTGCATAGATAATGACCGGAATCGGATACTTCGACAGCGCTGCATACTTCGCACGGCGCTCCGGTGCATCGAAGGTCATCAGGTACGCCGTCTCTACATTACCGATGATCTGCACACGCTCAGAATCAAACTGGTCAAAAAAGCCCGCAAGCTGTAACGCCGGACGGTTCACATCCGGAATCGTGATATATTTATGGTCTGTATCGATATCTGGTGTCAGATTTTTGAGTCCTTCCTTCTCGATCAGCTCTGTAACACTCACCTTATCTACTGTCTGCATCTTCGTCTCTCCTTCATGTCTCTTCCTCTGGCCGATTTCATCCGAACCAGGTTCTGCCTGTCGACATACTAAAGTTAGTATATTTTGTTGAAGGGTAAAAATCAACTGCGAGGGGCACACACAGCACACTATGCTATAACCGAAGCCGGGCCGTGGTGGAACGGAGGGCCGGCTTCGGAATCTACGTTTCAGTTTTCCGGCGCGTATGTAAATGGCAGGTCGAGGAGCTTCTGCTGAAGCGCGACGGCTTCCTGTCCGGGAACGCTGGAGTAGAGAGTGATCGTGCCTGCAGCGGCGGAAGCATTGACGAGATGCGCTTCCTGAAGGCGGCGCTTCGTTTCGCGGGCGGTTCCATAGGCACCGTCATAGAAGGTGAAGTCGTAGCCGAGGGCGTTTCGGATGGCATCCATCGCGAACGGGAAATGGGTGCACCCGAGGACGACGCTGTCGACGAGGAGGCCGTCACCGCCGTCTTCTTTTTTACGGAACGGGCGAAGAAGGTCCTGAAGATAGTCGAGGAGCTCGTCTGAGTTTTCCTTTCCGGCTTCCACGAGCGGGACGATGCCTGGCGCGGCGACCGGATGGATCTCGGCAGCATCACGGAAGCGACCGATCAGGTGGTGCAGCCGCTCGCCGTGAATGGTGGATGCGGTCGCAAGCACGAGTACGCGCGGATGTTTCGTTTCGGCGTGATCCACCGCAGACTTCACCGCCGGCTCCATACCGATGATGATGAGTTCCGGATACTTCGCACGGAGCCAGTCAGCCGCGGCAGAGGTCGCTGTGTTGCAGGCGATGACGATGGCCTTGCAGCCATGTGCCAGAAGGAACTGAACATTGGCATCCGACATCTCACGGATACGCGCCTCCGGCTTATCGCCGTAGGGCGCGTGGATGCTGTCCCCAAAGAATATATAATTTTCGTTCGGCATATCGTGGCGGAGGATCCGAAGGACGGAGATCCCACCGACACCAGAATCGAAAACGCCGATCGGAGAGCTTGAATTCATATGATTTAC
Source organism: Oribacterium sp. (assembly GCA_004554245.1). Classification (GTDB taxonomy): domain Bacteria; phylum Bacillota; class Clostridia; order Lachnospirales; family Lachnospiraceae; genus Oribacterium. The sequence goes on along the minus strand of SFND01000017.1, from coordinate 33,055 downwards.
TTCCTGTTATATTGCTGTTATATTGCATTCGTACTAATATTCGTATCTTAGTTCATTTGGTGTGGTTCCGCAACTCACAGGGCTTCGGTCACCGTGAAATGCGGCTGAAATGCGTAGAACTTCCACTTGCACATTCCGGACGAGTGTGTTATAGTCCATAGGTATTTGTAAAACTATGTATGAGGTGGTGAGGATTTATGAAAATCGCACTTGTCATTATATTCTGTATTTTAGGCGTTGCTCTTTCCGCTATCATTCTGATGCAGGAAGGTAAGAGCCAGGGTCTCGGTGCCATCTCCGGTATGGCCGACACCTACTGGGGCAAGAACAAAGGCCGTTCCATCGAGGGCGGACTGGAGAAGTTCACGAAGATCGCAGCTGTGCTCTTCTTCGTCGTAGCGCTTGTTCTCGACGTTATCTGGTAATGACGAATAAGATTTGATACGATGTACCTGCATACGTTTTGTATGCAGGTTTTATTTTTTTATGAGGAAACTTATGCAGGATTATCAAAAGGAAAAACTCGCGAAGCTGATCGTGGATCTCGTGAAGGATCCGATCTATCAGCCGATGAAAGCGAAGGAAATGGCCATGCTGATCGGTATTCCGAAGCCGGAGCGTGCCGCCCTCCAGGAGGTGCTGGACCGTCTCGTATCGGAGGGCCGCATCGGCATCTCCCAGAAGGGAAAGTATGGCCGCACAGAAAATTTCACACATGTCGGCACCTTCCATGCGCATCCACGTGGCTTCGGCTTCGTGTCGATGGAGGGCCACGAAAATGAGCCGGACATCTTTATCCCGGCCGATTATGTCGGTGAGGCGCTCGACGGTGATCGCGTGCGCATCATCATTACACGAAGTGCAGACGCGAACCATCGCTCCGAGGGACACATCACCCAGATCCTCGAGCATGCCCATAAGGAAATCGTCGGCTTCTATCATAAGAATAAATCCGTCGGCTTCGTCGAGCCGGACAACCAGCGGATCCTGAAGGACATCTACATCCCGCAGGGGAAGGACATGCACGCCGTAAACGGACACAAGGTCGTCGTGAAGATCGTGAACTACGGGGATGAGAAACACAGTCCGGAGGGTGTCATCACCGAGATTCTCGGCCATGTCAATGATCCGGGCGTCGACATTCTCTCCATCGTCCGGGCATACGGGCTCCCGGAAGCCTTTCCGAAGGACATCATGCGCGCTGCCCAGGCGATCCCGGAGACCGTACCGGAGGACACCATCGCGCGTCGCCGGCAGCACGACTTCCGTCCGCTTACTACCATCACCATCGACGGTGAGGACGCGAAGGACCTCGACGACGCCGTTTCCCTCGAGTACGACGAGACGACGAAGCAGTACCGCCTCTATGTCCACATCGCGGATGTCACGGAATATGTGAAGGAGCATTCGCTGATCGATCAGGAAGCCCTGAACCGCGGCACCTCCGTCTACCTCACGGACCGCGTGATCCCGATGCTGCCACGTGTGCTCTGCAACGGCATCTGCTCCCTGAACCCGGAGGAGGATCGCCTGACCCTCTCCTGCGTCATGGACATCGACGCCAGCGGCAGGATTCTGAACCACGAGATCTGTGAGTCCGTCATCCGCTCCGACAAGCGCATGAGCTACAGCGGCGTGCACGCGATCCTCACGAATACGGAGCTCAAGAACGGCGAGGACATCGCATCCTACCTGCCGTATAAGCCGCTGCTCGAGCGCATGTACGAGCTGTCGCAGCTCCTCCGCAAGCGCCGCTATGAGCGTGGTGGCATCGACTTCGACTTCCCGGAGACGAAGATCATCCTCGATGCACAGGGCCACGTCACCGACATTCACCCATACGAGCGAAACGAAGCCCACATGCTGATCGAGGACTTCATGCTCGCGGCCAATGAAACCGTCGCCGAGGACTTCTTCTGGCAGCAGGTTCCGTTCGTCTTCCGCGTACACGAGAAGCCGGATGCCGAGAAGTTCCAGCAGCTCAGCCTCGCCATCGAGAACTTCGGCCACTTCATCCGTATCCGCGATGACGAAAGCATCCGCCCGAAGGAGGTGCAGAAGCTCCTCGATGCCATCGTCGGCACTCCGGAGGAGCCGATCATCAAGACAATGACCCTCCGCTCCCTCAAGCAGGCCCGCTACTCCACCGAGTGCTCCGGACACTTCGGCCTCGTGGCGAAGTACTACTGTCACTTCACCTCCCCGATCCGACGCTATCCGGACCTCCAGATCCACCGCATCATCAAGGAGGACCTCCGCGGTGAGCTCGACAAGCGCCGCCTCGAGCACTATAAGAACCTGCTCCCGGCCGTCGCCGACCGCTCTTCCACCCTCGAGCGCCGCGCTGACGAAGCGGAGCGCGAGACCGACAAGCTGAAGGAATGCGAGTGGATGCGTCACCACATCGATGAGGAGTTCGACGGCGTCATCTCCGGCATCACGAACTACGGCATCTATGTCCAGCTCCCGAACACCGTCGAAGGCATGTGTGCTGTCCGCCTCATGGACTCCGACTACTACATCTTCCGCGAAGACAAGTACGAGCTGGTCGGTGAACGCACCGGCCGTACCTATCGTCTCGGTGACCACGTCCGTGTACGGGTGCTCAATGCAGACAAACTCACACGTACCATCGACTTCCAGCTCCTGGGCCCGGAAGACAGCGAGGCGTGAGAAACCACAGGTTGATTGAAATTCTGTAAAATTCCTGTCATACTAGGACTGTTCATCAGTAAGCACAGAGGTACTATCATGGCAAATCATGGAAAAGAAGAAGGCACCAAGCTCATCGCAAACAACAAGAAGGCCTACCACGACTACTTCGTGGATGAGACCTTCGAGTGCGGCATCGAGCTCTCGGGCACAGAGGTCAAGTCCCTCCGCCTCGGCCAGTGCTCTATCAAGGAATCCTTCTGCAACATAAAAAACGGAGAGGTCTTCATCTACGGCATGCATGTGAATCCGTACGAGAAGGGCAACATCTTTAACAAGGACCCGCTGCGCGACCGCAAGCTCCTCCTCCATAAGTCCGAGATCAATAAAATCCTCGGCAAGCTGAAGGAGGACGGCTACGCCCTCGTCCCGCTCCGCGTCTACTTCCGCCGCTCCCTCGTGAAGGTCGAAATCGGCCTCTGCCGAGGCAAGAAGCTTTACGACAAGCGCGCGGACCTCGCGAAGAAGCAGCAGAAGCGCGAACTCGAACGCGACTTCAAGGGCGCGAACCTTCGCATCTGATCTTAACAAAAAAAGACTTCGGATTTCTCCGAAGTCTTTTTTTGTGTTCAAATGTTTTACGAACGAAGGCTTACGCCGAGGCGCTCGAGTCCGTTCAGAATCTTCTTTACGACACTTCCGATCTCATCGTCCGTGAGGGTGTGATCCTGTGCACGAAGGGTCACCTTGTAGGCCATCGACTTGAAGCCCGCGAGCACCTGTGCGCCCTCGTATACGTCGAAGAGCTCGACGCGCTCACAGAGCTTACCGGCACGCTGTACGAGGATATCCTCGATCTGACCAGCCGTTACGGCATGCGGCACGAGCATCGAGAAGTCACGGCTTACCGACGGGAACTTCGCCAGCGGAACGTACTTGGTGTCATCATTGACCAGCGGATACACCTCCGGCATATCGACGACCGCGACATACGCCGCCTCGCCGATCGCGTAGTTCTCGAGAACCTCCGGGTGAACCTCACCGAGGTAACCGATCACATGACCATCGTAGATGATATTTGCGCGTCTGCCCGGGTGCAGGAACGGCTTCGCACAGCCGGCTGCATCATAGTGGTAGCGGCCCGTGAGGCCGAGCTGGTTCAGGATCACCTCGACATCACCCTTCATCGTGAAGAAGTCGCCCTCGCCGATCTCACCGAGGGTCAGCGTCATACGCTCATCCGGAAGCTCCGTCAGCGGCAGTGCCTTCGGGATGTAGATGGACGCCATCTCATAGAGACGTGCATCACGATTGCGGCGGTTATAGTTCGTGCTGAGGGATGTCAGCATACCGTTCATGCTGGACGTACGCATCACCGAGAAGTCTTCACCGAGCGGGTTCAGAATCTTCACCTGCTGACGCTCCATCGCATCGGCCGGGAACAGGAGCTTATCATATACCTTCGGAGACTCGAAGCTGTACATGAAGGCCTGGGAATAGCCGAGCGCCTGTGCGTAGTGACGTACACGCTCATTGACCGCGAGGTCCGGTGCCAGACCGCCTGCCACATCCCCGCCGGACGGAAGGGTCATGGAGACATTCGCATAACCGTAGAAACGGAGAACCTCCTCCGCGACGTCACACATGCGGTGGATATCCTGACGGAAGGTCGGCGCGGTCACGGTCAGGGTGTCGCCATCCGCACCGATCTCGGTCGAGAGCTCGATCTTCTCGAGGTAAGCCTTCATCTGCTCTGCCGTGAGGTCGAAGCCGATCAGGTGATTGATCTCGGATGCCTTGCAGACCACGACCGACGGCTCCCGCTTCACCGGATAGACATCGATGATCCCACCGACCACCTCACCGGCGCCGAGCTGCTCGATCAGGGCACATGCACGATTGATGGCAGACTCTGCGAGGTTCGGGTCGAGGCCCTTCTCGAAGTAGCCGGACGCATCCGTACGGTTGCCGACCTTACGAGCACTTAAGCGGATGTTGGTACCGTCGAAGGTCGCAGCCTCGAAGACCATGGTCTTCACATCGTCGGTGATCTTCGAGTTCTCCCCGCCCATGATGCCGGCGAGGCCGATCGCGCCCTCTGCATCGCAGATCGTCAGGATGCTGTGATCGAGGGTTCTCATCTGACCGTCGAGGGTCTCGAACTCGTCACCGTCCTGTGCGCGCTTCACGATGATCTCGTGGCCACGGATCTTATCGTAGTCATAGCTGTGCATCGGCTGACCGTACTCGAGCATCACATAGTTCGTGATGTCGACGATGTTGTTGATCGGACGGATACCGGCACTCGCAAGGCGGATCTGCATCCACTTCGGTGATGGTGCGAGCTGGATGTTCTTCACCATGCGTGCAGTATAGCGCGGACAGAGATCCGTATCCTCGACGGACACCTTGAGGTAATCGTGGATATCCTCAGCATTGCCCGACTTCTCCTCTGCCGGCATATGGAAGCACTTGCCGAAGGTCGCCGCAGCTTCACGTGCGATACCGATCACACTGTAGCAGTCCACACGGTTTGAGGTGATCTCATACTCGTGGATCGCGTCGTTCAGTCCGAGCAGCGTCGGCGCATCCTGGCCGACCGCGGTGCCCTCCGGGAAGATGTAGAGACCCGACTCCGGTGCCTCCGGATAGAACTCACGGCTGGAGCCGAGCTCCTCGATGGAGCACATCATACCGTAGGATTCTACGCCACGCAGCTTACCAGCATGGATCTCGATGCCATCCTCCGGAAGCGCACCGCCGTCATGTCCGCCGGCGACCTTACCACCGTCGAGCACGACCGGCACCACATCGCCGACTTTCATGTTCGACGCGCCAGTCACGATCTGAATGAGCTCGGACGCACCGACATCGACCTGGCAGATGACAAGCTTCGTCGCATCTGGATGCGGCTCGATGGACTTGATCTGTCCGGTCACGATCTTATCGAGGTTCTTATTTAAAATGGTGCAGGTCTCGACCTTCGTACCGGTCAGCGTCATGGCATCTGTCCACTCCTTCGGTGTACAGTCGAGCTCCGGAACATACTCCTTGATCCAGTTCATGGATGTATTCATGCTATTTCCTCCCCTTCTTAGAACTGATTCAGAAAACGTGTATCATTCTCATAGAGAAGACGCATGTCATCGATTTCATACTTGAGCAGCGCGATACGCTCGAGGCCCACGCCGAAGGCGAAGCCCTGGTACTCGTTCGGGTCGATACCGCACATCTCGAGTACGTGCGGGTGGACCATACCGCAGCCGAGGATCTCGATCCAGCCCTCGCCCTTACAGAAACGGCAGCCCTTGCCACCGCACTTGAAGCAACTCACATCGACCTCTGCCGACGGCTCCGTGAACGGGAAGTGGTGCGGACGAAGCTTGGTCTTCGTCTCCGGTCCGAACAGCTCCTTCGCGAAGGTATCGAGGGTGCCCTTCAGATCTGCGAAGGTCACGTGCTTGTCGATGACGAGGCCCTCGATCTGATGGAAGGACGGGGAGTGGGTAGCATCCACGGCGTCCGAACGGAATACACGGCCCGGACAGATCATACGGATCGGAAGCTTGCCCTTCTCCATCACACGCGCCTGTACGGACGACGTCTGTGTACGAAGCAGGATATTGTTTCCGATATAGAAGGTATCCTGCTCATCTCTCGCCGGGTGGCCCTTCGGGATGTTCAGCTTCTCGAAGTTGTACTCGTCGTACTCGACCTCCGGACCCTCGACGACCTCATAGCCCATACCGATGAAGATACGCTCGACCTCCTCAAGGGCCTTCGTATTCGGATGCGCGTGACCATACTGCATCTTCTTCGCCGGCAGCGTCACATCGATCGTCTCGGCTGCCATCTTCGCCTCACGTGCCTTCTTCTGAAGCTCCGTCATATGCTCCTGAAGCTCCTCCTCGACCTGCTGGCGAAGTGCATTGACCAGCTGACCGAACTTCGGCTTCTCCTCTGCGCTCAGATCCTTCATGGACTTCAGCAGCGAGGTGATCTCACCCTTCTTACCAAGGAAACGAACACGCACATCATTCAGTGCATTCGTGTCCTGCGCTTCGCGGATACTCTCCTGCGCAAGCTTTTTCAGCTCTTCAAGCTTTGAATTATCCATTCTTCTCTCCTTCATGATAAAAAAATCCCTGCATGTCTTACGACACACAGGGACGAATCATCGCGGTACCACCCTTGTTCCCGCAGCCAATGCTTCCGTCACGACATCGTCACGAAGCTTCACCCACAGGCACTCACTATGCTTAACGCGCATCCACGTTCCGAACTACCAGCACCGCGCCTTTACGCAGGCCTTCCCCCGGACAACTCCAGTGCGAAAATTCGTATCAGAGATTTCTCAGACCGCTCGCAGCGTGTCACGGTCACTCTCTCAGGAGAAACTATTCTGAACTACTGAACACCTTCCATGTATTTATTCACTATAGGCTGTCTGACGCTCCACCACATTATATGGAAGAAAATCAAACTTTCTATAGTTTATTTCCTGACCACAGAAAAGTCAAGGGGGGGCTTACAGGGCGTCCCGACTTCTCCTGTCATGCTGTATCATTGCCCCTACCGTTTCTTCTCCGTATCCGCTCACAATCCGTAATTAACTATCCGTATACCGCTCGTATATTATTCTTATAGTACCCATTTTATCCGTTCCATAGTATAATATGAATATCTGAAGCTGAATTATATGTTTATCCAGATTTATGAATACCCGAATATCCGAACGAAGGGAGATCATCACTATGACGCTTGAAGAGATGTGTGCGCGACGACGCGAGCTGGGCTTCAGCTACGAGAAGCTGTCCGAGCTGAGCGGGGTACCGGTCGGAACGATACGAAAGATTTTCGGTGGCTACACGAAGGCTCCACGGCTGGAGACGATCGAGCGACTGACACTGGTGCTCGCCCCGTCCCAGTTCCACCGGACGCACAGGAACACCGTGCACTATACGAATCTCGTTCCGGATCAGGCACTGCGCGAGTACGCCGGCGGGTATGGTGATCAGAGCGCTGCAGAGAAACTGCAGGGAAATTTTACGATTTCAGATCTCGAATCACTGCCGAAGGATAAGCGCTTTGAGCTCATCGATGGGTACATCTATGAGATGTCGCAACCGTCGATTCCGCATGTACTGATCATGCAGGGCATCTACCGTCAGCTCTGGGCCTGCATCGATCGCCATAAAGCGCCTTGTAAGGTCATGGTTTCGGATGTCGGCGTGCGCCTCGACCGCGACGACCAGACGTTGATTTCCCCGGACATCATCCTCTTCTGTGACAGGTCAATGCTGCAGTACCGCTACATCGATGGTGCCCCGGACCTCGTCATGGAAATCCTCTCGCCATCGAACCGGAAGTACGACCAGGAAATCAAGAAACTGAAGTACGAAAGCGCCGGTGTACGCGAGTACTGGCTGATCGACCCGGAACGGCAGAAAATCATCCTCTATTATTTCAAGGATCTCGCAGAGGACGACATCTTCATCTATGGTTTTCACGATCAGATTCCAGTCGGCATCAGCGAAGGAAAGTGTGAAATCGACTTCGATTTGATTTATAATGAGCTGGCAGAAGACGGATTTCTCTAAAGAAAATCAGCATACGCATCGCCCTCCAATTTGCATATGTCATCCGAGGGCATATATCCGAAGCAGATAAAAACCACAACACCCTCCGACATGCATTGTCGCTCGAGGGCTTAGATTAGAAGAGGCCAGAATGAAGGATTATTACATGGATCATGCGGCGACCACGCCGCTTTCGAAAGAAGCACTGGAGGCGATGATGCCCTACCTCACCACGGAGTATGGCAATGCTTCCACCGTCTACACCTATGGCCAGCGCGCGAAGGCGGCGATCGAGCGCAGTCGTCGTACCATCGCGACCACCATCGGCGCGAAGCCATCTGAAATTTACTTCACGAGCGGCGGCACCGAGTCGGACAACTGGGCGCTGATCAGCACATGCGAGGCTGGACGTGAACAGCTTTCGAAAACTCTGCAGCCGCAGGCTACTGCAGCCGCAGTCGACCAGAAATACCGGTGCAGCAGTAAAGCATTGATGAAGTGCGGTCATATCATCACCGACCAGATCGAGCATCACGCGATCCTCCATACCTGCGCGTATCTCGAGAAGCGGGGCTTCGATGTGACCTATCTTCCGGTCGACCATGAGGGCCATGTCGATCCGGATGCGGTGATGGCGGCGATCCGTCCGGATACGCTGCTCGTCAGCATCATGGTGGCGAACAACGAAATCGGCACCCTCGAGCCGATCGCAGAGATCGGTGCGCGCCTTCAGAAGCATGCAGCGGAAACCGGCCAGCGCATCCTCTTCCATACGGATGCCGTCCAGGCGTACGCCCATATCCCACTCGATGTCGATGAACTGAAGGTCGACCTCATGTCGGCGAGCAGTCACAAGCTGAACGGCCCGAAGGGCGTCGGCTTCCTCTATGTGCGCCGTGGCGTGAAGCTTCCGAGCTTCCTGCATGGCGGTGAACAGGAGCGGGGGCGTCGCGCCGGCACGGAAAATGTCGCCGGTATCGTCGGCTTCGCACGCGCCGCAGAGCTCGCCTGCGGTGTGAATACACAGGTTCCAGCGCTCACCTGCGGTGTGAAACCTCAGCCGATGAGCTCGAGCGCCAGCCCAGATACCGCCGCCACATCCACCGCAGGCGCACACGCTGCAGCATCGTCCCTCGCCCCCATGGCGCAGCGCATCGCGCAGGAAAGCGTCGTCCGCGATCACCTCATAAAGCGCCTGCTCGACGAGATTCCGTACACCAGCCTGAACGGTGATCCGACGCATCGCCTCCCGAATAACGTAAACGTCTGCTTCAAATATATCGAAGGCGAGACGCTCCTGCTGCTCCTGAACGAGAAGCACATCTATGCGAGTGCCGGCTCCGCCTGCGCCAGCGGCTCCCTCGAGCCGAGTCATGTACTGACCGCCATCGGCATCCCCCACGAGGACGCCTACGGAAGCCTTCGCCTCACGATCGGACCGGAGACGACGATCGCAGATGTCGACGAAGTCGTGGACCTCATGAAGCCGATCATCGCCTGTCTCAGGGAGCAGTCGCCCCTCTACCAGGCGATTTCAGCACATCCATCATGATGAGCACCGTTTCATCATATTGATCTCTCATCCGTAAATGAAGATCTGCTGCAGCTCTTCTCATCCATCCCTTCTTCAGCGGGATGAAAAGGAGCTTCGTACCGCAACCATCACGATACGAAACTCCTTTCATGATCCACATCCTGTTTCATCTTTCATCAAAGTAGAAATCCCCGCTCTTCCCGCCGTTCTTTTCGACGAGGTGGATGTCCCGGAGGATCATCCGCTTATCGATGGCCTTACACATGTCATAAATGGTAAGCAGGGCGACATTGACGCCGGTCAGGGCTTCCATCTCGACGCCGGTTTTTCCTTCGGTCTTCACCTGACAGAAGGCCGTGATGGAGGTCGTTTCCGGATGGAGCTCGAACCAGACCTTCGCATTCGTCAGGTTCAGGATGTGGCACATCGGGATCAGCTCCGATGTGCGCTTCGCGCCCATGATACCGGCGACCTGGGCTACCGTCAGAACATCACCCTTCTTGATCTTTTTTCCGAGAATCGCCGCGAAGACCTCCTCCGTCACCTTGATTTCCCCCGTCGCGATCGCCATCCGGCTTGTAATGTCCTTCCCGGATACGTCCACCATGTAGGCATTGCCCTGCGCATCGAAGTGTGTGAATTCCTTCATCTCTTCCATTTTTTCCATACTCCTGTCCTCTTCTTTCATTTATTCCACGACGCTGTGCTTCATGTAGCCGCTTCTCATCGTGGCCCTCGCATCTGTCTGCGCGCTCTGTCGTCAGACTCATCCATACTTCGCAACTTCAACACGATCTACTTCAGGAACAGCATATCCCGTTCATGTAGTTTCAGATAGTCCGGCAGCCCCTTCTCCTCGATGGTCTGCCAGCAGGCGCGCTGCACGAGCCAGGTCAGGATATCGTCCCGGTGAAATTCCTCTGTTTCCGGCTTCACATAGAAGTTCCGTTCAAACTGCAGTTCCGCCTTCGAAGAAAGGCGAAAAGCGATGCAGTTCTCCTCACGTTCTCCCCAGATCGGTTCAAACTGATGCGCACGGTAGCCGATGTAATGAATCTCATCCGAAAGCTCACGCGCCACATGCAGGGTGATGCCCCAGCTCGTCGCTTCCAGCGTGTGCGCATCGAGGATTTTTACATCCGAGAAATTCTTGCAGCCGGTCAGCATCGCCGCCGTCTTCGTCACCGGATGATCGAAGATCTCCTTCGTATCACCATGATTCGTGATCTCACCACGGTCGATGATCAGCAGACGCTGGCTGAAACGGTAGATTTCATCCCGACTGTGCGACACCATGATGACCGTGCCATCGTAGTCCTCGAGCATCTCGATGAGCTCCTCCTGCATATGGTCCTTGAGATAGCCATCGAGCGCGGAAAACGGCTCATCCAGCAGGATCACCTCCGGCTGGTACGCCATGATACGCGCGAGCGCCACCCGCTGCTGCTGTCCGCCGGAGAGCTGCGTCGGAAGCCGCTTCTCGAGCCCCTCGAGCTGAAACTTCCGGATCATCTCCTTCGTACGTGCCGCATTCGCGCCACGGCTGCCCCTGAGCCCCGCCGACACATTCTGCTCGACGGTCATGGTCGGGAAGAGCGCATAGTTCTGAAACAGATAGCCTACCCGCCGCTCCTGCGGCTTCAGATCGACCTTCTGCGCGCTGTCGAAGAGCGTCCGCTCATTCAGCCGAATCTGCCCCTCCTCCGGGTGGACGATACCCGCGATGGCCTTCAGCGTCATGCTCTTGCCGGAGCCGGAGGCCCCCAGGATCCCGATGCGCTTCGAATCTTCTTCGAAGCCAATGTTTAAGCCGAAGCTGCCGAGTTCTTTTCGGATGTGTACAGAAATTCCCATACTGCGTGATTTTCACTCCCGTTTCTACTGTTTTCACGATGACATCATATGACTGCCTCTGCTTCATCTCGTGAGATGAAGCTTATACCGACCGACAGAAGCATACCGACGTAAACAGCGTTATCGTATCGGTCTCACCAGCGATGTACGTTTTTGATCGTCTTCCCCGAAATCAGATTCATCAGAAAGATCGAGAGAAAGGCGATCAGTAGTACGATCGTAACCCAGATGCCCGCCGTGCCATAGTCCTGGTCCTGGATGACCATCGCGATGCGCTGCGAGATCGTCGCCGTTTTTCCAGGGATATTGCCCGCCAGCATCGAGGTCGCACCGTACTCACCGAGTGCCCGCGCGAAGGTCAGGATCGTTCCGCTCGCGATGCCCGGACCGGCCGTCGGCATCACGATCTTCCAGAAAATGGAGAACTCCGACATACCGAGCGTCCGTCCGGCATAGACGAGATTTTCATCGATCAGCTCGAAGGCCGCACGCGCATTCCGATACATCAGCGGGAAGGCGATGACCGTCGCCGCGATAATGCAGCCGAGCCAGCTCTGCACAACCTTGATCTGGAAGTGGTCCCAGAGAAAGATGCCGAGCGGACGCCGCTTCGAGAACAGCAGCAGGAGGAAGAAACCGGCCACCGTCGGTGGAAGTACCATCGGCAGCGTCAGGATGCCATCGACCACTGCCTTGATCGACGGGCGCAGCTGCATGATCTTCCGTGCCGCCCAGATCCCGAGGAAAAAGCAGAGAACCGTCGCCACGATCCCTGTCTTCAGTGAAATCCAGAGCGGACTCCAGTCCAGGCCCCGCATTAACGCCATAAAACCATCCATTTCCTACCTCCTGTTCATATCCACGCACGATCGATTTTCACATGCTGCATGCCACTAACCCCATCCATCATATGAAATCCGATCCCCGGACAGGCGAGCCCTCACCTGCCCGAGTACGTTTCGAAACGAAGATGGACAATTACAGGGCGACCGGGGCGCCCTCACCTGCCCGAGTACGTTTCTTCGGCGCTACGCTACATGATCCCACGATCTTCGCAGGTCTCGGCGCATCACTCTACCTCTGTATCGAAGTAATAGTTCTGGAATACGGTCTTCGCATCATCAGAGGTCACGAAGCGGATGAAATCCAGTGCGGCTGCCTTCTCGGCGTCATCAGCCTCCTCGTTCTGCACCTGTGCGATCGGGTAGATGACATTGCCCGTCAGATCGTACGGGATCTTCTCGAGGATGACCACCTGTTCCTCATAGCCATAGGTGTCGGAGTAGTAGGTCGTACCTACCTCGCAGGAGCCTTCGGTCACCGCCGCCAGCACCTTCGACACGTTCGACTGCTCGGAGATCTCGACACCGCCGAGCGCCTGGGAAACCTCTTCGGTCGTGATCTTCGACACATCCTCCGTCTTCGGAAGCATGCCGGCATTAACCATGGCCTGACGTGCATACTTTCCGACCGGAACCGAACCATCCGCAAGCGCGATGGACGCTGCCTCGCCGATGTTCTGAAGGCCCGTCACCTTCGTGCCGGAATCCTTCGTCGTGATGACGCAGACCTGGTTGTTCACGACGTTCTTCCGTGTGCCCTCGACCACGAGCTTGTCCTCCTCATCGAGTGTATTCATCTGCTTCTGGGCAGCAGAGAAGAAAACATCGCAGGCGTAACCTTCCTCGATCTGGGTGAGCAGCTTTCCGGAGGAATCCGCGTTAAAGGTGATGGTCACTTCCGGATGCTGCTCGTTGTACATTTTCGCGAGGTCCTGCATCACCGTGTTCAGCGACGCCGCGATAAAGACCTGGATCTCCGTCTTCTCATCGCCTGCCTCTGCCTCTGTTGCTGCTTCCGTCGCCGCTTCCGTTGCTGCCGCGGTGGTCTCCGCTGCCGTGGTCTCGGCCTTCGTCGCTGCTGTCGTCTCCACCGATTTCGAGGGACTACATCCGCTCACGCCCATCAGCATCGCTGCTGCGATGACCCCCGCCGTTACTTTACGACACATTCTTCTCATCGTCTTACTCTCCTTATCTTACGGTGTGCAGTCACGCCGCGCCTCGGTTCCTGCGCGTCCAGCCTTGCACGCGCTCTTACATCAGGCCAATGCCTACATGCGGCACCCGCCCTTTGCTTTCCTTCGTTTCCAGACTAATCCGTCGCTGTCCCGCGCAGGATGCCGAGCCCATGCGCCAGTGGCTTCAGCAGAAATTCGAGGTTCTCCCGGCAGGCCTTCGGGCTGCCCGGCAGATTGATGATGAGGCTCTGCTTCCGGATGCCCGCTGTCTGTCGGCTGAGAATCGCATTCGGCGTATACTTCAGACTGTCGGCCCGAAGCGCCTCCCCGATGCCCGGAACCTCGCGATCACATACCGCCTTCGTAGCCTCCGGTGTCAGATCCCGCAGACTGAAGCCGGTACCACCGGTCGTGAAGATGACACTGATCTGTCGCTGATCCGCGAGACGCGTGAGCTCCAGCTCGAGTCGCGGGCGTCCGTCCGGAAGCACCAGCTGCTCCATGACCTGGTAGCCCGCCGCCTCCAGCATGTCCCGGATTAGGGGGCCGGATTTATCCTCATATTCGCCCCTCGACGCACGATCCGACAAGGTAATCACCGCTGCCGTAAACGGACGCTCCGGATCCGCCTCGATCAACGTGATCTCGTCACCCGGCCTCACGACACCGCCCTTGAGAACGATGGTAAAGACACCTTCCCGCGGCATGATACAGTCGCCGACGACCTTATAGATCTCACAGTGACTGTGGCAGGCCTTGCCGATCTGGCTGAGCTCCAGCAGACAGTCTCCGATCCGGAAGCGCGTGCCTACCGGCAGCGTCCGAAGATCGAAGCCCTCACACACGATGTTTTCTCCGAATGCACCGAACGCCACATCCGCGCCCCGCTTCCGGAACTCCTCGATCTTCTCATACGCCAGCAGACTCACCTGCCGGTGCCAGTGTCCGGCATGCGCGTCCCCCTCGATGCCCCAGTCCGGCTTCAGCGTGATCGCATCCACCGGCTGCTTCTGTGTTCCCTTCTGTGCACTGGTACAGACCGCCAGCACCTTTCCCTTCCTATTCAATTTGACGCCTCCTCTATTTATATGTTTCATGCGAAAATGATCGCACCCGTTGTTTTCACAGCTTATTCATGCATGCATGAACTCATCCGGAAACATATCTGCGTATCTCCGGTAGCACACATTTCAACCACCGATTTCCACCATCTCCCGAAGCTCCGTCACCTGTGCGCGTGCCTCGAAGCAGTGCGCCTCCGGCTTCTGCCGGATGGCTTCCTGAATCGCCTGCTGAAGCTGTGCCTGTCGTTCTTCTCCATCCGCCAGAGCGAAAATCGACTTGATATCGATCGTATCGCCATAGCAGAGGCACGGCTTCAGCTTTCCGGTCGAGGTCAAACGGATACGGTTGCACTGTGCACAGAACTTTCGATGCATCGCGCTGATGAAGCCGATGGATCCCTGAAAGCCCGGAAGCCGCAGATAGCTCGCCGGTCCGTTTCCATGAATACGCACGTCTTCGACCGTCCCCGGATACCTCGCCATCAGCGCCGCGCGCAGGTCCTCGTTATAGATGACCTCGAAGTCCTTTCCGTAGCCGATCGGCATCATCTCGATGAAGCGCACATCGATCGGCTGCGCGTGCGCGAGCTCGACGAGGTCCGCCCACTCCGAGGCATTGCTGTCCCGCTGCAGCACGACGTTCAGCTTCACGGGTATGCCGAGGGCCAATGCCTCCTGTATCCCCTTCCTCACGCGCCCGAGCGCATCGAATCCGGTGATGTCCTTAAAGCGCGCCGGCTTCAGTGTATCGAGACTCACATTGACGGCATCCAGACCGGCGGCGCTCAGCTTCGGCAGATTCTCCGAGAGCAGCACACCGTTCGTCGTCATCGTCACCTGTTCGACTCCCGGAATCCGCTTCAGCATACCGACGAAGTCCGCACAGCCGCGTCGCGCGAGCGGTTCGCCACCCGTCACCTTGAAGCGGTTGATACCGCAGCGAACCGCCGCCTCCGCGATCTCCACCAGCTCCTCGTAGCGGAGGATATCCTTCATCGCCACCTTATCACTCATACCGTTCGGCATGCAGTAGCGACAGCGCAGATTGCAGCGATCCGTGATCGACATCCGCATGTAGTTGATTCTTCTATCAAATGTATCTTTCATTTCTCATCTCATTCCACGTTTCCGTGTCCTTATATGATTTCCATTCTACTCTGTAAATCCATCTCTATTTTCTGACAGAACAGGCATCGAACCGACCGGCATTCTTTCCATCACAGATTTTCATCACTCTAAATCGCTTCCATCAGTATATCCAGCACGCCACCGCAGACCATGCCTTCCTCAGACGCTGCATCATCCGTGAGGTCCACATGGTAGAGAATCGGCTTCGGATCCTCATCCAGCAGCATCTCCCGACCACGTCGCATGACATCCGCCTCGACACAACCGCCGCCGATGGTACCGATGCAGTGCCCGTCCGGCAGAATCAGCATCTTCGTCCCGACCTCGCGCGGTGCCGAGCCCTTACGGGTCACGATCGTCGTGAGGATCTTCCGTCCCTCCATCGGACGCTCATGCGGATTCGCCCCCAGGATGGCATCCAGGATTTCCTTCGGATAACCGAAGTTCCGCTTCTTCTGGTTCTTCACCTCGATGATTTCCGCCATTACCGATACCGCGATCTCCTCCGGGGTCTCCGCACCGATGGCGAGACCGATCGGTGTATACACCGCATCGAGCACTTCGCGCGGGATGCCCTCTTCTGCAAGCTTCTCCTTCACGATGCGCACCCTCCGCTTCGACCCCATCAGGCCGATGTAGGCGTGTGGCTTCCGTGCGATCACCCGCAGGCAGTCCTGATCCCAGCGATGACCGCGCGTCACGATAACGAAGTAGGTATCCCCATCCCCCGGAATCTGCGCCAGGGCCTTCATGAACTCATCGCAGATTACCTGATCGGCACCTGCGCTCCGGGCATTGTTCGCAAACATCGGCCGGTCATCGATGCAGGTCACCCGACAGCCGATCATCCGCCCGATCTTAATGATCGGCATCGACACATGCCCCGCCCCCAGGACGACGAGCTTCTTCTCGTGTCCGAGCAGCTCCGCGTAGATCCGCTTTCCGTCGATGTCGAGGATCCCGCTTTCGGAAACCGCTGCCGCTTCTGCCGCATGCTGTGAGAAAAATCCGTCCACGTCCGACATCCATGCGATTTCCCGATTGGAAATCAGCGCCTTCTCGCCGAAGCCCTCGCCCTCCAGCAGCGTCAGAATATAGTTTTCATAATTCGGATTCAGCCCGCTGATTTCTTCATATAGTTCTGTTCCCATCTTCGTTTCTCCCTCTATTCTTCTGGGGCACGGCACCGGCAGGATCGCCGATCCATACACCAGGACTGTTTCTTCGATTTCCCCGTTCACCCCGATATGTTTTGCAGCAACAATCGGCTACCTGCCGGTATGCCTGCTCACGCATACGCACCGAATCCGCAGTTCGGGAAGGTGCAGCTCGCGCAGTGCTGGCAGTATCCGCCGACGCCGAGTCGGTCGATATCTTCTTTCGTCACGATATCCCCGGCCATCACACGTGGCAGAATCAGGTCGAAGATCGTCCGCCCCGCATACATCACACAGCCCGGCAGGCCCAGCATCGGGATCTCATCGTGCGCCCCCTTATAGGCCAGCATGAACATCGCGCCCGGCAGCACCGGCGCACCATAGCTCACCACTCGATCCGCGGTCTTTCCGATGGCGTACGGTGTCTTATCATCCGGATCGACGCTCATGCCACCGGTGCAGAGCACCATATCCGCCCCGGCTGCCAGCACCTTTTCGATGCACGCGATCTCCATCTCCGGATCATCTGAGCTGTACTCATGGGCGACCACCTCGGCACCGAAGGCCTCGATCTTCGCCTGCACCACCGGCGTAAAGGTATCCTGGATACGTCCGTAGTACACCTCATTGCCCGTCGTCACGATGCCCACCTTCTTATGCTGGTATGGCATGAGTCGGAACAGCGGCTGCTCCCCCACGAGCTTCTGTACGCCTTCCATCTTCTCCTTCTCGATGATCAGCGGGATGATCCGCATCCCGGCCACATGCTGGTCCTTCTTCACCGGATAGTTATTATGGAGGGAGGCGATCATCATCTGGCCATAGGCATTGACCTGCTGCAGTCGTGCGATGTCGATTTTCAGCAGGCCGTCGCAGTCCGCGATCAGCTCGATCTTTCCCTCCTTGATATCCTCGTTCCGGTGCAGATGCTCGTTTTTGCAGAGATCGTACAGCACCATCGCCGCATCGTTCTCATGCATCATCGTTTCATTGACCTCCCAGATGTAGATATGGTCCTTTCCGACCGAAAGCAACACCGGCACATCCTCCTCCGTGATGATATGTCCCTTCCGGAACACCGGTCCCTTCTTCACGCCCCGGATGATCTGTGTGATGTCATGACAGAGCATCTGACCCACTGCATCTTCTGTTTTCATCAGCTTCATACTTTATCTCCTGTTCTTTATGATCTTCTTTTCGATTTCCAACGTCTTCGCGAGCATCGCATCGTGATGCGCACAGGCCTCCGGTGACCGACACTTTTTCCGACTCTCCCGGAAGCGCTCCTCCACGGACACCAGCACATCCTCCTGTACGCGTTTATCCGCATAGAAGAGCAGCTCCGCCTCCGTGAGGGGCCCCTGTGCCTCCTGCTCGCTGTACGCCGCCTGATGATGCACCGCGACGAGCGCCGCGATGGCCGGATAGCCCTCCTGTCGGATTGCCTCCGCCGACACCCGCGCATGCTCCTTCTCCGCTCGGCAGAGATCATGGAGGAGACAGGCCTTCATCACCCGCCCCCGATTCAGCCCGGGCATCATCACTGCTTTCTCGCAGACATCAACATCGGTATGCGTCCCGGAGACCGCCGGCTTTTCTCCAACGTCCATCCTACAGATGCCCGGATCATCCATCTGCATGTTTTCGCTTGTTCGAAGCTCTGATCCGCACATCTTCATGCCGTCCATCAGTCGATCTGCGACCTCGGCGACCTTCCGCATATGGCGGATCACCTGCTGCGGCGTCCGGTATTTCTGATACAGCCGTGAGATTTCCGCTGCATCCAGCAGCTCTTCCGGGCGTACGCCAATGCCCTCGGGCACCACGCAGATACCCTCACGGCAGGTTCTTATGCCCGCCGCTTCATGCCCTGCTGCGCTGTCCCCCCTCCTGCCATCGCACACTTTCGTTTGCTCTGCGCAGATGAAAGCTTCACCATCCACCTCCAGCTCCGTGACCGAGGCGTACGGCAGCGGGATGTCCATCAGATGATCGAGATCCCGCCCCATCAGCAGGCTGAGGTATGCCCGGATCACGCCGGCATGCGCGACGACGAGGATGATTTCTTCTTCGTCCGCATCGGACGAACGAGCGTCTATTTCACCCACACGACTACTTTCGTTTCCATCACTCCCCATACCGCTACTCTGTTTTCCATCCGCGGCCATCTCGCTTCGATCTGCAAATTTCAGAATTGCCTCGATGGCCTTCTGAAATCGGACACCGGCCTCCAGAAAGCTCTCTCCTCCGGGGGTATGATACGTTCCGAGCGCATGCCCTCGCGCTTCATACTCTTCCGGAAAGCGTTCCCTGATCTCCCGAACACTCTTTCCTTCCCAGTCTCCGAGATCGATTTCATGCAGTGCCTCGACCACGTGCGGTTCCATAAGCGCGATTCCCCGATCGGAGAGCACACGGTGTATCTCCTCCGCCGTCTGACGACAGCGCTGCAGCGGGCTCGTAAGGATGCGAACACGCACGATTGCCTGACCATCTGCGTGCTTCCGCTTCGCCTGCTGCTCCGCTACCATCCAGGGCTCGATGCTCGATGCGTCCTGGTGGATTCTGTTCTTCGCGAAGGTACGATCTGTGCGCCTGACTGCATTGACCGACTGTATGTGCTGTAAAAAACAGCTGCCCAGCTGGCGCGCCTCTGCACGTCCACGCATACTGAGCGGAAGGTCGGTCACACCGATATATTCTTTTTCACTTGTGCTTTTCTCCGGCAGCCCGTGCCGGACCAGATAGATCCGTCGCATTTCCATCCTCACTACGCATACTTCTATGCGATGATACATATCTATATCCGTCTCCGAAGATAAATGTATTCCAGTCTTCCACGCGGAAGTTTCCTGATTTCACAAAGGCTTCCCCTGTCAGATACAGTTTTCAATGCCATTATGGATTCCCCTGCTTTACCAGCACTGCGGTTCCATGAAGATCCATGAGCGGTACCACGAAGAGCTCGTGTGCGCGGCAGTACTCGTCCACCGCCATCTTCACACCTTCGAACTGACAGCTCGTATAGTCGTGAATGAGGATGCGTCCGCCCGGCGCGAGCCGCGGGTAAAAGTAGCGAAGCCCCTCGAGCGTCGGCTCATAGAGATCCGGATCCAGACTCACCAGGGCGAAGCAGGGGTCGCTGCTTTCTTTACGCTGCTCTGTATGAGAGCGGCTGCACGCAGCCATAGCGTTCACGGGCTCCTGCATCACGTTCCTTCCAGATGACTGCAGAGCTCGCTGTATCTTCTCATGTCCTCCACCCTGTTCCGCGTCGCTTCCGGATACCACTTCGAAATCCAGGCTCTCCGGGAAATACCCCTTTATGAAGCGAGCCATCTCCGGATGCGGCAGCTGGCTTCGAACGAGCTCTATCGTCGTATCTGAAAAGCTCCGTCGCTGCGTCTTCACGCCGGTTCGCTCCGCCTCGATGGCGAGGTCGCGCGCATGAAAGCCCTCGAAGGTATCGAAGAGCCAGAGCCTTCGCTCCGGAAACAGTCGATTGATCTCTGCGGCAAACGCCCCCTGGTACACGCCGAGCTCCGCGACATCGCCCGGTATTTTCCACGCTTCGATTTCTCGCGCCTGCAACCGAAGCGCGGACAGCCGGACATCCTGCAGTTCCCTAATGCTTCCCAGACAGGTACAGGTCCCCGTGAAACCAGTCTCTTCGATCTGTTTAAGAATCATCCGCTCTGCCTCCGCGTTCAGAATCGCGAGGATGATCTCTTCCGGCTGAAGCCGTAACGCTTCCTCGAGACTTAACACAGGCAGCCCATCCGGCATTTTTCCCTGCTTTTCTTTATCATTATCGATAAAACACAGTAGCTCCTGCCTGGCCGGAAGCCAGGTACGCACCATCGCGCCTGCCTGGCCGGCACCGAAAATGGCGATTCGTTTTACATCTGTTCTCATTTTCCGATCCTTTTCCCGCAATCTCGCCTTTCCAACACTGCACTACATCGCTTTATGCACGAACATCACGCAGCCGCACACCCGACCTGTAACGCACATCGCAGGTTACGTATCCCCCATATCGCCCTGTAGATTCGATTTCTTCAGCCAGTCTCCATGCAGGAAGATCTCATCGAACTTCTTCTGCACGACTTCATTCATCTCCCGCTCGAGCTGCTCATACAACAGGATCAGCTTCCCTCCATGCTTCGAGATCACAGCTTTACCACCATACTTTCCGCCCGGCTGTCGCTCGACGATGCGATAGCCCAGTTCATTTTCACAGTCATGGATGATGGTCCAGCCCTTACTGTAGGAGATACCGCACTTCTCGCAGGCCTCCCGGACACTGCCGGTCGACGCGATCTGTCGAAGCAGGTTCACCGTACCCGGACCGAAAAACGGCTTCGAATTACACAGCCGCACCCGGATATCCGGTCGCATCAGACGTGCATTATGAAGATCCAGCAGGTTCTGATAATCCTCCTTCGTATCGGCGTCCATCACCGCGCCGTCGTCGTCGACGCTGATCTGCAGCACCCTGCCCACTCCGGTCTGTCCGAAGGACTCGTAGGCACCCCGCATCCCGCGTTCACCGGTATACTGAAGCACATACTCCACCGCCCGTTGACTGAGCAGAATCGGATGTCCCGGCCGCGCATGACAGTACGGAACGATGATGTCCGCACTCTCTGCACGATTCATCTCCGCCTTTACGGTTTCATCCGTAAAGAACGGCACATCCACCGGACAGAAAAACACCGCATCGCAGCGATCCTTCAGATACGAAAAGCCGATACAGGCGGAGTCAAACATCCTTGTCGTCTCATAGTGATCATTTCGAAGAAAGACCACACCGGATCCCTTCAAGGACTTCTCGAGCTCCTCGCCACGATAGCCCGTTACGATGGCGATGTCCTGTATGCCTGCACGCTGAAAGTTCGTGATGACACGATCCGCGAAGGTCATATCCCCAATCTTCATCAACTGTTTAAAGTCATTCATTCGTTTCGACATCCCCGCCGCCACGATCACTGCTCCGAATCTCATATAAACTCCTGTCTATGCACTATGTCGGTCGTTTGACCTAGTATACCACTTTATATGTGAATTTGCATCAGGCGATTTGCTTTTTAAAATATATCGGTCAGCACAGCTCGTACAGACTGCACAATCCATTCTTCTATCAGCAGCTCTGCTTGTTCGATTTGTTATATATTTATTTTTTTCGTTCCTTATAAGACCTGATCATTCGCGAGGTAGATGATCTGATGATCACAGCTTCCCATCCGATGCCGGATAGACGATGACGACCACGCCTTCCGCTTCCGTAACGATCGTCTCTCCTCTTCGTAATTCCGCCCGAAGGTGAATCGCACGACTGCCCGGCGTGTGCGCACTCACCCATGCATGTCCCTCGAGATGATCGCCCACGTAGGCGATTGCGCGATAATTCACATTGATATTTGCCGTCACAACATCCTGCCCGGACCAAGCGCGACCTGCATAAATCATCAGATTATCCAGGATAGATGCAGCGATACCTCCATGCAGGATATGATCATAGCCGATGTAGTTCTCCTGCACGGTCCATGCGCAGGCCGCGCTTCCTTTCTCTGCATCCGTCTCGATCTCGATATGGGTTCCGATGGGATTCTTCTTTCCGGTGATAAAATCATATTCATATTTCAGGATCGGCATATTTTCTCCTTTCCATCACGGATATTGCAATCTCAGATATTTTTCTGGATATGGAATCAGCCAGGTGATGTCACCTGGCTGATTCACAACTATGAAACGGACATACGGTCAAACAGCTACCAGCACAAGCGTCATCAGAAGGTATCCTTCAGTCTGCCCCAGTTCTCCTGGAACAGTGCTGCATCCATCAGCTTCGGACCACCCTCCGGCACGATCGGGCGGAAGCCCATATGATCGAGCACCTGGGTCTGAAGATCGATGCCCGGAGCGATTTCAGTCAGCACGAGGCCCTCCTCCGTACGCTCGAATACACAGCGTTCTGTGATGTAGCTGATCTTATTTCCCCTCTTCAGGCACTGCGCTGCATTGAAGGAAACCTGTACGCAGTGATCTACGAACTTGTTAAAGCGACCTTCCTGATCGATGTACAGCTTTCCATCCTCCACATGACACTCGAGTCCACCGGCGGTAAAGGTGCCCATGAAGATCGAGTGCTTCGCGTTGGCCGAAATATTCGGGAAGCCACCACAGCCGGCGATCTTGCCATTCAGGTAGGTGGTATTGACATTACCATCCTTATCCACCTCCGGAAGTCCGAAGACACCGGCGTCGAGTCCACCATGATCGAAGAAACTGAAGAAATCGGTCTGATTCACCATCGCAATCGGATTGAAGTGTGCACCGAAATCGCCGCCCTGCGCCGGCACACCGCCGATGAGTCCAGACTCTGAAAGCATCGTAATCTGATCATCGACGCCCTCCTCCATCAGAATACTCGGGACGAGACCCGGCATGCCGATACCGAAATTGCACTTCATGTCATGATGGAATTCCGCTGCGGTTCGACGCGCGATCACCTTCCGATGATCAAACGGAACCTCCTGCTTCGCGTCTCCGAGTGGTACGCGGATCTCTCCGGTGAACGCCGGATTGAAGTGAGTGATATGCGTCTGCATCGAACGCTCCGGATGCTCTTCGACGACGACATAATCGACGAGGATACCCGGAATCTTGACAGTGCGCGGATCCAGGGAACCTGTCTTCGCAACGCGCTCGACCTGGGCGATGACGATCGCACCGGAGGCCTTGGCTGCCATCGCGAGATCCAGCGGTTCACATGGCATACACTCCTTTTCATAGCTCAGGTTGCCATCTTCATCTGCAGTTGTGCCACGTAGAAGGGCGACGTTCAGCTTCGGAAGGGTATAGAAGAGATACTCCTCTCCCATAAAATCCGGAATGTGATAAACGAACTGCTTTCCTTCCTTCTTTGTTTTTTCATTGATCATCGCACCATCAAAACGTGGATCGATATAGGTTCCGAGGCCGACCTTCGTCATCAGTCCAGGGAAACCTCGACCGACCTCTCGCCAGATCTGTCCGACGATGCCGAGTGGGAAGTTGTACGCAAGGATCTTATTATCCGTGATGTTTTTGATCATTTTAAAAGAGCAGCCGACATGTCCATGGATCGAGCAGGTCAGAAGACCATCCTCTGCCAGGGCATCCTCACCACGTGTCTTCTTTTTTTCAGGATCCATACGTCCGAAATCACCCTGTCCTGCGCCGTGAATATGTGTGATTCCTGCCGGATGTCCGCACTCCTTAAAACGATCCTGGATTGCAAGACCGATTTCCTCCGGCCATCCTGTCATCCCCTGCACTGCCGAACCGATGACTGCGCCATCCGGAATCAGCTCCGCTGCCTGTTTCGGTGTAATAAATTTTGCCATAGTTTATCCTTTCTTCAGCTGAATCTCGTATGCTCAGCTGCTATCTTCTTCAGCGCTTCCTTTGCAATCTTACCGGAGCCGGTCAGTGGAAACTGCTGTAGGATTTCGATTTCTTCCGGAATCTTGATGGTTGAAATCTTGCCTTTGCAGTCGCTGCGAAGCTCCTCCAGACAAAGTTCCTGCCCTGGCTTCAGAATCAGAAATGCATAGACGCTCTCACCGAATTCACGATTCGGGGCGCCCACGATACAGGCATCCTCGATTTTCGGATGCTGCCGTAAAAAGTCTTCGATTTCCTTCGGGCTGATGTTCTCGCCACCCCGGATGATGATATCCTTACATCTTCCTCTCAGGCGGATGACGCCATCCCGATCCACCGTTGCGATATCTCCGGTGCGAAGCCAGCCATCCTCGAACGCTTTTTCTGTTTCTTCGATATTCCGAACATACCCCGCCGTGACACAGGGACCCTTGATGCAGATTTCACCGACCTGATTCTCTCCCAGTGTGATGCCGGTGGCGAGGTCACGGATCTTCCACTCAATCAACGGCCAGAAACGACCGACGGTCGTCGACACCATGCAGAGGGGATCCTGTATTTCCGTACTGCTGATTCCCGGACCGGCTTCCGTCATCCCATACATCACCATGAAATGATCGATATGCAGAACCTCCGATGCATGTCGGAACACCTCCTCCGGACAGCTCGCTCCGGCGATCACGCAGAGACGAAGATGGAGATTCTGCTCACCTCCGATTTCTTCTGCATGATGCATCAGTCGAAGGAGAATCGTCGGAACGCAACTCATCACCGTACACTTTTCCTTCACCAGAAGCTCCAGCACACCCTCATGCTTCAGATCATCAAACAGCACCATCGTAGCCCCGGCCATCAGTGTCGTCAGCATGCTTCCGATGCAGCCCAGCGAGTGGAACAGCGGAGCTGTCACACACAGCCGGTCATCTGTCGTCATCTTCATATAGTGCACATGTTCGAGTGCATTCAGCATCATCTGTCGATGCGTCAGCGGAACGCCTTTCGGGGTGCCGCTCGATCCGGAGGTATGGATGATCGTGGCGGTCTGGTCCATGTCCAGCTGTTTCGCCCGATCTTCCAGCAGCTGGTCGGAGCACTGTTCTCCTGCCTTCAGGATCTCATTCAGCTGCCATGCACAGCCTTCCGCTCCAGCCCCACCGGTCACGATGATATGCCGAAGCTTCGGCAGCAGTACTGTCTGCAGTCTGCCAGCAGTCTGCGTCTTCAGTTCCGGACAGATTTCATACAGCATCTCCATATGATCCCGGTTTTTCATCCGTTGCTTTATAATCATTATGCTGCATTCAGTATTCTCCAGAAGCCGTCGCAGCATATCCGCTTTTTCATGGATATTCACATTGACGAGCACTCCACCGGCCTTCGAGATGGCGAGCTTCGTGACGACATGTTCCCAGCAGTTATCGATGATCACCGCCACATGATCGCCCTGCCTGAGTCCCAGATGAATCAGCCCCTTCGCCAGATCATCACTGACCGTATCGAGTTCCTGATACGTGAGGCGTCGATCATGCAGATAATCTATCACCGCGAGATGGTTCGGATACCGGGAGGCCTGAAGATGAATCAGCTCTCCCAACGTCCGGTTCGAAATGGAGCATCGATATGGATCATCGTTTTTTTGATTTTCAATCAACTGCGATTTGTCCATAATAAAACCTGTCTTATCTTTACTTCATACTCTCTCTGAACTTTACGAGAAGGAAAATCAGCACGATTGCTACGATGCCAAATACACCCACAATCGTCAGCGGCATCGCATAGGATCCACCGGACTGCTCCATCAGACTCGTAAAGAACTTCGGTCCGACATAGCCGCCGAGCGCGAAACCGATAAACATGATGCCGTAATTGATGCCATTGTTCTTCGGTCCGAAATTATCCGCCGTCAGTGCCGGATATACACCCATGGAGCCTCCATAACATGCTGCAATCAGCATAGCAAAAATCAGGAACATTCCGTACGACTGATTCACTCGCGATAAGCAGAAACCACAGATCGCCACGAGGCATCCCATCGCCATCAGCGCCTTATAGCGTCCGATCTTATCGGAGATCGACCCCCAGAGAAGACGTCCGCCGGAATTCGCGATACCGATGAACGAAACCGTATACGCTACGAGTGCACTCTCCTTCGGCAGTCCACCGATGGTCTTCGCCATACCGGTCGCCGACTGAATGACGAAAAGACCGGCCGATGAGAAGCAGAGGAAGGCGATCACCGCTACGTAATAGCGTTTATCCCGGATCATCTCATTCCAGCTGTAATTTCTAGGTGCCGGACCGTTTTTCTTCGGTGCAGGTGGTACGTATCCATCCGGCAACCAGCCTTCTGGTGGCGCCGAGATGAAAAATCCACAGATGAATCCGACGATGCCGATCAGGATTCCAAGTATCATGAAGGTCTTCAGTACGCCAATGCTGCCGATCAGAGGTCTCAGCACGAACGGGAAGAGAATTGACCCCAGTCCGAAGAAGGCCGTCGTAAGGCCTGCAATCGTTCCACGCATTTCCGGAAACCAGAGGCCGGTATTGGTTGTGGTGATGCCATTGATCATGCCGACACCGAAACCGGCGATGATACCGAAGCCGATCCATACCATCGGCACACTGTGGGCCATGCCCGTCATCAGAAGACCCAGTAAGGTCAGAACTGCGCCGATTTTGATGACGCCTCCAGCACCAAACTTTTTCTTCATCGCGCCACCGGTAATCATGGTGATCGGACCGACACCTGTATTAAAGGTAAATGCCAGTGCCAGCGAAGATGCCACTACTGTCGCACCGAAAATTTCTTCTGACTCACTCATAAATCCGGACTGGAAGATACTCCAGCAGTACGAAATACCGATAAAGACATTGACGATACAGCTTGCAGCCACGACCGTCCATCTTTTTTTCATATAATCCATACACCCTCCCTTCTAAGAAGAATTCTGTTCTTGTATGTACGTTATTTTTTTAACGGCTCATGATTTTGAAATAGCGAGTCCCCGTCGTGGACGGGGCTCGCTTAAAATACGCTTCTTTATGCGTTTGCCATCCGCTCTACGAGATTTGAGATGAGTGCTCTGACTTCCTGTACCTTATAGTCATTGTACTGAAGCGGCGCAGCATCCTTAACAGCGATCTCTGCAGCCTCAGCAGCAACTTCCTTCGTCGGTTTCTTTCCGATCAGGAACGCTTCTACCTCCGGTCGTACCAGCGGAACCGGTGCCACTGCACCCAGAACCAGCTTCACATCACGGATCACACCATCCTCGAGCTTATATGCATATGCGAGAGATGCAATTGCAAAGTCGATCGAATCACGTACTCTGAATTTGTCATAGCCGGTCGTATAGCCATCCAGCTTTTCGAAACGAACGGCCTTGATCAGCTCTCCCGGATTCAGCATATCGTATGCCTTGAGTTTCGTCGTAAAGAAATCCTTCGACCGAATGGTTTTCTCCGTTGTGATCAGTTCCGCATCCATCATCACCATCACCGGTGAAAGATCGGAAGCATTTACCGAATAACATCCGCAGTCCATACATCTGCCGGCTTCCTGGATAGCTGTTTCCGGTGTAAAGGATCCAGTATCCTCGTCACTCAGTGTCCGCTCGGATACCGCCCGCTCCGGAAGAACATGCATCGTCGTTTCCTTGATGGCGTCCTTATCAAAGTGAAGGAATCCCTTTGTCTGCGGCCAGTGATACTCTTCTACGCCGAGATCCTTATTGATCGTGATGGCTGCAACACGGCCACCATGAATCGCCTTGATGGCGAGGTTCGGTCCGGTAACCGCATCGCCGCCTGCATAGATCTTCGGATTTGAGGTCTTCGCCGTTTCGAGATCGGCATCGATCAGACCTCTCGGGCTCTTCACCTGAGACAGGAAGTTCTCGCCGAGGAAGCTGATATCGACACGCTGTCCGGTAGCGAGAATGATATAATCCGACGCAAAGTTCATCTTCGTGTCGTAATCATACTGCGGATCAAATCTGCCCTCTGCATTTCGTACGGAGGTACACTTCATGGACTCGAGTCCGTTGACCTTACCGTCTGCATCCGTCAGTACTCTGGAAAGACCCCAGCCATTAAAGATTTCGACGCCTTCTTCCTTCGCTCTGCTGACGTCTTCTTCGGTCGCCGGCATCTCATCTGCCTGCTCGAGGCAAACCAGCTTCACGGACTTCGCACCGAGACGCTTCGCGGTCATCGCAACATCCATCGCAACATTACCGCCACCACAGACGAGGATATCATTACCGATGGCCTTCTGGAGATAGGTATTGACATCAACGAGGAAATTCAGACCGAACTGTGTCAGCTCCTCACCACCGATTCCGAGGAGCGGCTGCTTCCACGCACCGGTACCGAGATAGATGGCATCATATTCCTGATCCAGCTGATCGAGGGTGATGTCCTTTCCGATCTCCGTATTCATCCGGAACTCGACACCCATCTTTTCAAGCTGAGCAGCATATCCGTCGACGATATCCTTCGGCAGACGATAGTGCGGGATACCATACTGAAGAACACCGCCGGCCTTCTCCATACGATCATATACCACGACCTTCTCACCGGCACGGCGAAGATAATAGGCTGCCGTCAGACCGCCCGGGCCTGCACCGACGATGGCTACCTTTTTGCCGGACTCCTGTTCCGGTGCCTTAAAATAGTCATCATAATGCGCGATGATATAGTCGCCGAGTGAACGCTCTACGGCATGGATATCGACCGGATCGCCGTGCTGATTCTGATTGCACTTCAGCTGGCAGTTATGCGGACATACCCTGGAGGTAACCATCGGCATCGGATTGTACTCGAGGAAGATTCTGGCCGCGCCATCCCAGTCGCCTTCACGCAGCTTCGCCATGTATCCCGGAATATCCGTATTGCCCGGGCACTCATGGGAACATGGTGTAAAACCGGTCTTCATGCCACCATAGATGGAGTGATAACGGTTCTGTCCCTGAATCGCGAAGCACTCTTCACCACCCTTACGTGCACAGTCGAGTCTTCCACCGACGCCATTCGGATAGCGGTAGAACCAGCAACGCACATCCTGACAGAGATTACCACCGATGGTTCCTTCGTTACGGATGATCGGAGAAGCGATGGATTTCGCTGCTTCCTGAACTGCCGCTGCTCCCTCCGTCAGCTCCGGACTCTCCACGATCTGTGTCAGTTTCGTCAGGGCACCGATTTCGATCGCATTTCCTTCCTCTTTAATATAATTTCCTTCCTTGATGGTTTTCAGATTGACAACCTTCTCCGGTGCCTTCTTCAGGATCTTTTCCTTCATCACACCGACGAGGTCTGTACCTCCGGCGATGGCCACCGCCTTACCGGATTCTGTATTCTTTAATAACGTGCTGGCCTCTTCAAAAGAAGCCGCACTCTCATAATCAAAATTTCTCACGATCGGTTCCTCCTTCGATTATGCCTTACCGAGGGCGCTCAGAATCACGCCAGGCGTTGCAGGGTAGGTCTTGATATCCTTTCCGGTTGCATTGGAAATCGCCATCAGAACTGCACCACCGAGTGCCGCACCGGATACTTCACCGATGCCGAGTGCCTTAAATACATAGCTATCGATCTGCGATTCCATGACGTATGCGTCATAGGTCGGGAACTCATTAAAGGTTCTCATCTTATACTCGAGCATGCTTGCGGTCACCAGACGTCCAGTGATCGGATCCTGTAAGCACTCCTCCATCGACGCTGTATCTACGCAGGCAGATCCGATGCCACCATGCAGCTGCATCTCCACCGCCTTCGGATCGAGAATCTGTCCGATATCCGTTCCTGCACCGATATGAAGTAAGCGCTGACGACCCGTCTCGAGGTCGACCTCGACATCGACGAACACCGCGATACAGCTCGGAATATTGAAAAGCTCCAGGTGCTTACCATATCCACAGATGGAAAGCTCCTTATCGCAGAGCTTAAACATCGGAACCATAAGCTCAGGTGTATCGCGCACATAAACCATATAGTCCTTCGTTTCCATCTGGTCGATGGATCTGTGGAAGTGCGTCGCTGCGAGCTCCAGAGCTTTCTGCTTACACTCCATCGCTGCCAGTGTTGCTGCCTTACCGGTCGTGATCGTACCTCTGGAACCGCAAAGACCATAGTTGGAAGGATTATACTTCGAACCCGGATCCGTGATATAAACCGTCTCTACCGGCACATTAAGGATTTCTGCCACCTGTTTAACTACATTTGATCTCGTACCCATACCAGACTCGGTAACATCCATCTCGATCACCGTCTTCGATGCTCTCGGCTTACCTACGAGATCCGGGATGATACGACAGATACACTCGGTATTATCCTCATTGATATCGGCATTACCGATAACGCCCATACCGACGCCTCTGGCCTTCTTGCCATCCGGGCTTACCCAGTACGGCTTATTCCAGCCGACCCACTTCTTATCCCAGTCGAAACGATCCGCAGCACCCTGCATCGCTTCTGGGAAGAACATCGAGGATCTGGACTGCCACCAGCGACCATCACGCCACTGGAAGCGATCACCCGGTGCCACGTAATTCTTCTTAAACACGTCAAGCGGATTGAGATTTCCTTCCTTCATCGCAGTCGCCATGAGACGCTCGAGACAGCTGTTCAGCTCCTGTCCGCCATAACCACGTACGATACCGGCTGCCTGCCGATTCGTAACGGCAATTTCAGAATCCATATCCCAGTTTGCGCACTTCGCACATACGAGCTGCGCCTCGCCGAGGCCGACACCGACCTGGCCCTGAATCGAGTCTGCGATGGATCCGGTATCTACCAGCCACTTGCCCTTAATCGCATTTACGATGCCATCCTTCGTGATACCGATCTTGGCATTCATGATGGATCCGAGACGAACCTCATAGCAGGTCAACTGCTCTTCCTTGGTCATGACTACCTTTACCGGCTTACTGGTCACACGGGACAGCATACATGCGGAAAGGACGGTCGTCATCAGGGACTGCTTATTACCATAAGAACCGCCGACATTGAACGTACGAACATCGAAGTTTGAATGGTCGATACGACCCTCGGCCATCAGCTTCAGAATATGGGAAGACTGAGAAGATGCCCACAGGGTATAGTCGGTTCCTCCCGTCCACTTTGCGATGGCTGACGGTGTCTCCGGCGCGGCCGGTGACGGCATCTTATCGAACTCAACGCGATCTTCCGCAACATAGGCACACTCTGCAAAGGCTGCCTCCGGATCGCCTCGGCGGATCTGCCACCACGGACCATCCGGCTGGAAATACTTGATACCGTTATCTACATGATTTCCAGGGAATCTCTTATAAAGCTGCGGTGCACCTTCCTTCAGGGCGTCCTCCGCATTAAATACAGCCGGAAGCTTCTTATACTCGACATCGATCAGATCGAGGGCTTCTTCTGCGATTTCCAGCGTATCCGCGGCGACCAGTGCGACGACGTCACCGACACACCATACCTCATCCTCGAGAAGATGACGATGTACCGGAAGGCCGAGTCCCCACTGCTCCGGCGCATTCTTATAGGTCACGACTGCACGTACACCCGGAAGTGCCTCTGCCTTCGTCGCATCGATGGACAGAATCTTTGCATGCGGATACGGTGAACGCAAGGTCTTACCATACAGCTGGCCAGGAACATTAAAATCATCCAGATAGGTTGCATGTCCGGTTACGATATCCTTGGCATCGATTCTCGGGGTATATTTACCAACATGACGATAGTTCGGCTGAACCACATCACGGTAATTCATTTTCTTATCTGCTGCACTCATTTTGAAGGCCCTCCTTAATCTGCTAATGAATGCTCATTGCATGCCTGCCAGGTCGAAGGATTGTTCGGATGCTTGTTTTCACGAACCGGAATACGATCCTCTACAGGGATATCATCCGCTGCCCGATGCATCTCGGAAAGTTCGGCATCCTCATTTCCTGCTACCTTATTAAGCGCTCTCAGCACCGTATAATGACTGATACAACGGCAGAAGTTACCGGAAAGCGCTTCCTGAATTTCCTCCGCAGTCGGATGCGGATTATGCATGAACAGTGCCTTCGCCGACATGATGATACCCGGTGTGCAGTAGCCACACTGGAAAGAGTACTCATCGATAAAGGCCTGCTGAATCGGATCGAGTCCCTTCTCCGGATCCTCCAGTCCTTCGATGGTGATGATATCACTACCATCACAGTCCACCGTGAGCGTCATGCAGGATGCGACAGCATACGTATCCTTAATCACGGTACAGCACCCACATGCACCTTCGTTACAGGACGATTTCGTTCCGGTCAATCCCAGACGATTTCTTAATGTATCTACGAGTGTTTCGGATGGTGGAAGCTGTCCAAAGGCCGTGCCGACAGAAAACGTATATTCTCGTTTGTTTACTGTCAGAGTTACAAAATCCTTTTTCATACTTTTCAGAACCTCCTTGATTTTTATGATGTGACGTATCATTCGCGAACATCCGGACCGCGGATTCGGACGTTCGTTTAGGTCATTCGTTTGATTTGACTTAATTTTAACGGTGTTGCTATGCATTGTCAATATTGCACATACATAAATGCGTTTTGTTTTATAATAATATACGCTTTGCACATTTTGTCGCTGGAAAAACAGGCAATAATGCACGTTTG
>SFND01000042.1 GCA_004554245.1 Oribacterium sp. | reverse complement strand
CGGCAGTACTATTTCATGGACCGTGTCCGTGAGCTCGTGGAGATGAAGAAGCAGGAGGGCTATGCGGCGCACTGTATGGTCGAGGTCATGGGCTGTCAGATGTCGGCGAAGGATGGTGAGAAGCTGCTCGGTATCCTGGAGCGCTGCGGCTACACTGTGACGGAGGATGACCGGGATGCGGATGTCGTGCTGTTCACGACCTGTACGGTGCGGGAGAATGCGAACATGAAGCTGTACGGTCGGGTCGGCCGTCTGAAGCATCAGTACGAGCGCCGCGATGGGATGATCATCGGTATCACCGGCTGCATGATGCAGGAGAAGGACGAGGTCGAGGGGATCCGGAAGCGCTATCCGTACGTGCGTCTCGTCTTCGGTACGCACAATGTCTACAAGCTCGCGGAGCTTCTGTACCAGACGCTCGTCACCGGGAAGCGGACCTTCGAGGTGCTCGAGGATACGAAGCTTATCGTCGAGGAGCTGCCGAGTGACCGTCGCTACCGCTTCAAGGGCGCGGTGAACATCAGCTACGGCTGTAATAATTTCTGCACCTACTGTATCGTGCCGTACGTGCGTGGTCGGGAGAAGTCGCGTAATGCGACGGCGATCCTCCGTGAGTGCGAGCAGCTGATCGCGGATGGCTGTCTCGAGATCACCCTGCTCGGTCAGAATGTCAATTCCTATGGCAATGACATCCCGGGCAGCACGAGCTTCCCGGAGCTGCTCGCCGCCGTGGCAGAGCTGCCGGGTCTCCGGCGCGTACGCTATATGACCTCGAACCCGAAGGATCTCTCGGATGAGCTCATCGAGGTGATGAAGACGCACCCGAACATCGAGCGGCACATTCACCTGCCGCTGCAGTCCGGCTCCAGCGCGATTCTCAAGCGCATGAACCGGCACTATACGAAGGAGAGCTACCTCGCACTCGTGGAGAAGATCCGCCGGGAGCTGCCGGAGGTGGCGCTGACCACCGACATCATCGTGGGCTTCCCGGGTGAGACTGAGGCGGACTTCCAGGATACCGTGGAGGTCGTGCAGCAGGCGCAGTTCGACGCGGCGTACACCTTCATCTACAGTAAGCGGACGGGCACACCGGCGGCGAGCTACGAGCAGGTGCCGGAGGAGGATGTGAAGGACCGCTTCGCCCGGCTTCTTAAAATCGTGCAGGAGAGCTCGGCGGCGAACGAGACCCGCGACCTCGGAAAGACCATGGAGGTCCTCGTCGAGGATGAGAACAAGAACCAGGAGGGCTACCTCACGGGACGGCTCTCAAACAGCGTGCTCGTGCACTTCCCGGGCCCGAAGGAGCTGATCGGCACCATGCAGATGGTGAAGCTTACGGAGTCGAAGGGCTTCTACTACTTCGGCGAGCTCGTCGGACGGCAGTCGGAAGCACAGTACTGCGAGACCGGTTCAATCTAAGTCAGGGACCCTAAGCGGCACTAGGCCCTCTGCAATCGCTGAGTTTTCTTCATGAAAACTCAGCGTTGCTAGAGGGTGCTAAGGAAAATGTACCAAGTGCCGCTAAGGGGACCTGACTTGATTTCACACGGTCTCTACGTATGGCTTCCGGCTGCTGTCCGCCGAGCTACGTCTTGACTTAACGACGTTTCAACAGTGACGGGCGGAAGACAGATGTGTGCATTGGCCTGCGGGGCGCAGGCAGCGAAAGGAAACAGATGGCTGAGAAAAAGTTGTCGCCGATGATGGCGGAGTACCTCGAAACCAAGAAGCAGTATCCGGACTGCATCCTCTTTTATCGGATCGGCGATTTCTACGAGATGTTCTATGAGGATGCGAAGACCGCGTCGTCGGTGCTGGATCTGGTGCTGACCGGGAAGGACTGCGGACAGGCGGAGCGGGCACCGATGTGCGGCATCCCGTTTCATGCGGCGGACAGCTATGTGACGCGTCTCGTGGGTGCGGGCTATAAGGTGGCCATCGCGGAACAGCTCGAGGATCCGAAGCTTGCGAAGGGACTCGTGAAGCGAGGGGTCATCCGCGTGGTGACACCGGGAACATTGACCGCCGAGCAGGGGCTCGATGAGACGAAGAACAACTTCCTCATGAGCATCTTCTACGATGCGTCGGGCTTCGGCGTGAGCAGCGTCGATGTGTCGACCGGCGAGTTTCTGACGACGACCTGCGGCACGGTGAAGGAGGTGCTCGATGAGCTGAGCCGCTTCCAGCCGGCGGAGATCGTGTGTAATCAGGCGTTTATGATCTCGGGCGCGGATACGGATTTCATCAAGGAGCGCTTCAATCTGATCATCACGGAGCTCGAGGATGGGGTGTATAAGGATGAGGCGGCGACGAAGCTGCTCGAGGAGCACTTCCATGCGAGCATTCAGGGAATCGGCCTCGCGGACCGGGATCTCTCGCGCCTGAGTGCGGCGGCGGCACTGCACTATGTCTATGAGACGCAGAAGAACAGCGTCGCGCATATCTCGAACATCCGCTACTACGCAAGCAGCCAGTACATGATCATCGACACGGCGACCCAGCGGAATCTCGAGCTGATCGAGACGATGCGGGAGAAGAAAAAGCGTGGCACGCTGCTCTGGGTTCTCGACAAGACCCGGACGGCGATGGGCGCACGTATGCTCCGTCGTTTCCTCGAGCAGCCGCTCATCGACCGGGCGCAGATCCTCGCGCGGCAGGACGCGATCGAGGAGCTCTGCGGGCACTATATCGACCGGGAGGAGATGTCCGAGTACCTGAACACCGTCTACGATTTC